>NZ_JBWKCC010000041.1:0-95338 GCF_056436655.1 Streptomyces sp. NPDC043427 | reverse complement strand
GTACGCCCAGTACGAGGGCTTCCGGCCGGCACACCGAGAGCACGCACCGGACGCCGCTCCTTCCTCCACGGAGATCCGTCAGAAGCCCCCTAGGGCCTCTCGTTCGGATCATGCCGGGCTCGCGGGGTCCGGCACCGCGCCTCGCCGCGTTGTCGTCGGTCGGCAGGGCCCTCTGACGGCCCGTCGGAGGCGATGTCGGACCCATGGTCCACCATGGACGCATGAGTGAGCTGGTCAGGATCCCCGCCCCCGACGGCGTCGCCGCCGCCGCGCAGTACAGCCACGTCGTCATCGGCTCCGGCCGCTTCGTGGCGATAGCGGGCCAGCTCCCCCTCGACGAACACCGCAGGCTGATCGGCGAGGGGGACCCGGAGGCGCAGGCCCGGCAGGTCTTCGCCAACCTCGGGCGCTGCCTGGCGGCCGCCGGCGCGAGCTTCGACGACATCGTCAAACTCACCTACTTCGTCACGGACATGGCCCACATGCCGGCCATCCGCGCGGCCCGCGCCGCGCACCTGCCCGACGACCGCCTCCCAGCCGCCTCGGCCGTGCAGGTCGCCGCACTGGTCCGGCCGGACGTCCTGATGGAGATCGAGGCGTTCGCGGTGGTGCCGGAGTGAGCGACCTGGACGTGACCGCTCTCCAGGTGCGGGACATGACGCTCGCCGACTGCGACCGGGTCTCCGAGATCCGCGTCCGGGGCTGGCAGACCGCCTACCGGGGCCTCATACCGCAGTCGTACCTCGACGCGCTCAGCGCGACCGGGGACGCCGAGCGGCGCCGGGCCCGGTTCGGGCAGGGCGACGGCAGCGTGGTGAACCTCGTCGCCGAGCAGGCCGGCGAGATCATCGGCTGGGCGGCCCACGGCCCGTACCGCGACGGCGAAGTGCGCACAGGGGACGCCGAGTTGTACGCCCTCTACGTCGCCCCCGACCGCCTGGGCAGCGGCGTGGGCCGACGCCTCCTCACGGAGTCGGTACGCCAGTGCGCGGCCCTCGGACACGAGCGGATGTACCTGTGGGTCCTCAAGGAGAACACCCGCGCCCGCCGGTTCTACGAGCGCGGGGATTTCCGGGCGGACGGCGCCGAGGAGCCCTTCGAGGTGGACGGCGTCGCGGTTCCCGAGGTCCGCTACGCCCGGCTTCTGCGGGCCTGACGGCTCACCGCTGCTTCGGGATCCGCGCCAGCGCGTGCACCGCCGCCTCGGCCAGCGTCGGGTGGGCGAGCGCCTCGTTCAGGACCGGACGGGCGCGGACGTCGCCCAGCGCGCCCAGCCCCTCCACACACGCCAGCGCCACCTTGCGGTAGGGGTCGTGCGGGCTCAGCCGTCGCTCCAACGTGGTGATCAGCGCGGGCACGGATTCCGGTGCGCGCAACTCGGTCAGGAGCCGGACCGGGTGCAGGGCGTAGGCGACCCGCAGTTCGTTGGTGGCGAGGGCGGCGGCCGCGCGGGCGGTGCGGGGGTCGCCGAGTCGGGCGAGCGCGTAGGCCGCGGAGGCACAGCGCGGCGGGTCACGGTGGTTGAGGAGCAGGACGAGGGCCTCGAATGCCCGCCGGTCGCCCACGAGTCCCAGCCGGAACGCGGCCAGCTCCCTGGCCCACAGCGGCTGCGCGGGCTCGGTGAGCACTCCCGCCAGTTCGTCGTGATCCTCGGTGGCCACCAGCCGCTCGTACGCGGCCGTCCCCCCGGACTCGCGCCGTAAGCGCTCCGTGAGTGATCGCAACTCTACGTCCATGAGGCGAGCCTAGGCGGGGCACCAGGTGCGCGGGACCTACATCACAAAGTCGGGGGGTGGCGCGCTCGTTACCCGCCGGTTAAGCTCAGACGAGCGAGTTACCCACTCGCAGCCCTCCTCGCGGTGGCCTGGTGACGCAGCCGCCGTGAGAGCAGTCGGTTCGGTACCTCGTGTACCGCAGTTCGACCCGGCCACGGGACAGGGCCGGTCGGTTCCGCCGTCCCTCGGACGTGTGCACGTCCACGGCGACGGCACCGGGCGTGTGCGCTTGCAGCCCGGCACCACACCCGCACTCCTTCCGCACCCCGGTGCGCCCTCGGTTCCGGCCTCTCGGCCGGATCTCCCCTCGGCGCACCCGGGCGCGTCCCCAGTCGTCACCCTCATTCTCTGGAGTCCCGCGATGGCCACTCCCCTGCACGACACCTCTCTGTCCCCGCTCAAGAGCATTGCCGTCGTCGGCCTCGGCACGATGGGCACCGGCATCGCCGAGGTCCTCACCCGGGCCGGCCACGAAGTCATCGGCATCGACATCAGCGAGGCCCCGGCCGCGAGGTCCCTCGCCGCCCTGGAGGCCGCCACCGCCCGCGCCGTGGAACGTGGGAGGCTGACCGAGCAGGAGCGCACGGGCGCCCTCGCCCGCTTCCGCACCTCCACCGACCTGCGCGCGGCCGCCGACGCCGACCTGGTCATCGAGGTGGCCCCGGAGTCGTACGAGATCAAGCAGCAGATCTTCCGGGAGCTGGACGGCATCGTGCGCCCGGAGACGATTCTGGCGACCGGCACCAACGCGCTGTCCGTCACGCGGCTGGCCGCCGACTCGGCCCGCCCGGAGCGGGTGCTCGGGTTGCACTTCTTCAACCCGGCGCCGGCGATGAAGCTGGTCGAGGTCGTCTCGTCCGTGCTGACCTCGCCCCAGGCCGTCGCCGCGGTCACCGACCTGGCCGTCGGCCTCGGCAAGGAGCCCGTCGCGGTCGGCGACCGCCCCGGATTCGTCGCGGACGGGCTGCTGTTCGGCTATCTCAACCAGGCCGCCGCGATGTACGAGGCGAAGTACGCCTCCCGCGAGGACATCGACGCCGCGATGCGGCTCGGCTGCGGGCTGCCCATGGGCCCGCTCGCGCTGCTCGACCTGATCGGCGTCGACACGGCCCGTACGGTCCTGGAGGCCATGTACGCCGAGTCCCGCGACCGGCTGCACGCCCCCGCCCCGATCCTCAAGCAGCTCAGCGAGGCCGGCCTGACCGGCCGCAAGTCGGGCCGCGGCTTCTACACCTACGACGCACCCGGCAGCGCCACCGTCGTGCGGGACGCGCTGACCTCGCTCGACGGCGCCGACCTCACCGCGGGCCGCCCCGTGCGCCTGGTCGGTGTCGCGGGCTCGGGCACCATGGCGTCGGGCATCGTCGAGGTGTTCGCGAAGGCCGGCTACGACGTCGTCATCGCCGCCCGCAGCGAGGAGAAGGCGCAGGCCGCCAAGGCCCGTATCGGCAAGTCGCTCGCCCGCTCCGTCGACAAGGGCCGGGTGACCGCCGAGGCGGCCGCGCAGACCCTGGACCGGATCACCACGGCGGGCTCCTACGACGCCTTCGCCGACGTCGACCTGGCCGTCGAGGCCGTCGCCGAGGACCTGGACGTCAAGCGGCAGCTGTTCGCGACCCTGGACAAGGTGTGCAAGCCGGGCGCGGTCCTGGCCACCACCACCTCGTCGCTGCCCGTCGTCGCCTGTGCCCGCGCCACCTCGCGCCCGCAGGACGTCATCGGCATGCACTTCTTCAACCCGGCGCCGGCGATGAAGCTGGTCGAGGTGGTCCGCACAGTGCTGACGGGCGACGACGTCCACGCCACGGTCCGTGAGGTGTGCGTCCGGATCAAGAAGCACGCCGTCGACTGCGGTGACCGGGCGGGCTTCATCGTGAACGCGCTGTTGTTCCCGTACCTCAACAACGCGATCAAGATGGTGCAGGAGCACTACGCGTCGCTCGACGACATCGACGCCGCGATGAAGCTGGGCGGCGGCTACCCGATGGGTCCGTTCGAACTCCTGGACGTCGTCGGCCTCGACGTCTCCCTGGCCATCGAGAAGGTCCTGCACCGCGAGTTCAGGGACCCCGGCCTCGCCCCGGCACCGCTCCTGGAGCACCTGGTGGCCGCGGGCTGCCTCGGCCGCAAGACGGGCCGCGGCTTCCGCGAATATGCCCGGCGCTGAGCGTCCGGCGGACCGGTTCGCGTCCACGGCGGGCTGGGGCGGGCTGCTCGGCGCGGCAGGCGGACCCCCGCCCGAAGAGGGCGGGGGAAACGCCCGACCTGCGCACCGAGCTGCGCACATGCAGTACGTTCGGGTCATGTCCCAGCCCGCGAAGTCCTCACGTACACCAGCCACGCCCGACGCGCCGGAGAGTGCCGCGGGCAGTCGCGCGGCCGCCCAACGGCTCAGGATGCGCCGGGAGCTGGCGGCCGCGGCGATGGAGCTCTTCGCGACCAAGGGCTACGAGGCGACCACGGTCGACGAGATCGCGGCCGCGGCGGGCGTCGCCCGCCGCACCTTCTTCCGCCACTTCCGCTCCAAGGAAGAAGCGATCTTCCCCGACCACGACGACACACTGATCCGCGCCGAGGCCGTGCTCAACGCGGCGCCCGCGCACGAGCATCCGCTCGACACCGTGTGCCGGGGGATCAAGGAAGTCATGAAGATGTACGCGGCCCGGCCGGAGATCTCGGTCGCCCGCTACAAGCTCACCCGTGAGGTGCCCACGCTGCGCGAGGCGGAGATCGCGTCGGTGGCCCGCTACGAGCGCCTCTTCACCCGTTACCTCCTCGGCCACTTCGACGAGCACGCCCACGACGACGACGCCAACGACGACCCGCTGCTGGCCGAGGTCGCCGCGTCCGCCGTCGTCACCGCCCACAACCACGTCCTGCGGCGCTGGCTGCGCGCGGGGGGCCAGGGCGACGTGGAGGCACAGCTGGACCACGCCTTCGCCATCGTGCGGAAGACGTTCGGCACGGGCATCGGGGCCGGGCGGGACACCACGGCCCGGACCGCTCCGACCACCGCGACGGCGCACGGGGAGGTCCTGGTGACGGTCGCGCGCACCGACGCCCCTCTCGACGAGGTCATGCGCACCATCGAGCAGGCCCTGAAGGAACATTCCTAGACATTCCCCTACGCGACGTCCGGCGACGCGCCGACGGTGGCACCCAGTGCCGCCGTCGGCGCGTTTCTCTTTGCCCCCTCGGCATCTACCCGACAGTAGCTTTGATCGATCATCGCTCATTTGTTACGTAAAGATTTCACCTGAGAGCAATTTCTGGCACCGAGTGCCTTGCGAGGTGACACGGCGTGCCATACGTTGAAGGTGTCCGGGCGGCCGGCGTGCAGAGACCTTTCGTACGCCGGCTGTCCCCGCAAGCCCCTCAGGGCCTGCGCGCCCGGGCGCCTGCGTCACAGGCAACCTCCCGCGCCACAAAGCGCTGCCGAACAGCACCATCCGCCGAACCGACGGCACTTCCCCAACCCTCAGCAGCACCGACGTAACCCTCAGCACCCCTCCCTCAGGGTGCGTACCGCCGGAGGCAACACCGTGACCGTGAACGAGATCCTGGACGCGATCCAGTCCGCCGACTCGACGTCGGCCGACTTCGCCGCCCTGCCGCTCCCCGAGTCGTACCGGGCGATCACCGTGCACAAGGACGAGACGGAGATGTTCGCGGGCATGCAGACCCGCGACAAGGACCCGCGCAAGTCACTGCACCTGGACGAGGTGCCGCTGCCCGAGCTGGGCCCGGGCGAGGCCCTGGTGGCCGTCATGGCCTCCTCGGTCAACTACAACTCCGTGTGGACGTCGATCTTCGAGCCGCTGTCGACGTTCGGCTTCCTGGAGCGGTACGGCAAGGTCAGCGAGCTCACCAAGCGGCACGACCTGCCGTACCACATCATCGGCTCCGACCTCGCGGGCGTCGTGCTGCGCACCGGCCCGGGCGTCAACGCCTGGAAGCCGGGTGACGAGGTCGTCGCGCACTGCCTCTCCGTCGAGCTGGAGTCCAGCGACGGCCACAACGACACGATGCTCGACCCGGAGCAGCGCATCTGGGGCTTCGAGACGAACTTCGGCGGCCTGGCAGAGATCGCGCTCGTCAAGTCCAACCAGCTGATGCCGAAGCCGGACCACCTGTCGTGGGAGGAGGCCGCCGCCCCGGGGCTCGTCAACTCCACCGCGTACCGCCAGCTCGTCTCGCGCAACGGCGCCGGCATGAAGCAGGGCGACAACGTGCTGATCTGGGGCGCGAGCGGCGGCCTCGGCTCGTACGCCACGCAGTTCGCCCTGGCCGGCGGCGCCAACCCCATCTGTGTCGTCTCCAGCGAGCAGAAGGCGGAGATCTGCCGGTCCATGGGCGCGGAGGCGATCATCGACCGCACCGCCGAGGACTACAAGTTCTGGAAGGACGAGCACACCCAGGACCCCAAGGAGTGGAAGCGCTTCGGCAAGCGCATCCGCGAGCTCACCGGCGGCGAGGACATCGACATCGTCTTCGAGCACCCCGGTCGCGAGACCTTCGGCGCCTCGGTCTACGTCACGCGCAAGGGCGGCACCATCACCACCTGCGCCTCGACCTCCGGCTACATGCACGAGTACGACAACCGCTACCTGTGGATGTCCCTGAAGCGGATCATCGGCTCGCACTTCGCCAACTACCGCGAGGCCTGGGAGGCCAACCGGCTCATCGCCAAGGGCAAGATCCACCCGACGCTCTCCAAGGTCTACTCCCTGGAGGACACCGGGCAGGCGGCCTACGACGTGCACCGCAACCTCCACCAGGGCAAGGTCGGCGTCCTGTGCCTGGCCCCCGAGGAGGGCCTCGGGGTGCGCGACCAGGAGAAGCGCGCGAAGCACCTCGACGCGATCAACCGCTTCCGGAACATCTGAGAGGCGTCCATGACTGAGCGTCAGAAGGACCGGCCGTGGCTCATGCGCACGTACGCCGGTCACTCCACGGCCGAGGCGTCCAACGAGTTGTACCGGCGCAACCTCGCCAAGGGTCAGACGGGTCTGTCGGTGGCGTTCGACCTGCCGACGCAGACCGGCTACGACTCCGACCACATCCTCGCCCGCGGCGAGGTGGGCCGGGTCGGCGTGCCGGTGGCCCATCTCGGTGACATGCGCAGGCTGTTCCAGGACATCCCCCTGGAGCAGATGAACACCTCGATGACCATCAACGCCACCGCCATGTGGCTCCTGGCGCTCTACCAGGTCGTCGCCGAGGAGCAGGGCGCGGACATCACCAAGCTCCAGGGCACGACCCAGAACGACATCGTCAAGGAGTACCTGTCCCGGGGGACGCACGTGTTCCCGCCGGTGCCCTCGCTCCGCCTGACGACGGACATGATCGCGTACACGGTCTCCCACATGCCGAAGTGGAACCCGATCAACATCTGCAGCTACCACCTGCAGGAGGCGGGCGCCACGCCGGTCCAGGAGATCGCGTACGCGATGTCCACCGCGATCGCCGTCCTCGACGCGGTGCGCGACAGCGGCCAGGTGCCGCAGGAGCGCATGGGTGACGTCGTCGGCCGTATCTCCTTCTTCGTGAACGCGGGCGTCCGCTTCGTCGAGGAGATGTGCAAGATGCGGGCGTTCGGCCGCATCTGGGACCGCGTCACCCGTGAGCGGTACGGCATCGAGGACCCCAAGCACCGCCGCTTCCGCTACGGCGTCCAGGTCAACTCCCTGGGCCTGACGGAGGCGCAGCCGGAGAACAACGTCCAGCGGATCGTCCTGGAGATGCTGGCCGTGACCCTCTCGAAGGACGCACGCGCGCGTGCCGTGCAGCTGCCGGCCTGGAACGAGGCCCTGGGCCTGCCCAGGCCCTGGGACCAGCAGTGGTCGCTGCGCATCCAGCAGGTGCTCGCGCACGAGAGCGACCTGCTGGAGTACGAGGACATCTTCGAGGGTTCGAAGGTGATCGAGGCCAAGGTGGGCGAGCTCGTCGAGGAGTCCCTCGCGGAGATCGAGCGGATCCAGGAGATGGGCGGCGCGATGGCCGCCGTGGAGTCGGGCTACCTCAAGTCGCAGCTCGTCGCCTCGCACGCCGAGCGCCGGGGCCGTATCGAGTCCGGCCAGGAGAAGATCGTCGGCGTCAACATCTTCGAGACGACCGAGCCGAACCCCCTCACGGCCGACCTGGACACCGCGATCCAGACGGTCGACCCGGCGGTCGAGGCCCGTGTCGTCGCCTCCCTCCAGCACTGGCGGGACACCCGCTACCAGCCGCCCTTCAACCACCCGCGCCCCTGCAAGGCGCTGGAAAAGCTGAAGGAGGCCGCCAAGGGCACCGACAACCTCATGGAGGCCACCCTGGAGTGCGCCCGCGCCGGGGTCACGACCGGCGAGTGGGCCGGGGCGCTGCGCGAGGTGTTCGGCGAGTTCCGGGCGCCGACAGGGGTCTCGTCGGCGCCGGTGGCGATCCCCGCCGAGGAGGGCTCGGCCCTGTCCGAGGTGCGCCGAAAGGTGGATCTGACGGCCAAGGAGCTGGGCGTCGGAAAGCTGCGTTTCCTGGTCGGCAAGCCCGGCCTGGACGGGCACTCCAACGGCGCCGAGCAGATCGCCGTGCGGGCCCGTGACGCCGGCTTCGAGGTCGTCTACCAGGGCATCCGGCTCACCCCCGAGCAGATCGTGGACGCGGCCCTCGCCGAGGACGTGCACGCGGTCGGCCTGTCGATCCTGTCCGGGTCGCACGCCCAGCTGGTTCCGGACGTGCTGGAACGCCTCCGTGTGGCCGGTGCCACAGATATACCGGTGATCGCTGGTGGCATCATCCCAAACGGTGATGCCGAGCAGCTCAGGACCGCCGGTGTGGCCGCCGTCTTCACCCCGAAGGACTTCGACATCACCGGAATCATCGGCCGCATCGTCGACGAGATCCGGAAAGCGAACAAGCTCGACCCCCTGGAGGTCCCCGCATGACCGTCAACCGTCTCCGCCCGCGGCGCTCCTGCCTGGCCGTGCCGGGCTCGAACCCCCGCTTCCTGGAGAAGGCTCAGGGCCTCCCGGCGGACCAGGTCTTCCTCGACCTGGAGGACGCGTGCGCGCCGCTCGCCAAGCCCGAGGCGCGGCACACCATCGTCAAGTTCCTCAACGAGGGCGACTGGACGGGCAAGACGCGGGTCGTGCGCGTCAACGACTGGACGACCGAGTGGACGTACCGCGACGTCGTGACGGTCGTCGAGGGAGCCGGGCAGAACCTGGACTGCATCATGCTGCCGAAGGTGCAGACCGCGCAGCAGGTCGTCGCCCTCGACCTCCTGCTGACCCAGATCGAGAAGACGATGGGATTCGAGGTCGGCAAGATCGGCATCGAGGCACAGATCGAGAACGCGCAGGGCCTGAACAACGTCAACGAGATCGCGCAGGCCTCCCCGCGCGTCGAGACGATCATCTTCGGCCCGGCCGACTTCATGGCGTCCATCAACATGAAGTCGCTGGTCGTGGGCGAGCAGCCGCCCGGCTACCCGGCGGACGCCTACCACTACATCCTGATGAAGATCCTGATGGCCGCCCGCGCCAACAACCTCCAGGCGATCGACGGCCCCTACCTCCAGATCCGCAACATCGACGGCTACCGCGAGGTCGCGCAGCGTGCCGCCGCCCTCGGCTTCGACGGCAAGTGGGTGCTGCACCCGGGCCAGGTCGAGGCGTCCAACGAGATCTTCTCGCCCTCCCAGGAGGACTACGACCACGCCGAGCTGATCCTGGACGCGTACGACTACTACACGTCCGAGGCGGGCGGCAAGAAGGGCTCGGCGATGCTCGGCGACGAGATGATCGACGAGGCCAGCCGCAAGATGGCCCTGGTCATCTCCGGCAAGGGCCGCGCCGCCGGCATGCAGCGCACCAGCAAGTTCGAGATCCCGGAGGCCTGAGCGCGATGCAGTTCGGACGCACCTACGAGGAGTTCGAGGTCGGGGCGACGTACAAGCACTGGCCGGGCAAGACGGTCACGGAGTACGACGACCACCTGTTCTGTCTGCTCACCATGAACCACCATCCGCTCCACATGGACAGCAACTACGCGGAGAAGACGACCGACTTCGGCAAGAATGTCGTGGTCGGGAACTACATCTACTCGCTGCTGCTCGGCATGTCCGTGCCGGACGTCTCCGGCAAGGCGATCGCCAACCTGGAGATCGAGTCGCTGAAGCACGTGGCGCCGACCTTCCACGGCGACACGATCTACGGCGAGACGACCGTGCTCGACAAGTGGCCGTCCAAGTCGAAGAACGACCGCGGGATCGTCCACGTCGAGACCAAGGGCTACAAGCAGGACGGCACGCTGGTCTGCGTGTTCCGTCGCAAGGTGATGGTGCCGACCGAGACGTACATCAAGGAGCGCGGCGGCGAACAGCCCGGCCGCCCCGAGCTCAAGTCGCAGGAGAAGTAAGCCATGGCCCGTCTCGCCCAGACCTCCGGTCTGACCGACATCCAGCAGGAGATCCTCTCCACCGTCCGCGACTTCGTGGACAAGGAGATCATCCCGGTCGCCACCGAGCTGGAGCACCGCGACGAGTACCCGCAGCAGATCGTCGACGGCTTGAAGGAGTTGGGCCTGTTCGGCCTGATGATCCCCGAGGAGTACGGGGGTCTGGGCGAGTCTCTCCTGACGTACGCGCTGTGCGTGGAGGAGATCGCCCGTGGCTGGATGTCGGTGTCCGGCATCATCAACACGCACTTCATCGTGGCGTACATGCTCAAGCAGCACGGCACGCAGGAGCAGAAGGACCACTTCCTGCCGAGGATGGCGGCCGGCGACATCCGTGGCGCGTTCTCGATGTCGGAGCCGGGCCTGGGCTCCGACGTGTCCGCGATCACGTCGAAGGCGGTGAAGGACGGTGACGAGTACGTCCTGAACGGCCAGAAGATGTGGCTGACGAACGGCGGAACGTCCTCCCTCGTAGCCGTCCTGGTGCGAAGTGACGAAGGACACGCCGAGGGCACGGCACCCCACAAGTCGATGACGACCTTCCTCGTCGAGAAGGAGCCCGGCTTTGGTGAGGTCCGCCCCGGGCTGACCATCCCGGGCAAGATCGACAAGATGGGTTACAAGGGCGTCGACACCACCGAGCTGATCATGGACGGTCTGCGGATTCCCGCAAACCGCGTGCTCGGAGGGGTGACGGGCCGAGGTTTTTACCAAATGATGGACGGCGTGGAGGTCGGCCGCGTCAACGTGGCGGCGCGTGGCTGCGGGGTCGCTCAGCGCGCGTTCGAGCTGGGCGTCCAGTACGCCCAGCAGCGTCACACGTTCGGCAAGCCGATCGCCCAGCACCAGGCGATCCAGTTCAAGCTCGCCGAGATGGCTACCAAGGTCGAGGCCGCGCATGCGATGATGGTGAACGCGGCACGCAAAAAGGACTCCGGAGAACGAAACGACCTTGAGGCTGGGATGGCGAAGTACCTCGCGTCCGAGTACTGCAAGGAGGTCGTGGAGGATGCCTTCCGGATCCACGGCGGCTACGGCTTCTCCAAGGAGTACGAGATCGAGCGCCTCTACCGTGAGGCTCCGATGCTGCTGATCGGTGAAGGTACCGCCGAGATCCAGAAAATGATCATCGGACGCAGGCTGCTCGAGGAGTATCGGTTCCAAGGCTAGTTCCGAGGCTGGATGTCCGGGTTCGGGGTGTTTTCTTCGAGAAGAAGATCACACCCCGTCAACACCGTACAAATGCCGACTCGGCTTCCTGACTTACCCAGTTGTGGCCGTGAACCGCTACGATCGCTGAAAGCCGCCGTCCCCCGTCAGAGTGCGGCATCATCCGCTACGAAGGTCATCCATGCCCCACAGCCAAACCTCTGCACCTCGCGACAGCCGAGCCGGTGTACGCCTTGCGCGCGGAGCATCGCCGTGGCTTCTCCCGACCGTCGCCACCGCAGCCGTCAGCCTGGTCCGCGCCCGCCGCTCGGGTGTCGCCAAGGCCGTCGCCGTACCCGCCACCGCTCTCGCGGCGGGCATGCTGTGGTTCTTCCGCGACCCGGAGCGCGAGATCGCGCCGGGACGGGTCATCTCCCCCGCCGACGGTGTGGTGCAGAGCATCATGCCGTGGAAGGACGGCCGCACCCGCGTCGCCATCTTCATGAGCCCGCTGAACGTCCACGTCAACCGCGCGCCCCTCTCCGGCACCGTGACGTCGGTCGAGCACATCCCCGGCGGGTTCGTACCGGCGTTCAACAAGGAGAGCGAGAACAACGAGCGCGTCGTCTGGCACTTCGACACCGAGCTCGGTGACATCGAGATGATCCAGATCGCCGGTGCCGTGGCCCGCCGCATCGTCCCCTACATCCCGGAGGGCACGAAGGTCGAGCAGGGTGACCGTATCGGACTGATCCGCTTCGGCTCGCGCGTCGACATCTACCTGCCCGAGGGCGTGGAGGTCGCGGTCGAGGTCGGGCAGAAGACCGTGGCTGGGGTGACTCGCATTGACCGTGATTGATCCGCAGACCCAGGCGGGCTGGGTGCCCGAGGCCGACGAGGTGGACGAAGAAGAGGAGATGCCCCTCTCTCTGCGCCTGTCGATAGCGGACACCCTGACGCTCGGCAACGCCACGTGCGGCTTCATGGCGGTGTACTTCACCACTACCGGCATCCTCATCCCGCACCTCTCGGGTGACGATGCGGGCATGGCCCGCAACAGCGCGGCCACGGCCGTGATACTGATGCTGTGCGCGGCTGTCTTCGACCTGTTCGACGGCCTCGTCGCCCGCAAGCTGCGGTCGTCGCCGATGGGTGCGGAGCTGGACAATCTCTCCGATCTGATCAGCTTCGGTCTGGCGCCCGCGTACTTCGTGCTCGTGTACGGCATGGTCGCGAGGGACGCGCACGAGCGGGTCGCGGCGGTGGGCGCGATCGTTGTGCTGTTGGCGGTGGTGCTGCGGCTTGCCCGGTTCTCGTGCGTGACGGTGAAGGACGGCACGTTCCAGGGCATGCCCTCCCCCTTCGGCGCGCTGACGGTCGTATCGATCGTCCTGCTGGAGCTGCCCTTCGTGGCGACACTGATGGCCATTCTGGGGACGGCCTGGCTGATGGTGAGCCGCGTGGAGTACCCGAAGCCGCGGGGCCGCCTCGCGGTGGCGATGCTCTCCTGGATCGTCCTGTCGATGGGCCTCCTGGCCGCCTGGGCCTTCGACGCCCCCAGCGGCCAGCTGCTCCTCCAGACGGGCTGCGCCCTGCAGCTGGTCATGGGCGCGGTGATCCCCCTGTTCGCCACGGCTCGCCGAGTGAACAACTTCCGCGACAACCGGCGGGAGGCGCGGGCGGCGCAGCTGCCGTAGCGCTCCGCTGAGAGGGGCCCCGGACCTGGGTTGGGTTCGGGGCCCTTTTTTGTTTGGCGCCCGGCGTTGGTGCCGCTTCCTTTGAAAGGTGCACCTCTCGACCCACCGGGTGGCGGGTGGGCGGCAGGCCGGGGGCCCAGGGGGCCGAGCCCCCTGGCGGGGTCGAAGGGGCGGAGCCCCTGGGGATGGGGACGGGTGGGGGCGGCGGGGGCGAGAAAGCCCCGCCTCAGCCCAGCAGGTCCCGAGCGATCCGCTCGGCGACCCGTTCCAGAATGGGCCCCGCCTCCGAGATGCACGTGGCCACATCCGGCTCGACCTCGGTCAGCGGGTAAGCGCGCCCGATACCGGCCCGCCGCAGCGCCTCCGGCGCCAGCGCGAGCCGCCCGCACACCGCGACGACCTCCTTGTCGGCGGCCCGCGCCGCCGCCGCGACTCCGGCGGGAGCCTTGCCGTGGAGGGTCTGCTCGTCCAGCGAGCCCTCGCCGGTGATCACCAGCTCCGCGCGCGCCAGGGCGGGCGCGAAGCCGAGCACGTCGAGCATGACCTCGATGCCGGCCCGGAAACGGGCGCCGAGGAGCAGTGCGCCGTACCCGATGCCGCCCGCGGCCCCCGCACCCGGTGCGGCCGCGTACTCCATCGCCTTCGGGCCGACAGCCGCCTCCAGCACCCGCGCGTAGCGGGTGAGCGCCGCGTCCAGTGCCTCGACGTCGTCCGGGGAGGCGCCCTTCTGCGGTCCGTACACCGCGGGCGCGCCCTTCGGGCCGGTCAGCGGGTTGTCGACGTCGCTCGCGAGGATCAGTTCCACGTCGGACAGCCGCGGGTCGAGGTCCGACAGATCGGCCGAGGCCAGGTCGGCGAGGCCTCCACCGCCCGTCGCCACCGGCTCCCCGCCGGCGTCCAGGAACCGCGCCCCCAGCGCGGACAGCATGCCCGCGCCGCCGTCCGTGGTGGCACTGCCGCCGACCCCGAACACGATCGTCCGCGCCCCGGCGTCCAGCGCGGCCCGCAGCAGCTCTCCCGAGCCGTACGTCGACGCCGTCAGCGGCGCGAAGACGCCCGCCGGCAGCCGCTGCAGCCCGCTGGCCTCCGCCATCTCGACGACGGCCGTGTCCCCGCGCAGCGCGAACGCCGCGGTGACCTCCTGTCCGAGGGGGCCGGCGACCCGTACCTCCCGCCGCTCGAACCCTGCCGCGACCGCCGCGGCCACGGTGCCGTCACCGCCGTCGGCGACGGGCAGCGCCTCGATCTCGACGTGCGGCACGACCCGGCGCAGACCCGCCGTCACCCGCTCCGCGACCTGTACGGCCGTCAGCGACCCCTTGAACTTGTCCGCGGCAACGAGCACCCTGCGGGTGCCGTGCACAGCAGCGTCCGACACGTTGCGATCCCCTTGCTTTCCGGGCCCGTCGCACGTCAGGGCCAGTCGCGCCGCTGTGACCTTAACCGCCGGACGCCCCCGTCGTCATGCCCTGCCCGCACCTCGCCAATCATCCCGCCCCAGCCCGCGCGGCCGCGTCCGGAAACGGGTACACCTCTCCTATGACCCCTGTGGGCACTGAGCCAGAGCTCGCCGACCGCATCCTCGGGGGCTGGCTGGGCCGGATCGCGGGCAACATGCTCGGCAAGCCGGTCGAGCAGGGCGACCTGTGGACGCGGGACCTCATCGACCGCTACCTGCGGCAGGCCGAAGCCCTGCCCCTCACCGACTACCTGCCCGAGCCGATCGGCGCCGGCTTCGAGCTGCGGCCCGAATGGCGCCAGTGCGTCCGCGGCCGCATCCACGGCAGCTGCCGCGACGACGACATCGACTACGCCATCCTCGGCCTCGACCTCCTGGAGACCCACGGCTTCGAGTTCAGCACCGAGCAGGTCGGCGACCTGTGGCTGCTGCGGCTGCCGTACCTGCAGACGTTCACCGCGGAGCGGGCCACGTATCGCAACCTCGCCAACGGGCTGAAGCCGCCGCTGACGGCGACGTACGACAATCCGTACCAGGAGTGGATCGGCGCCCTGATCCGCGCCGACATCTACGGCTGGACCTCCCCCGGCGTCCCGCGCCGCGCCGCCTCGCTCGCGCGCCGGGACGCAGTGCTGTCCCACACCGGCAACGGCGTGTACGGCGCGATGTGGGCGGCGGCGCTGGTCGCGGCGGCGTTCACGGCGGGGACGGTACGCCAGGCGGTCGACCAGGCCCTGACGGTCATCCCGGCGAGCAGCCGCCTGGCCCGGACCGTGCGCCGGGTCGCCTCCCTCCACGACGCCAGGATGACCTGGGAGGACACCCTCACCACGATCGCCGAGGAGACCGCGGGGCTCGGCTGGATCCACACCGTCCCGAACGCCGCCGTCCTCACCGCCGGCCTCCTCTACGGCGACGGCGATTTCACGCGGACGATCGCGCTGACCGTCCGCGGCGGCCTGGACACCGACTCCAACGGCGCGACGGCGGGTTCCGTGGCCGGCGTCATGACCGGCGCGGACGACATCCCGCCCCAGTGGAAGGACCCGCTGGAGGACACGGTCCGCAGCGCGGTCTTCGGCTTCGACGGCGTACGGATCAGCGAACTGGCGGAACGGACGCTACGGCTGACACGGGCGGAGGCCTGAAGCCGGACTGACGTGAACCGGCGCGCGAGACGCTGCGCCAGCGCGGGACGAGGTGGCGCGCTCCGCGCGCTGCGGTCGGCCGGGGTGAGGACGTGACGCCGTACCGGTGCGGCTGGCTACCCTTCCTGAATGACCACTCCTGACTACGCCACGTACATCGCCTCCCTCCCCCGAGTCCTGGCAGGGGCCGCCGCGCTCTTCCGCGACGCGGAGGGACGGGTGCTGCTCGTCGAGCCCAACTACCGAGAGGGCTGGGCGCTTCCGGGCGGCACGGTCGAGTCCGACGACGGGGAGAGCCCCCGGCAGGGTGCGCGCCGCGAGACCGCCGAGGAGATCGGCCTCGACCGGGAGCTCGGCCGGCTCCTCGCGGTGGACTGGGTGCCCGGCACGGGCCGCCCGCCACTGGTGGCGTACCTGTACGACGGCGGCGTCCTCGGCGAGGAGGACTTCAAGGCGATTCGTCTTCAGGAGGAGGAACTGCTGTCCTGGCGCCTGGTCGCCCGCGAGGACCTCCCCGAGCACCTCCCCGGCGCCACCGGCCGCCGCGTCCTGGCCGCCCTCGACGTCCTCACGGAGGGCTCGGGCACGGCGGAACTGGAGAACGGCCACCGGGTCGGCTGACGCCGGGCCGGCGTCCTACCCCTCGGGGTCCCTGGGCTTGACCTCCACCTCACGCAGCGCCTCGTCCCGCGCGGCGACTCGCGCCTCTGTCCGGTGTCCTCGCTCGATGTAATCGCGCACCACGAGGTCTACGGCGTCCTGCGGGTTGCCCACCCCCGACAACACCATGACCTCCACGACGAGCGCGGCATCGAGCGAGACGGTGACCTTGGCCATGCCACGAAGCTAGCACCGTGCCTCGCACGCCGATATCCGTTCGCCGTAACCGGATTCCCCGTCCTAACCTCGGTGACATGAGCGGACCCCTCGTCGCCGTCCTCAGTGGCGCCGGCATCTCCACCGACTCCGGCATCCCTGACTACCGCGGGCCCAACGGGCTGTGGCGGCGGGATCCGGAGGCCGAGAAGCTGGTGACGTACGAGTACTACATGGGGGATCCGGAGATCCGGCGGCGCTCGTGGCAGATGCGGCGCGACAACCGGACGCTGAAGGCGGAGCCGAACGCCGCGCACCGGGCCGTCGCCGAGCTCGAACGCACCGGGGTGCCGGTCCGAGTCATCACCCAGAACGTGGACGGGCTGCACCAGGTCGCCGGGATGCCCGCCCGCAAGGTGCTCGAGCTGCACGGCACCGCGCGGAGTGTGGTGTGCACGAAGTGCCATGCCCGGGGGCCCATGGAGGACGCCCTCGCACGGGTCGAGGCCGGGGAGGACGATCCGGCGTGCCTGAAGTGCGGGGGCATCCTCAAGTCGGCGACCGTGATGTTCGGCGAGCGGCTCGACCCCGAGGTACTCGGCCAGGCCGTGGCCATCACCAAGGCCTGCCAGATCTTCATCGCCGTCGGCAGCAGCCTCCAGGTCCAGCCCGCCGCCGGCCTCGCCGGTGTCGCCGCCGACCACGGGGCGCGGCTCATCATCGTCAACGCCGAGCCGACTCCGTACGACGACCGCGCCGACGAGATCGTACGAGAGCCGATCGGCACCGCCCTGCCCGAACTGCTGGGCCGACTCGGCACGCAGGTCGAGGGCTGAGTTCGGGTCCCCTCTGTGGCCCTTCTCGGCCCATCGGCGAACCGGTGGACCGAGAAGGGGCACATTCGGTCGCTACAGCGTCACCACCTTGCCGCCGAACGCCACCACGAGGCGGCCGTCCGAGGCGAAGGACCAGGTCATGGCGCCGGAGTAGGAGGAGCAGCGGGAGCCGTTCGTGCCGGACCAGAACTGGTTGGAGCTGTCGGCGTCTCCCACGGTCTTGTCGTTGGAGCCACTGACGGCGAACCGGCACGAGGTGTTGCCACGGAACACCGAAGTGCCCGCGTCCCAGGAGAAGTTGCGCTGAGCGTTGTCGACGCTCACATTGCTCGACACGGCCATCTTGCCGGGGTTGCTGTTGTACGTGAACCCGTGCTTGCCGTTGCGGTAGGCGACGCTGTGCTGGACGACGTGGTTGACCGCGATGTCGTCGCCGCCGAGTTTGTAACCGTTGCGGTCGCCGTTGGAGTTCACGGTGCCGTCGGAGAGGGTGCCGTTGTTGTAGGCGAGGGAGTACTCGACGGTCACCGGACCGATGGCACCCGTGTCGGTCTTGGTGTAGAGGTCCCAGCCGTCGTCGATGTTGTTGTGGGAGACGGCGTAGCGGAAGACGTTCCCGGTGCCGGTGGTGAGCTTCGCGGCGAAGCCGTCGGCGTCCTCGCCGTCGGAGTCGGCGTTGTCGTGCGACTCCGCGCTCAGGATCAGGTTGTTGGAGGGCCACTGGCTGCTCGGGGTGCTGGAGGCGATCCGGCCGAGCTGGAGGCCCGTGTCGCGGTTGAAGCGCGTCACCGTGCGCTCGATGACGTTGTTGCTGCCGCCGACGTAGATTCCGTTGTCACCGGCCCGCTCGACGACCAGACCCTTCACGTGCCAGTACGACGCGTTCAGCTGGAGCCCGCGGTTCGATGAACTCTCGCTCTGCGCGGAGAAGTTGAGCACCGGCATCTCACCCGGGTAGGCGGACAGGGTGGTGCGGGCGGCTGAGCTGCCGTCGCTGCCCTGCGGGATGGTGACCGTCGAGGAGTAGGCGTACGTCCCACCGCGCAGGTAGATGGTTCCGCCGGGGGTGATGCGGCTGATCGCGGAGGTGAGCGTGGTGGGCGCCGACTGCGTGCCGGCCGCGCCGTCCGTGCCGCCCGGCGCCACGTACAGTGCGGAGCTCGACGGCGGCGGTGTGGTGGTACCGCTCACCTCGGCATCGAGGTAGTCGACGTTGGGCAGGCCGGCGGAGGTCGTGGGGGTGAGCCGGATGGTGTTGCTGCCCGAAGTCACCGGCACCGAGAGCGTCTTGGTGGCCCAGGTGCCCCAGGCGCCGGTACCCTCGAACGACGCCGTCGTGACCGTGGTGCCGTTCACGACGACGCTCGCGGGCCGGGCGGTGGTGGTTCCGTTGGCGAAGCGGACCTGCAGGGTCGCCGTGCCCGCGGTGGAGGCGTTCACGGTGAACTGCGCGTAGCCGCTGACCGCGTTGTCGCCGTTGCAGAATCCGGTGCCGGAGTATCCGGCCCAGTCGGAGTCGATGGTGCCGGTGCAGACCGCCGGGGAGCTCTCGGCCTCGTAACGGGTGGACGCGGCCTGCGCGGTGTTTCCGGACAGCGCGACGAGCGTGCCGGCCAGCAGGCTGACGCACGCGATGACGGGTCTCCGTTGCATCGTTTGTCTCCAGGTTGGCGGGCCCGTCCGACGAACGGTTGGTGTCGAGCCCTTTTCTGCGAGTGGTTCCGGGTGCGACGATCCGGTTCGACCGTGGTTCGACAGGGTGAACAGGCCGGAGGGCCGGAAGCCGCATCCGGTGAGGAGAAAGCGCTTTCCCGGACGCTAGAGCTCCCGCCGCGAACACGTCAATAGACGTGTACGTGATCCTTATTCATGGACATGAACCTTGAGGGGACGGTGATCTAGGTCGTCGCCACCAACAACTCCTCCGCGTTGGACGTCCGCAGGCCGTCCGTCCTGTCGGCGAAGTACCACTGGTTGAGCAGGGTCGCCGACACGTGCCGGGCCTCTTCGAAACCGGCGTCGCGGCTCAGGGCCAGCATCTGCGGCGGGGTGAAGAAACTGATGAAGGGTGTCCCGGAGGCTCGGGCGCCGCTCTCCGCCGCCTGGCGCAGGGGGCGTGCCTCCTCCTCGACGAGATCCAGCGGCGGCATGAACGTCATGGCCAGCGTGGAACCCGGGGCGAGCGAGGCCGCCTGGCGCAGCGTGGCCACGTTCGCGTCCCTGGTGAGGTACATGGAGACGCCGGTGGAGGCCACCACTGTCGGTCGGCGCGCGTCGAAGCCGGCGGCCACCAGCTGCTCCCACCAGGACCCACCCGCCTCGAAGTCGACCGGCACGAGCCGCAGCCACTCGGGAACGCCGAAGCCGAGCTCGATCAGGCGCCGCCGCTTCCATGCCTGCGGACCGGGCCGGTCCACCTCGAACACCCTCAGTCGGGAGGCGACTTCCGGCCTGCGCTGGGCGAAGGTGTCCAGGCCTGCTCCGAGGACGACGTACTGGCCGACGCCCCGTCCGACCTGCTCGACGACCAGGTCCTCGACGAAGCGGGCCCGGGCCACGATGCCCGCTCGGACCCGGCTCATGGCCTGCGCGTCCATGTCCGGGCGGCGGCGCCAGTCGGCGCTCGGGGCCGTCAGGCGCAGGCCGATCTCGTCGTCGAGCACGTGCGGCGGCGAATCGGCCTCGACGTGCAGGGCCCGCCACATGGCGACCCGCTCCGCCGTACTCTCCACCGCCGCGACCGGCTCAACACCCATGACGTCCCCTCCTGTTGCCCAGACGATCCCTCGTACTCGGCCACGCTAGGCGGGGAGCCGTTCACCGTGCTTCTTCAGAATTGCGCCTTCGCTCACCGACCCCGGGGTTCGCTTTCGACGCCTAGCACTTTTCCAGGGCCCTAGAACAGGGAGGTTCCGCGTTCGAAGTCCAGCAGGCGCTGCTTGCGGTCCAGGCCGCCGCCGTAGCCGGTGAGGCTGCCGCTCGCGCCGATGACGCGGTGGCAGGGGACGATGATGCCGACGGGGTTGCGGCCGTTGGCGAGGCCGACCGCTCGGGAGGCCTTGGGATTGCCGAGGGCCTCGGCGAGTTCACCGTAGGAACGGGTCTCGCCGTAGGGGATCTTGCGCAGCTGGTCCCAGACGCCGCATTGGAACGAGGTGCCGTTCAGGCGTAGTTCGACCGTGAACTCCTTCAACTCGCCTGCGAAGTAGGCCTCGAGTTGTTCCTCTGTCTCGGCGAAGAGGCTGGTGTCGGCTCGGACGCCGAAGCTCTCCTCCGTCGGGCGGTGGCGCTGTTCGGTCATGTAGAGGCCGCACAGGACGCCGTCGTCGGCGACGAGGGTGAGGGGGCCGTACGGGCTGTCGATGACGGTGTGCTGCTTCATGATGGTCCTTTGGTTTTCCTTACACGGGCAGGAAGTTGATGGGGTGGCTGTCCGTCGCCCACAGATACTGGACCGCGTACGCCCGCCACGGGCGCCACGCCGCCGCGCGGGCGGTGAGGGCCGCGGGGGTGGACGGCAGACCCAACTCCTGTGCGGCACGGCGGATGCCGAGGTCGGTGGGGAGGAAGGCGTCGGGGTCGCCAAGGCCGCGCATCGCAATGACGTCGACCGTCCAGGGGCCGAAGCCGGGCAGGGCCAGCAACTTGGCACGAGTCTCCGGCCAGTTGCTGTCCGGACCCAAACGGAGCGTCCCATCGGCCAGTTGGCCGACCAGAGTGGTGAAGGTCGTGCGGCGGGTGCGTGGCATCGCCAGGGATTGCGGGTCCACCGCCGCCAGCGCCTCGGGGGTGGGGAACAGGTGGGTGAGTCCGCCCTCGGGGTCCTCGACCGGGTCGCCGTGGGCGGTGACCAGGCGGGCCGCGTGGGTGCGGGCGGCCGCGGTGGAGACCTGCTGGCCGAGTACGGCGCGTACGGCGAACTCCGCCTCGTCGACCGTACGCGGCACGCGGCGGCCGGGCGCCTTGTCCACCAGGGGCGCGAGGAGCGGATCCGTGCGCAGCTGGTCGTCGATCGCGACCGGATCGGCGTCCAGGTCGAGCATCCGGCGGCAGCGGCTGATGGCGACGGTCAGGTCACGCAGGTCACTGAGGGTGAGACGGCAGGCGATGTGGTCGGGCTTCGGCGTCAGCGCGACGATGCCGTGACCGTACGGCAGCCGGAGCGTGCGGCGGTACCCGCCGTCCCGCCACTCCTCGACCCCGGGTACGGCCGTCGCCGCAAGGTGGCCGAAGAGGTTGTCGGGGTTGAGGGGCGCGCGGAAGGGGAGGCGGAGGGTGAGCGCGCCCGGGGCGGCCTGGGCGCGCTTGGCGTTGCTCTTCGGGGTCCGCTCGCGCAGCTCGCTCGGGGACAGGGCGAAGACCTCGCGCACGGTGTCGTTGAAGGTGCGGATCGAGGAGAAGCCGGCGGCGAAGGCGATCTCCGCCATGGGCAGCGGGGTCGTCTCGATGAGCAGGCGGGCCGTCTGGGCGCGCTGGGCGCGGGCGAGGGCGAGCGGGCCCGCGCCCAGTTCGGCGAGCAGTTGCCGTTCGACCTGCCGGGTGCTGTAGCCGAGGCGGCCGGCGAGACCGGGGACGCCCTCGCGGTCCACCACGCCGTCGGCGATCAGCCGCATGGCGCGGGCCACGAGGTCGGCCCGCTGGTTCCATTCCGGGGAGCCCGGGCTGGTGTCCGGCCGGCAGCGCTTGCAGGCCCGGAAACCGGCCTGCTGGCAGGCCGCCGCGCTCGGGTAGAACGTCATGTTCTCCGGCTTGGGCGGAACGACCGGGCAGCTGGGCCGGCAGTAGATCCGGGTGGTCAGGACGGCTGTGTAGAACCACCCGTCGAAGCGCGCGTCCTTGGACTGGACGGCGCGCACACAGTGCTCCCTGTCGGTGTGCATCCCGTTCTGCATGTGTCCAGCATCGTGCACCCCCCCGAGCGGGGCTGGCGGAAATCCGACATCAAGGTCGGCTGTCCTGGGCCTGCGCGGATCGCCACGCGGACGCACGCAGCAGCCGCAGCCCGTTCAGCCCCACGATCACGGTCGAGCCCTCGTGGCCCGCCACCCCGAGCGGCAGGGGCAGGTGACCGACCAGGTCCCAGACGACGAGGCCGGTGATGAAGGTACCCGCGATCACCAGGTTCTGCAGCACCAGGCGGCGGGCGGTGCGGGAGAGACGTACGACCGCCGGTACGGCCGTCAGGTCGTCGCGTACGACCACGGCGTCCGCGGTCTCCAGCGCGAGATCGGAGCCCGCGCGCCCCATGGCGATCCCGGAGTGCGCGGCCGCGAGGGCCGGCGCGTCGTTGACGCCGTCGCCGACGAAGAGCACCTTGCGGCCGGCGAGCTGCAGGTCGCGTACGGCGTTCACCTTGCCCTCGGGCAGCAGATCCGCGCGGACGTCGGTGATGCCGGTGGCGGCGGCGACGCGGGCTGCCGCGTCTGGGTTGTCGCCGGTGAGGAGGGTGGGGGTGGTGCCGGTGAGGGTGGTGAGGGCGGCGGCGGTGGCCGGGGCGGAGGGGCGGAGGCGGTCGGTGAGGGTGAGGGTGCCGACGGGGGTGTGGTCGCGGGTGACGAGGACGGTGGTGGCGCCCCCGCCGGTCGCGCTGGCGGATTCCGCCATGCCGTCGGTGCCTTGCATACGGTCGGCGGAGGCCTCCCCGCCGCCGGCGCGGTGTATACGGTCGGCAGTCGCCTCCACACCGTCGGCGCGATGCACACGCTCGGCGGTCGCCTCCATGCGGCCGACGCTCACCCTCCGCCCCCCGACCACCGCCGTGACCCCGCGTCCGGGCTCGGCCGTGAAGTCCTCCGCGGGGGCGATCGGCAGGTTCCGGGTCCGGGCCGCGGTGACGATCGCGCGGGCCAGCGGGTGTTCGCTGGGATGTTCGGCGGCCGCGGCGAGGGCGAGGAGGGTGTCGGCGTCGAGGTCGGCGTCCGGCAGGGGACGTACGTCCGTCACCTCGGGGGCGCCCTCGGTGAGGGTGCCGGTCTTGTCGAGGGCGGCGGTGTCGATCTCGCCGAGGCGTTCCATCGCGACGGCGGACTTGACCAGGACGCCGTGGCGGCCGGCGTTGGCGATGGCCGACAGCAGGGGCGGCATGGTGGCGAGGACCACCGCGCACGGGGACGCGACGATCATGAAGGTCATGGCCCGCAGGAGGGCGTCGGTGAGGTCGGCGCCGAGGGCGAGGGGGACGGCGAAGACGGCGAGGGTGGCGGCCACGACGGCGACGGCGTAGCGCTGTTCGACCTTCTCGATGAACAGCTGGGTCGGCGCCTTGGTACGAGAGGCCTCCTCCACGAGGGTCACGATGCGGGCGATGGCCGAGTCGGCGGGGTCGCGTTCGACGCGGACGCGCAGGGCGCCGGTGCCGTTGAGGGTGCCGGCGAAGACGTCGTCGCCGGGGCGCTTGACGACGGGCAGGGGTTCGCCGGTGATGGTGGCCTGATCGGCTTCGCTGGTGCCCTCCAGTACGCGTCCGTCGGCGCCGATGCGCTCCCCCGGGCGGACCAACAGGACGTCGCCGATGGCGAGTTCGGCCGTCGAGACGGTTTCCTCGCGGCCTTCTCCGGGCTCGCCGGTGAGCCGGGTCGCAGTGTCGGGTGCCAGGTCGAGCAGGCCCCGCACGGAGTCGGCCGTACGGGCGGTGGCCAGGGCCTCCAGGGCGCCGGAGGTGGCGAAGATGACGATCAGCAGGGCACCGTCCATGACCTGTCCGATCGCGGCCGCGCCGAGTGCCGCGACGATCATCAGCAGGTCTACGTCGAGGGTCTTCTCGCGCAGGGCGCGCATGCCTTCGAGGGCCGGCTCCCAGCCGCCTGAGACGTAGGCGACCGCATACAGGATTCCGTACACCCAGGACGGCGCACCGCCGACGTCCAGGGCGAGGCCCAGTAGGAAGGCGGCGGTCGCGGTGAGCGCCCAGCGGGCCTCGGGGAGGGCGAAGAGGCGGGTGCGGCGGTGGGGGGCCATGGTGGTGCGGGTGGGGGGCGTCGTGGGGGCGAGGGTCGTGGACACACGGCCACCATACAGGAACACATGAAGACCCATTCATCCGTTCATGCGTGATGGGTAGGATATGCCCATGGGTCATGGAGCGGTCACCACCACTGCTGCGGAACGCGTGCGTCTGGACTCCGGGAATGTCGCGAAGGTGGCCACCACCCTCCAGGCCCTGTCCACGCCCTCCCGGCTGCTGATCCTGGCGCGGCTGCGCGAAGGGCCGCTGCCGGCGACGGAGTTGGCGGCGGAGGTGGGCATGGAGCAGTCGGCATGCTCGCACCAGTTGCGACTACTGCGGAATCTTGGACTCGTGGTGGGCGAGCGCCGTGGGCGGTCGGTGGTGTACGCGCTGCACGACCACCATGTCGCCGAACTCCTCGACCAGGCCGTCTATCACGTGGAGCATCTGCGGCTGGGCATCAGCGACACCGCCGAGGAGTAGCCGAGGAGTAAGCGGACCGCCCGGTGCGAGGTGAGCGACTCCCGTGCAGACGGGTGAAGGCGACCTTCGCGCTGGTGGCCACGACTCCGCAGCCCGAGTGTCATGCCCTGCAGCCGGGCCAGGAAGTGACCCAATGGCTCAAGCCAGGCTTCCCGCAACAGATTCACCGGGCTGATCCTCTGCTGACCGACACCGGGAGCCGGCGTCAGAGGGCGCGTAGCAGCCAGGTCAGTCGCAGCTCGCGGGCTGTGAGGCCGGCCGCCTCGTGTAGGTGGTCGGCTTCGGTCCCGGGAGGAAGTTCGCCGGCGAGGGTGAGGGCCGCCGCCGCCGTCTGGGGGCGGGCGCCCAGGGATGCCCGCAGGTGGTAGGAGCGGCGCAGCAGGGCGATGCCCTGTTCCCGGTCCTGCTCCAGGAGTTGGGCGCCGATGTGGCGTGCGGCGTACGACTCCAGCAGTACGTCGCCCTGTTCCCGGGCCTGCGACAGTGCCTGCCGGTAGGCCGGGGCGGCCGTGCCGGGATCGCCGTCGATGTTGTCGGCGAGCACGCCGAGCCAGAACGTGGCCCAACCGGCCAGCCGTGCGTCGGCCGTGGCGGCGGTGAACTCGTCGCGGGCCCGCTGGAGGTCGTCGGGGAGTGGGTCCAGGTCGAACAGCAGCCGGGTGTAGCGGACTTGCGCGTCGAGATAGCCGGCGAGCACAGGGGCTCCGGGCAGCAGCGCGATGACCGCGTCCTCGGCCGCCTCGGCGCCGTCCAACTGCCACCAGTAGCGGTCCACCAGGATCTCGGCCCGCTCCGCGAGTGCGTCCGCGGGCAGCACGGCGAGGGCCTCGTCCCACCGGCCCGTACGGTGCAGGATTCGCGCGACGGCGGGTCCACGGTCCACCGCCCACCGCGCCCACCGCAAGGCGGCGGGCTGACGGGCACCCGTGGAGGTTCACATGTTGATCATGTGGCCCGCCAGGCCGTGGACCGCCTCCTTGACCGCCTCGCCCAGGGTCGGGTGGGCGTGGATGTTGCGGGCGACCTCGTGGACGGTGAGGTCCCACTGCTGGGCCAGGGTCAGTTCCGGCAGCAGCTCGGTCACGTCGGGGCCGATCAGGTGGCCGCCGAGGAGTTCGCCGTACTTCGCGTCGCTGATCAGCTTCACGAAGCCGGTGACGTCGCCGAGGCCGTGGGCCTTGCCGTTGGCGGTGAAGGGGAACTTGGCGACCTTGACGTCATGGCCGAGTTCGCGGGCCTGGGCCTCGGTGTAGCCGAAGCTGGCGATCTGGGGCTGGCAGTACGTGGCGCGAGGGATCATGACGTAGTCGAGTTCCATGGTCTCCGCGTCCGCGATCGTCTCCGCGGCGACCACGCCCATCGCCTCCGCCGCGTGCGCGAGCATCAGCTTCGCGGTGACGTCGCCGATGGCGTAGATGTGCGGGACGGAAGTGCGGCAGCGGGCGTCGACGTCGATCGCGCCGCGCTCGGTGACCCGTACGCCCGTGTTCTCCAGGCCGTAGCCGGTGACGTTCGGGGCGAAGCCGATGGCCTGGAGTACCTTGTCGGCCTCCAGGATCTGCTGGGTGCCGTCCTTGCCCGTGACGGTGACGCGGACCCGGGGGCCGGACTCGTCGATGGACTCGACGCGGGTGGAGGTGAGCACGTCGATGCCCAGGCGGCGGTACTGCTTGGCGAGTTCGGCGGAGACGTCGGCGTCCTCCAGCGGGGCGACGCGGTCCAGGAACTCGACGACGGTGACCTTCACGCCGTAGTTGTGCAGGACGTAGGCGAACTCGATGCCGATGGCTCCGGCGCCCGCGATGACGATCGACTGCGGGAGGTCCTCGGCGAGGATCTGCTCCTCGTACGTCACCACGCGGGACGTGCGGCGGGTGCCCGGCAACAGCTTCGGCGTGGCGCCGGTGGCGATGACGCAGTGGTCGAAGCCGATGGTGCGGGTGTTGCCGTCGTAGTCGGTCACCTGGAGGGTGTGCGGGTCGAGGAAGGTGCCGCGGCCGTCGAACTCGGTGATCTTGTTCTTCTTCATCAGGTAGTGGACGCCCTTGACGCGGCCGTCGGCGACCTTGCGGCTGCGGCGGTAGGCCTCGCCGTAGTCGAAGGAGACCTGGCCGTCGACCTTGATGCCGAAGGTCTTCGCCTCGCGGGTGACGATGTGGGCGAGCTCGGCGTTGCGCAGGAGGGCCTTGGTGGGGATGCAGCCCACGTTCAGGCAGACGCCGCCCCAGTACTTCTCCTCGATGACGGCGACTCGTTTGCCCAGCTGGGCGGCGCGGATGGCGGCGACGTAGCCGCCGGGGCCGGCACCGAGTACGACGACGTCGAAGTGCTCGTCCTGCTCGACCATGGGGAGTTCCTCTTCCGTGGGGTCCGCCGTGCGTTCGTCTGCTTGCGTCCCAGCGATTCTTTCGCCCCGGCCACTCCCCCGCCACGCGGATCACCGCATGTTACGAACGCAACACCGCGCTCCCGGCGATCAGCAGACGCTCAGTACACGTCCCGCACGTACCGCTTCTCCGTGGCGAGCTGCTTCACGTACGCCGCCGCGTCCTGCTCGCTCAGGCCGCCGTGGACGACGGCGATGTCGCGCAGGGCCTGGTCGACGTCCTTGGCCATGCGGGAGGCGTCGCCGCAGACGTAGAAGTGGGCGCCGTCCTGGAGCCAGGACCACAGGTGGGAGCCGTGTTCGCGCATGCGGTCCTGGACGTAGACCTTGGCGCGCTGGTCGCGGGAGAAGGCGGTGTCCAGGCGGGTCAGGGTGCCCTCGGCGAGGTGGGCGGTGAGGTCGTCCTCGTAGTAGAAGTCGGTGGCGCGGTGCTGTTCGCCGAAGAAGAGCCAGTTGGGGGCGCGGTGGCCGCGGGCGCGGCGTTCGTCGAGGAAGCCGACGAAGGGCGCGACGCCGGTGCCGGGGCCGACCATCACCATCGGGGTGGTCGGGGTGGCGGGCGGGCGGAAGTGCGGGGAGCGCTGGACGTGGACCGGTACCTCGGTGCCGGGTTCGGCGTCGGCGAGGAACGGGGAGCAGACGCCCTGGCGGGGGCGGCCGGCCAGGTTCTCGTAGCGGACGACGGAGACCGTCAGGGAGACCAGGTGGGGGTCGGTGAGGGGGCTGGAGGATATGGAATACAGGCGTGGTTGCAGGCGGCCCAGGGCGTCGGCCCACTCCTGCGCGTCGGCCCGTACGCCGAACTCGGCGACGACGTCGACGGCCTGCCGGCCCCAGGACCACTTGGCCAGCTCGCCCTTGTTGTCGGGGCGCAGCAGTTTGCGCAGCTCGCGCGGGTCGCGGGCGCGGTCTGCGACGAAGCGCAGCAGGTCGGGGGTGAGGCGGGTGATGTCGAGGTGGCGCAGCAGGGCGTCACCGAACGGGGTCTCGCCCACGCCGTCGAGGTGCACCGGCGCGTCCACGTGCAGGCCGGTCACCGCCAGCCACTCCGTGACGAGCCCGGCGGCGTTGAGGGGCCGTACGCCGAGGGCGTCGCCTGCTTCGTAGACGAGGGGTTCCTCGCTGTCACGGGTGTCGAAGGTGAAGCGGCGGACCTCCTTGTCCGCGCCGGGCAGGCTGAGCAGCCGGTTGCCGGTGAGGCGGGCGGTGACGGGGGCGGGCCGCTTGGAGCGGGAGGCCTTGGGCGCGTCGAGCACGGGCCGCGGGCTGTCGCGGAGGGCGGTGAGCACGTCGTCGAGCCAGGCGTGGGCGCTGGTCTCGTAGTCGGGTTCGCAGTCGGTACGAGGTGCCAGCCGGACCGCGCCCAGTTCGTCGAGGCGCTGGTCGAGGCGGCGGCCGTGTCCGCAGAAGTCGTCGTACGAGGAGTCCCCGAAGGCGAGGACGGCGTAACGGCGTCCTTCCAGGCGTTCGGCGTCGGGGGCGGCCAGGGTGTCCCAGAAGCCGGTGCCGTTGTCGGGGGCGTCGCCGTCGCCGAAGGTGCTGGTGATGAGGAGCAGGTCGGCGTCGGAGGGCAGGGTGGCGGGGTCGGCCTGGTCCATGGCGACGAGGGCAGCGGTGTGGCCGCCCGAGGTGAGGCGTTCGGCGGTGGCGGCCGCGAACTCCTCGGCGTTGCCGGTCTGTGAGGCCCAGAGGATCACGACGTGGCGGCGGGCCGCCTGCTGCGGGGCCGGCGCGGTGGCGGCCCTGGAGTACATGCCGGCGAGGGTGCCGTTGACCCACAGGGCGTGGTCGGGGCTGAAGGGGGCGTCGGGCGGCAGGACCGGTACACCGGGGGGGCCGGCGGGGATGCCGGCGAGGAAGCCGACGAGGTACTGGCGTTCGGTCTCGCTCAGGACCGGCGGCGGGGTGGGCTCGATGCCGAAGGCGGCGGCCGCGGAGGGCAGGACGGCGGCGGGCTCGACGGCCACGGGCGCCGGGGGCGCGGAGGTGGGCGTGGGCTCCGCGGCCGGTGTCGACACGGTGACCCGTGTGGCCACCCTGGTCAGCGAGACCGCGCACACCTTCAGTTCGGGCTGGAAGGACAGCGGATCGACGGCGTCGCTGGTCACCGCGTTGACACTGAGGTACTCGCCGAAGAGGTCGTTCCAGTGGAAGGGCGCGAAGCAGGAGCCGGGGCGGACCCGGTCGGTGACGACGGCGGGCAGGACGGCCCGGCCGCGCCGGGAGGCGACCTCCACCGAGTCGCCGTCGGTGATGCCGAGGCCGGCCGCGTCCTGCGGGTGGACCTCGACGAAGGGGCCGGGGTTGAGCTTGTTCAGCTTGGCCACCCTGGCGGTCTTGGTCAGGGTGTGCCACTGGTGCTGGAGGCGGCCGGTGTTCAGGATGTACGGGTAGTCGTCGTCCGGCATCTCGGCGGGCGGGAGGTGCGGGCGGGCGTGGAAGGCGGCGCGGCCACTGGGGGTGGGGAAGGTGAGCGTGCCGTCGTTGTCGACGTACCGGACGGGGTTGCGGTCGGGGCCGTCGGTGGTGGGGGCGGGCCACTGGACGGGGGTGGTGCGCAATCGGTCGTAGGTCACGCCGCGCAGGTCGTAGCCGGTCTTGGGGTTCCAGGCACCCTTGATCTCCTCGAAGACCTGTTCGGCACTGTCGTAGGAGAAGGCCTTCTCGAAGCCCATCTCGCGGGCGACGGCGGCGATGATCCGCCAGTCGGCCATGGCCTCGCCGGGCGGGTCGGCGGCGGGCTGGGCGAGGGTGAGGTTGCGCTCGCTGTTGATGAGGACGCCCTCGGTCTCGGTCCACAGCGCGGCGGGCAGGACGACATCGGCGTAGGCGCCCGTCTCGGTGTCGGCGAAGACGTCCTGGGTGATGACGAACTCGGCGGCCTCCAGGCCCTCGATCACGGTCTTGCGGTTGGCGACGGAGGCGACGGGGTTGGTGCAGATGATCCAGCAGGCCCTGATGTCGCCGTCGGCCATCTTCTGGAACATCTCGACGGTGCCCTTGCCGACGCCGTCGGCGCGGAGGGTGTCGGGGGGCAGGTCCCACAGCTCCTCGACGAAGGCGCGCTCGGCGTCGACGAGGACGGAGCGCTGGCCGGGCAGGCCGGGGCCCATGTAGCCCATCTCGCGGCCGCCCATGGCGTTGGGCTGGCCGGTGAGGGAGAAGGGGCCGCTGCCGGGGCGGCAGATCGCGCCGGTCGCCAGGTGCAGGTTGACCAGGGCGTTGGTGTTCCAGGTGCCGTGGGTGGACTGGTTGAGGCCCATCGTCCAGCAGCTGGTCCACTCCCCCGCCTCGCCGACCAGCCGGGCGGCCTCGCGCAGGTCGTCCTCGGGGATGCCGGTGATCTCGGCGACGGTCGCGGGCGGGTAGTCGGCGAGGAACTCCTCCATCGCCTCCCAGCCCTCGGTGTGGGCGGCTATGAAGTCGGGGTCGGTGTCGCCGTTCTCGTGCAGCAGGTGCAGCAGGCCGTTGAGCAGGGCGAGGTCGGTACCGGATTTGACCTGGAGGAACAGGTCGGCCTTCTCGGCGGTGGCGGTACGGCGCGGGTCGACGACGATCAGTTTGGCGCCCGCCGACTTCACGCGGTCCATCATGCGCAGGAAGAGGATCGGGTGGCAGTCGGCCATGTTCGAGCCGATGACGAGGAAGAGATCCGCCTTGTCGAAGTCCTGGTACGAGCCGGGCGGGCCGTCCGCGCCGAGGGACAGCTTGTATCCGGTGCCTGCGCTGGCCATGCACAGCCGGGAGTTCGACTCGATCTGGTTGGTGCGCAGGAAGCCCTTGGCCAGCTTGTTCGCGAGGTACTGCGCCTCGAGGCTCATCTGGCCGGAGACGTAGAGGGCGACCGCGTCCGGGCCGTGCTCGTCGACGATGCTGCGCAGGCGGCGGGCGGTCTCGGTGATCGCCGCGTCGACGGGCGCGGGCTCCGGCTCCTCACCCCGGTCGGACCGCACGAGGGCGCTGGTCAGCCGGCCGGGGGCGGACAGCATGTCGGCGGTGGTGGCGCCCTTGGTGCACAGTCGGCCGAAGTTCGCGGGGTGCTCCTTGTCGCCGGACGCCTTCAGGACGCTGCGGCGGCCGTCGGGGCCCGTGGCGATGTCCAGGACCATGCCGCAGCCCACCCCGCAGTACGAGCAGACCGTCCGCACCTTCGATGTGCGGTCGTTCGGCGAGTCCGGCGCGGCCACGGGCGCCCCCCCCTTCGCTGTGTTCGACATGGTTCGACCGTTACCCGACCCTACGGAGAGCTCATTACGCCGGTGTCTCTTTGATCGATCATGTGGAGTTAAGGGAGACGCACAGGGCGGAAACTGCCGGTGTGAGCAGGGCCGCGAGGCGAAGCGCGTGAGGAACGTCACCCCGGGCGCGGGGGCTGCGGGGACCTTCCGCCGGGTCAGCTCACGTGTGCGGCGAACGCCTCGTACGCCCGCTCGTCGAAGAGGACGAAGCTGACCCCTTCGACGGCGGTCGGTGTGGCGCGTACCGTCTCGACGGCGATGCGGGCGCCGTCGTCGAGGGGCCAGCCGTAGATGCCGGTGGAGATCGCGGGGAACGCGACGGTGCGGGCGCCCAGTTCGTCGGCGACCCGCAATGACTCCCGGTAGCAGGAGGCGAGTTGTTCGGAGCGGTCGTCGGCGGCGGACCAGACCGGGCCGACGGTGTGGATGACCCACTGTGCGTCCAGTTCCCCGGCGGTCGTGGCGACCGCCTGGCCGGTGGGCAGGCCCTTGCCGTACCGCGAGGCGCGTAGCTTGCGGCAGGCGTCGAGGATCGCGGGGCCGCCGCGCCGGTGGATGGCGCCGTCGACGCCTCCGCCGCCGAGCAGCGAGGAGTTCGCCGCGTTGACGATGGCGTCGACGGACTGCCGGGTGATGTCGCCCTGGACGAGGGTGATGGTGGTCATGGCTGTCTCTATACCAGCCCGGGGTCCTGTCACCAGGTCACGGGCAGTGACCTCAGGCCCTGGATGGCGGGCGGACGTCGAGCGGGGCAGGGTGTCCTCGGGCTCGGTGAGGCGTGGCGTGGCCCGGGGAGCCGGTCGAGAGAGCGGGCGGGCCGATCTGGAGTGCGGCGCCGGCGAGGGACTGGCCCGCGCACCGGTGGAGCCCATGCCCGAAGGCCAGGTGTCCGGGCGCGTCCCCCCGCTGGATGCCGGTGGGCGGCCGGTCGGGCCCCTACGGCCGTTGCCGCAGCCTCCGCCAGACGGCCTTCGCCGCGTTGTGGCCGGACATGCCGTGCACGCCCGGTCCCGGTGGGGTGGCCGAGGAGCAGATGAAGACGGCCGGGTGCGGGGTGGCGTACGGGGACAGGGACAGCTTGGGGCGGAGCATGACCTGGAGTCCGCGGACCGCGCCGGAGCCGATGTCGCCGCCGACGTAGTTGGCGTTGCGGGCGGCCAGTTGGGGTGGGCCCGCGGTGGCGCGGGCGAGGACACGGTCGCGGAACCCGGGCGCGAAGCGCTCCAGCTGGCGCTCTATGGCGTCGGTGAGGTCGCCGGTCCAGCCGTTGGGGACGTGGCCGTACGCCCAGAAGACCTGCTTGCCCTCCGGGGCGCGGGTCGGGTCGACGAGGCTGGGCTGGACCGTGATCATGAACGGCCGGTCGGGGGCGCGGCCCTCGACGGACGCGGCGCGCAGGGCCGTGTCGATCTCCTGGCTGGTGGCGCCGATCTGCACGGTGCCCGCGGTGCGTGCCTCCTGCGCGGTCCACGGCACGGGTCCGTCGAGGGCGTAGTCGACCTTGAACACTCCGGAGCCGTACCGGTAGCCCTCGTAGAAGCGGCCGAAGCCGGCGATACGGGCCAGTGCGGTGGGCGAGGTGTCGAAGACGTAGGCGCGGGCGGGCGGCAGGTCGTCGAGGCGTTTGACCTCGTAGTCGGTGTGGATGGTGCCGCCGAGGTCCTTCAGGTGGGCGGCGAGGGCGTCGGAGATGGCCTGGGAGCCGCCGCGGGCCACGGGCCAGCCGCGGGCGTGTGCGGCGAGGGCGAAGACCAGGCCGATGGCGCCGGTGGCGAGGCCCGAGAGCGGGGCCATGACGTGCGCGACGAGTCCGGAGAACAGGGCCTTGGCCCGTTCGTCGCGGAAGCGGCGCATCAGCCAGGTCGACGGGGGCAGCCCGACGAGCCCGAAGCGGGCCAGCGTCACCGGGTCGCGGGGCAGCGCGGTCGACGGCAGGGACATGAAATCGCGGACCAGGGTGTCCCACCGGGGCAGGAACGGCTCGACCAGCCTGCGGTACGCGCCCGCGTCACGGGGCCCGAACGAGGCGGCCGTCTCACCGACCGACCGGGACAGCACGGCGGCGGTGCCGTCGGGGAACGGGTGGGCCATGGGCAGCTCGGCGTGCAGCCACTGAAGGCCGTACCGCTCCAGGGGCAGGGCGCGGAACGCGGGTGAGTTGATGCCGAGCGGGTGGGCCGCGGAGCACGGGTCGTGGTGGAAGCCCGGCAGGGTGAGCTCCTCGGTGCGGGCACCCCCGCCCACGGTGTCCCTGGCCTCGAAGAGGGCCACGGAGAACCCGCGGCGGGCCAGCTCCACGGCGGCGGTCAGTCCGTTCGGCCCCGCACCCACCACGACAGCATCGAGCATTGACGACACCTTCGGACCCCTTCGTCAGCCGATGGCCACTGGGGATCAGGATATGCCGGTGGACTGACAACGATCGCGGCGCGGGGGGAGTCGGCCGGGTGACGGGGTGATTCCGCCGCGGGCCGGGGGGTGATCACCGGTCGGAGGCGGTCAGGCACCGTGATCTCCCCGGCGGACGGCGCCGCCCGCAGATCAGGCTCCGCCCGACAGCAGCCCCGCCACCCGCCGTGCCGTGGCCGCGTCCCGTGCCGCCGTGAAGGGCAGGGTGTTGCCGCCCGTGATGCGGAACGGCTCGCCCGTGAGGGTCAGGTGGGCGCCGCCCGCCTCCTCGACGAGGAGGATGCCCGCCGCGTGGTCCCAGGCGGCCTCCCAGGAGAAGGCGGTGGCATCCGACTCGCCCCGGGCGACGGCGAGATACTCCAGGCCCGCGGAGCCGCAGGCGCGGGGGGCGACGCCGTCCGTCCACAGGCCGAGGAGGGCGTGCTTCTGCTCGTCGGTGGTGTAGTCGGGGTGGGAGGTGGCCACCGTCAGGTCCCGGCCGGGGGCCGGCGGGCCGGCGAACAGCCGCTCGCCGTCGAGGAAGGCACCGCCGCCCCGTACGGCCGTGGCCAGTTGGTCGCGGGCGGGGGCGTACGTCCAGGAGGCGAGCAGGACTCCGCGCCGCGCGAGCGCGACCAGGGTGCAGAAGCCGTCGTCGCCGTGCACGAACTGCCGGGTCCCGTCGACGGGGTCGACGATCCAGACGGGCGCGTCGCCCTGGAGCGCCTCGTAGCTGGCGGGGTTGGCGTGCACCGCCTCCTCGCCGACCACGACGGAGCCGGGCAGCAGGGTGCTGAGCACCTCGGTGAGATACAGCTCGGCCCGGCGGTCGGCGTCCGTCACCAGGTCGTGCGGGCCGTTCTTCTCGTCGACCTCGTGCGCGGCGAGCCGGCGGAAGCGCGGCATGATCTCGACCGCGGCGGCCTTGCGGACCGCGTCCTCCACGTCGGCCGAGTGGCGGTCGAGAAACTCGTCGATGGTTTCCGTGTCTTGGATCATGCCTCCCATGAGAGCACGCGCCACTGACAATCCTCACCCGCCTGGTGCACTCCGGGTGGAATCACCATGAACACCCTGCGCCGCAACAGCCGATTCACCGGCCCACCGCGTACCCCTGCATGCCTCGCGGGTTCGCGGCCGCCGACAGGATCCCGGTCCGGGGATCCCGGGCGACCACGCAGAGCCGTCCCTCGGACCAGGGCGGTCCGACGGTCACCTCGTGGCCCCGGCGCGTCAGCTCGGCGCCGATCCCGGGGTCCATGCGGGCCTCCACGGTGACGCTGCCCGGTCGCATGCCGCGGGGGTAGAAGGAGCCGGGGAAGCTGTCGTTGTGCCAGTTCGGAGCGTCGATCGCGCCCTGGAGGTCGAGGCCACCGCGCACGGACGCGCGCAGGGCGACCGCCAGGAAGAAGTGCAGCTGCCACTGGTCCTGCTGGTCCCCGCCGGGCGTACCGAACGCCATGACCGGCACTCCGTCGCGCAGGGCGAGGGAGGGGGTGAGCGTGGTGCGCGGGCGGCGGCCGGGCGTCAGCGTGTTCGGCAGCCCCTCCTCCAGCCAGGTCATCTGCAGCCGCGTACCGAGCGGGAAGCCCAGTTCGGGAACGACCGGGTTGGACTGGAGCCAGCCACCACTGGGCGTGGCGGCGACCATGTTGCCCCAGCGGTCGACGACGTCGAGGTGGCAGGTGTCGCCACGGGTGCTCCCGTCGCCGCGCACGACAGCGTCACGCATGTCCGGTTCCCCCGGCACAGGCGACGCCGGATGCTTGGCGACCGTCGGTTCGCCCACCCCCATCGGGCTGAGGCGGGGCTCGTCGGAGAGGACCACGCGCGCGTGGGCGCTGAGGCGCGGGGTCCGTCCGCCAGGGCTGCCGGGCCGCAGCTCGTGGGAGGCCGTGTCGCCGACGAGCTTGCGCCGCTCCGCGTTGTACTCCGCCGACAGCAGCGCGTGGAGCGGCACCTCTGCGGCGTCCCCGTACCAGGCCTCCCGGTCGGCCATGGCGAGCTTGCAGCCCTCGACGAGGAGATGGACGTAGTCGGCGCAACCGTGGTCAGGCAGTTCGGGCGGGAGCAGCGCGAGCTGCTGGAGGAGGACGGGGCCCTGGCTCCAGGGGCCGGCCTTGCACACGGTCCAGCCGTTCCAGTCGTACGTCGCCGGTGCCTCGTAGGTGGCGGACCAGCCGGCGAGGTCGGCGGCGGTGAGTGTGCCGGTGTGGCGTTCGCCGCTGGTGTCCAGGGTGGGCCGGCCCGCCTGCCGTACCAGAGCCTCGGCGACGAAGCCGGTGCGCCACACCTCCCGCGCGGTCTCGATCTGCGCCTCCCGGTCCCCCGCCCCGGCCACCTCGGCGAGCAGGCGCTTCCAGGTCGCGGCGAGGGCGGGGTTGCGCAGCAGCTCACCCGGGCGGGGCGCCTTCCCTCCGGGCAGGTACACCTCGGCCGACGAGGTCCACTCCGTCTCGAACAGCTCACGGACCGTCTCGACGGTCGCACCGACGTTGTCCACGGGCGCGTGCCCGTGGTCGGCGTATCCGACGGCGTACTTCAGGACGTCGGCGAGGGACTTGGTGCCGTGGTCGCGCAGCAGGAGCATCCAGGCGTCGAAGGCGCCCGGCACGGCCGCGGCGAGCGGACCGGTGCCGGGTACGAGATCCAGGCCGAGCCCCTTGTAGTGGGCGACGGTGGACCGGGCCGGCGCCACGCCCTGCCCGCACAGCACCCGCACCTCGCCGCCCGCCGGGGCGAGCAGGATCGGCACCTCTCCCGCGGGCCCGTTGAGGTGCGGCTCGACGACGTGCAGCACGAAGGCGCCCGCCACGGCCGCGTCATAGGCGTTGCCGCCGTCCTCCAGGACGGCCATGGCGGACTGCGAGGCCAGCCAGTGGGTGGAGGACACCATGCCGAAGGTGCCCTGAAGAGTGGGACGGGTGGTGAACACCTCTCACCTCGCTGCTCGCCTGGCGGTCGGTTCGACCACCTGTGCCTACCTCAGGTACGAGTCAGGCATGCATACCGGCCATGCGCGAGCGGAGGGTGAGCGTGCCGTCCGGCCTGCGGTCGACGCGCGTGCCGTGGGCGCGGCCGACCCGGTCCAGGGTGGCCCGCAGCCACTCGGTGTCCTCGGGCGAGGCGTGCTCCAGCCGCATCCGCCGTGCCTGGAAGGGCACCATCCGCACCCCGGCCGGCGTGCCGGTGCCGGGCTGAGCCGGGTCGAGCGTGACGAGGTACAGCAGCCGCAGATCGTCGCGGTACCGCTCGTATCCGCCGATCCCCTCGTAGTCGTCGACGAAGTCGCCGCACCCGTACAGGATGAGCTTTCCCCGGTACCTCTCCAGCGGGCGCGGATGGTGGGAGGAGTGTCCGTGCACCACGTCCGCTTGGCCGTCGACGAGGGCGCGGGCGAAGCGGACTTCGTCACGGGACACGCCGTAGCCCCAGTTGGCGCCCCAGTGGACCGACACCACCACGATGTCGCCCGGGCGTCTCAACCGCCGTATCCGGCCGGTGAGTTCGGCCGCAGCGGCGGCGGACGGCCCGGTCACGAGATCCACGCCCCCGCGCCGGTCGGTCGCGGCCCATTCGTGCGGGATGCCGCTGGACGGCATCCCGCAGGAGAAGACCAGTACGCGGCCGCCGCCGTGCACCGGGACGACCGCCGGCTGCCGCGCCTGCCGCGCGCCGCGTCCCGCGCCCGCCGTCCTGAGCCGGGCGTCCGCCAGGGCGGTGAGCGTCTCGTCGAGTCCGGAGGGCCCGAAGTCCAGGACGTGGTTGTTGGCGAGCGTGCAGACGTCGGGGCGGGCGGCCGCCAGGCACGGCAGGTTGGCGGGGTTCATGCGGTAGTGGACCTCCTTGTCGGGCGCGAAGGAGCCGTCCTGCGTCACGCTGGTCTCCAGGTTGACGATCCGGACGTCGGGCGCGGCCCGGTCGAGGACCTCGAGTGCCTCGCCCCAGGGCCAGGAGAAGCTCACCGGCCGCGGGATCGGCCCGTTCGCCGCCTCGGCCAGTTCGACGTAGGCGTGGGCGTCGCGGACGTACGTCTCGCGCAGGACGGGGTCGCCCGGGTGCGGGAGGATCTGGTCGACGCCCCGGCCCAGCATCACGTCACCGCAGAGGGACAGCGTGACGCTCATGATCGCGGGCCCGGTCAGGCCGCCGCGTGGGGAGCCGGCGCCATGTGGTCGGTGAACCAGTCCCGGGCCAGTTCCGTGACCTGCTCCAGGGCGCCGGGTTCGGCGAAGAGGTGGGTGGCGCCGGGGACGACCGCGAGCCGGTTCTCGCAGTGCAGCCGGGACTGTGCCTCCTGGTTCAGCTCGAGTACCTGCCGGTCCAGCCCTCCTACGATCAGCAGCGTGGGTGCCGTCACCGCCGGCAGCCGTGGCGCCGCCAGGTCGGGCCTGCCGCCCCGGGAGACGATCGCGGCGATCCGTGCGCCGGGCTCGGCGGCCGCGCCCAGCGCAGCGGCGGCGCCGGTGCTGGCGCCGAAGTAGCCGACGGGGAGCCCTTCGGTCCCGGGCCGGGCCAGCAGCCAGCGGGTGGCGTCGGCCAGGCGCCGGGCCAGCAGGACGGTGTCGAAGACGTTGGCCCGGTCGGTCTCCTCGTCCTCGGTGAGCAGGTCGAACAGCAGGGTGCCGAGCCCGGCCCGGTTCAGTCCGGCGGCGACGAACCGGTTGCGGGGGCTGTTGCGGCCGCTGCCGCTGCCGTGGGCGAAGACCACGATCCCGGGCGCGCCCTCGGGCACCGTCAGCTGCCCGGGCAGCACCGTCGCACCGGCCCGCACCTGCACGTCCACTGCCCGGTCCTCGGGCAGGGCGGCGGTGTGCTCCGCGCCCACCGGGCGGGCGACGGCCGCTTCCAGACAGGCGACGACCTCATGGTCACCGGTCTGGGTGAAGTCGTCGTAGTACGGGCCGATCGCGAAGAAGCCCCAGGGGGTGTGCAGGCACACCAGTTCGTCGGCGTCGTCGCCCAGCCGCTCGGTCCAGTCCGGCGGTGCCACGGGGACCGCCAGCACGATCCGCACCGCGCCCCGGGCACGGGCGATCCAGAGGGCCGCGCGCGCCGTCGACCCCGTGGCCACGCCGTCGTCGACCACCACGGCCGTGCGGCCCCGGAGCCCGATCGAGGACCTGCTGCCCCGGTAGCGCCTGGCGCGGCTCTCCAGAATCCCCCGCTCACGCTCCTCGACCTGCGCCAGCTCGTCCGGGGTGACGCCGGCCCCGCGCATCACGTCGTCGTTGATCACGCGCGCACCGCCCTCGCCGATCGCCCCCATTCCCAGCTCCGGCTGGGACGGCACGCCCAGCTTGCGCACCAGGCAGACGTCCAGGGGCGCGCTCAGCGCCCGAGCGACCTCGGCGGCCACGGGAACGCCTCCTCGGGGCAGCCCCAGCACGACCACGTCGGTGCCCTCGAGGTGCTTCAGCCGGGCGGCCAGTTGCCGGCCGGCGTCACGACGATCGGTGAAGTACACGGTCCGGCCCTCCTTGCACGGCCCCGCACCTCCATCCTCGCCCCTGCGGAAGGGAAGCGCAGCACCACGCGAAGCGCGTCAGCCATGCGGTTCCTAGACTGAGAGGCATGGTCCGGCCCAACGACGAGGTCGAGGCGCTCCTGCAGGAGTACGCGGACCTCATCGCCGTCACCGGAGGCGACGCGTTCAAGGCCCGCGCCTACGAGAAGGCCGCGCGCGCGATCGGCGGGCACCCCGCCGACGTCTCCCGCCTCGATGTCGCGGGCCTCAGGGAGATCCCGAACGTGGGCAGGTCGATCGCCGAGAAGGTCGTCGAGTACTTCCGTACCGGCAACATCGCGGCGGTCGAGGAGCGGCGGGCCACGATTCCCGCCGGGGTACGGCAGCTCATGACCATCCCCACCCTCGGCCCGAAGAAGGCGATGGCGCTCTACGAGGACCTGCGCATCTCGTCGGTGGGCGAGCTGACCGACGCCATCAAGGAGGAGCGGCTGCGCGACCTGAAGGGCTTCGGGGAGCGGACCGAGGAGAACATCCTGCACGGCATCGCCCTCATGCGGCAGGCCGGCGAGCGGATCCTGCTGAGCACCGCCACGGAGGCCGCCGAGGAGATCGTCGCGGCGCTCTCCGGGATCGGCGGCTGTGAGAACTGCGCCCCTGCCGGATCGCTGCGCCGCGTGAGGGAGACCGTCGGCGACATCGACGTCCTCGTCGCCGCCGACCGGTCGGAGCCCTTCATGGACGCGCTCACCGAGCTGCCCTCCACCGCCGAGGTGATCGCACACGGCCGGAAGAAGACCTCGGTCCGTACCGTGCAGGGAGTCCAGGTCGACCTGCGGGTGGTGCCGCCGGACTCGTGGGGCGCCGCTCTGCAGTACTTCACCGGCTCGAAGGCGCACAACATCCGCACCCGCACCATCGCCGTCCACCTCGGGCTGAAGCTCTCCGAGTACGGCCTGTTCGAAGTCGAGGGCGGCAGGCGGGTCGCGTCCCGGTCCGAGGACGAGGTGTACGCAAGGCTCGGCCTGCCGTGGATCCCGCCCACGTTGCGCGAGGACCGGGGGGAGATCGAGGCGGGCCTGCGCGACGAACTGCCCGAGGTGGTGACGGAGGGGGACATCAAGGGTGATCTGCACACCCACACCGACCTCACCGACGGCCTCGCCCCGTTGGAGGAGATGGTGGCGGCGGCCGCCGAGCGGGGGTACGCGTACTACGCCGTCACCGACCACGCGCCCAACATGTACATGCAGCGCATGACCGATGCGAAGATCCTCGCCCAGCGTGAGCGCGTGCGGTCACTGGACGGCGAACACCACGGGATGCGGCTGCTGCACGGAACCGAGCTGAACATCGGCCCCGAGGGCGAGGTGGACTGGCCCGACGAGTTCCTCCGGGGCTTCGACCTCTGCGTGGCCTCGGTGCACTCCCACTTCGGCATCGGCCGTGAGGCGATGACCCGGCGGATCGTACGCGCCTGCGAGAACCCGCACGTCAACGTCATCGGCCACCCCACCACGCGTCTGATCGGCAGACGGCCGGGCATCGACGCCGACCTCGACGAGGTGTTCGCCGCCTGTGCCCGCACGGGTACGGCGCTGGAGGTCAACGCCCAGCCCGACCGGCTCGACCTGAGCGACGAGGACATCCTCCGCGCCAGGAGCGTCGGGGCGAAGTTCGCCGTCGACAGCGACGCCCACTCCCTGCGCCACCTCGCCTACCTCCGCTACGGGATCGGCCTGGCGCAGCGCGGATGGCTCACCCAGGACGACGTGATCAACACCTGGCCGCTACGGAGGCTGCGCCGGTTCCTGCGCAAGGAACGGCCGAACTAGCAAGTTGAACCCACAACAACGTGCCGGACATAACGGGACACATGACGTATCGTCAACCGGCCTCCGTCACCGCGCCGGTACGGAGCGAGTTCGCACTTCCAACCCACCGGTAGTCATGTGAAACTGTCGTCCCGTCCGCAGTGCGGACTCCTTCCGCACCGTCCCCCACGAAAAGTGCGCCGTGCGTTCTCTCCCCCTGCCGCTCACCCTGACCGCGCGCCTGTCCCCCGTCGTCGTGCTCGCCTGCGCGGGCTGGGCGCTGACGTCCGGCCCGCTCGCCCCGGCGCCGGCCGCCGAACACGAGCCGGCCACCAGGACGGCCAAGCAGTCGTCGGCCTCGGCGCCGTCGACGTCGGCGGAGACCAAGACGTACGCCGCGGCCCCCGCGCCGTGCGCCAGTGTGGCCGCGAGCACGGTGAAGTCCCTCGTGCCGGGCGCCAAGGCGGGCGGCAAGGAGATCCCCTCGACGGACACGAACGTGCGCCGCACCTGCTCGTGGAACGCGCTCAAGGGATACGACTACCGCTGGCTCGACGTCTCCTTCGAGATCACCGACTCGGACGCCGAGGCGACACGGTCCTACACGGACCGCGTGAAGGAGAAGAGCGGCGGAGGCGAGGTCCCCGGGCTCGGCGACTCCGCGTACTCCATCGTGAACCTCACCACCGAGGACAAGCAGCAGACGCGTGAGGGGACGGTCCTGGTCCGCGCCTCCAACGCCCTGGTGATCATCACCTACAACGGCAGCGACTTCGAGTCGAAGAAGGCACCCAGCACGGATGTGATCAACAAGGGCGCCATCAAGGCCGCGAAGGACGCGGTGGCCGCGCTGGAGGGCGGCCAGACGAACTGACCGCCCTCCCCCGGGCACGCGTCACGCGTCGGCCGTCTCCCGACCCCGGCCCCGCAGCAGCAGCATCAGCGCCACGTACAGCACCATCGAGGTGCCCAGGCCCACCGCCCAGCCGTAGTCGGCGAGCGGCTCCAGGGCCGGAACGGGCCGGCCGTCGATCAGCGGCTTGAAGCTGGCACCGCCGACGGCCAGCACACCGCCGGCCAGGAAGGCGACGACGGCTCGCCAGTTCCAGCCGTTCTCGTACCAGTAGCGGCCGCCGCTGCGGTAGAGGTCCGCCAGCACCAGCCGACCACGGCGCAGAATCCAGTAGTCGGCGATGAGGATGCCCGCGACCGTGCCGAGCAGACCGCCGACCAGGCCGAGCCAGGTGAAGATGTAGCCCTGCGGGTCGGAGTACAGCTTCCACGGGAAGATCAGCACCCCGAGGACGCAGGTGGCGAGCGCTCCGGCCCGGAAACTGACCTTCCGGGGCGCGATGTTGGAGAAGTCGAAAGCCGGCGAGACGAGGTTGGCCGCGATGTTCACGGACAGCGTCGCCACCAGCACGGTCACCAGCGCGAAGAGCAGGCCCACGACGTTGTCCGTCTTCGCGGCGAGCTGTACCGGGTCCCAGATCGTCTCGCCGTACACGGCCTGCGAACCGGAGGTGACCATCACCGACAGCAGCGCGAACAGCGTCATCGTGGTCGGCAGACCGAGCGCCTGCCCCCAGGTCTGCGCCCTCTGACTCTTGCCGTAACGGGTGAAATCCGGGATGTTCAGGCTCAAAGTGGACCAAAAGCCGATCATGCCCATGAGTGAGGGCCAGAACAGCTTCCAGAAGTCGCCGCCCCAGCCGAGCTTGGACGGCTGGTCGAGCAGCGGACCGAAGCCGCCCGCCTTGTTGCTCATCCAGACCAGCATCACGAAGGCACCGACGAGCACGAAGGGCGCCGCCCAGTTCTCGAAGCGGCGGATGGTCTCCATGCCCCGGTAGATGATCGCGACCTGGAGCACCCAGAAGATCGCGAACGACAGCCACATCGTCCACGCGTAGCCGCCGACCTTGCCGACGTCGGTCCAGCCGCTGCCGATCAGCTTCCCGGCGAGGAAGTAGATCGCCTCACCGCCGATCCAGGTCTGGATGCCGAACCAGCCGCACGCCACCAACGCCCGGACGACGGCGGGCAGGTTGGCGCCGCGGATGCCGAAGGACGCACGGGCGAAGACCGGGAAGGGGATGCCGTACTTGGGTCCCGCGTGTCCGGTGAGCAGCATCGGGACCAGCACGATCACGTTGGCGAGCGCGATGGTGAGCACGGCCTGCTTCCAGTCCATGCCGACCGCGATCAGACCGGAGGCCAGGGTCCACGAGGCCGTGTTGTGGGCCATGCCGACCCACAGCGCGGAGAAGTTGTACGTGGTCCAGGTGCGCTTCTCGACGGGGACCGGCAGCAGGTCCTCGTTGGCGTACGGGCCGCTGGGCAGCGGCGAACCAGGAGCGATCTCCACCCGGCCGTCGGCGAGGGTGACTTGTGTGGACGGCGGTATGGCCGTGGGAACGGTGTCGGTCATGGGCAGGCCAATCAAACGAGGGGCGGATCCGGAAAGGCCGTGCGGGTCTCCGGCCCCCTCCCTCGCCGGGGACGGCGGGGAGGGGAGAACTGGAGTGGGGGGTGGGGAGGTTGTCGATCCTGGTTGCGGGTCAGCCGTTGACGGCGGGGATCACCGTCGTGCCGTACGCGTCGATGACCTTCTCCTGCGCGTCGTGCATGTCGTAGACGGCGAACTGGTCGACGCCCAGCTCGCGCAGGGCGTTCAGCTTCTCGATGTGCTTCTCGACCGGTCCGACGAGACAGAACCGGTCGACGATCTCGTCCGGCACGAACTGGGTGTCCGGGTTGTCGGCACGCCCGTGGTGGGAGTAGTCGTACCCCTCACGGGCCTTGATGTAGTCGGTGAGCTCGTCGGGTACGGCCCCCGAGTGCTCGCCGTACTTCGACACCAGGTCGGCGACATGGTTGCCGACCATCCCGCCGAACCACCGGCACTGCTCCCGAGCGTGGGCGAGCGCCTCGGGCGAGTCGTCGTCGGTGACGTACGCGGGGGCGGCGACGCAGATCTTCACCTCGGACGGGTCACGCCCGGCGGCGACGGCCGCGTCCTTGACCGCCTTCACCATGGACTCGGTGAGGTACAGGTCGGCGAGCTGGAGGATGAACCCGTCGGCCTCCTCGCCGGTCATCTTCAGCGCCTTGGGGCCGTACGCGGCCATCCAGACGGGGAGTTCGGCACCCTCCTTGATCCACGGGAACCTGATCACCGTACCGCCGAGGTCGGCCTCTCCCCCGCTGCCGAGGGCCCGGATGACCTTCATCGCCTCGCTGATGCGGGCCAGCGTGTTGGGCTTGCGGCCCGCGACGCGCATCGCGGAGTCGCCGCGGCCGATGCCGCAGACGGTGCGGTTGCCGAACATGTCGTTGAGGGTGGCGAAGGTGGAGGCGGTGACCTCCCACGTGCGGGTGCCCGGGTTGGTGACCATCGGACCGACCGTCAACTTCGTGGTGTTCGCCAGGATCTGACTGTAGATCACGAACGGCTCCTGCCAGAGCACGGCGGAGTCGAACGTCCAGCCGTACGTGAAGCCGCTCTGCTCGGCGCGCTTCATCAGGCTGATGACCCGCGAGGCCGGCGGGTCGGTCTGCAGGACAAGTCCGAAGTCCATGGGGTCCATCGCGCCCTTCCTAGTTGAGGTACTGACAGGTGGACCGCGGGGTGTAGACGCCGTGACCCGCGCGCCCGGTGTACTCCCGCTCGGTGATGACGGGTTCGCCACGTGAGAGAACCGTCTCGACACGGCCGGTGACGCTCTTGCCCTCGTACGCCGAGTAGTCGACGTTCATGTGGTGGGTCACGGCGGACAGGACCTGCTCGGCGTTCGGGTCGTAGATCACGACGTCGGCGTCCGCGCCCGGGGCGATGGTGCCCTTCTTCGGGTACATGCCGAACATGCGGGCGGGGGTGGCGCAGGCGATCTCGATCCAGCGGCGGCGCGAGATGTGCCCGTCGACGACGGCCTGGTGGAGCAGGTCCATACGGTTCTCGACCCCCGGCAGACCGTTGGGGATCTTGGAGAAGTCGCCCCGGCCGAGCTCCTTCTGGCCCACGAAGCAGAAGGGGCAGTGGTCGGTGGAGACCACCTGGAGGTCGTTGGTGCGCAGGCCCCGCCACAGCGCGGCCTGGTGTTCCTTCGGCCTGAGCGGGGTCGAGCACACGTACTTGGCGCCCTCGAAGTCGGGTTCGGCGAGGTTGTCGGTCGACAGGAACAGGTACTGCGGGCAGGTCTCGCCGAAGACGTTCAGCCCCTCGTCGCGCGCCCTGGTCAGTTCGGCGACCGCCTCCTGCGCCGAGACGTGCACGACGTACAGGGGCGCACCCGCGACCTGCGCGAGCTTGATGGCGCGGTGGGTGGCCTCGGCCTCCAGGAGGGCCTTGCGGACCTCGCCGTGGTAGCGCGGGTCGGTCTCGCCGCGGGCCAGCGCCTGCTCCACGAGCACGTCGATGGCGATGCCGTTCTCGGCGTGCATCATGATCAGCCCGCCGTTCTCGGCGGAGCGCTGCATGGCGCGCAGGATCTGGCCGTCGTCGCTGTAGAAGACGCCCGGGTAGGCCATGAACTGCTTGAAGGAGGAGACGCCCTCCTCGATCAGCAGGTCCATCTCCTTGAGCGTGTCCTGGTTCACGTCGGAGACGATCATGTGGAAGCCGTAGTCGATGGCGCAGTTGCCCTCGGCCTTGGCGTGCCAGGCGTCCAGGCCCTCGCGCAGGGTGTGGCCGACGGACTGCACCGCGAAGTCGACGATGGTCGTCGTGCCGCCCCAGGCGGCGGCCCGGGTGCCGGTCTCGAAGGTGTCGGAGGCGAAGGTGCCGCCGAACGGCAGCTCCATGTGGGTGTGGGCGTCGACCCCGCCCGGGATGACGTACTTCCCGGTCGCGTCGATGACGCGCTCGGCCGTCCAGGCCCCGGCGGCGGGGGTGCCGGATGCGGCGAGGGCGGCGATTCGGCCGTCCTCGATGAGGACGTCGGCGTGGATCTCGTCGGACGCGGTGATGACGAGGCCATTCCGGATGACGGTACGGCTGCTCATGCGTGACGCTCCGCTGGGTGTGGTGGAAAAGTGCGGGTCGTATGTGGCTGGTCGCGCAGTTCCCCGCGCCCCTGAGGGCTGCGCCCTTCAGGCGGCGCGGGGCCTCGTTTGTTTTACGGTGCCGTCAGCGGGCCGTATGCCTCCGGGCGGCGGTCGCGGTAGAACTGCCAGCGGTCGCGGACCTCGCGGAGCTTGGCCAGGTCCAGGTCGCGGACGACGAGCTCGGTCTCCTTGTCGCCGGCGACCTCGCCTACGAACTGGGCCTCCGGATCGACGAAGTAGCTCGTCCCGTAGAAGTCGTTGTCGCCCAGGTCCTCGACGCCGACCCGGTTGATCGCGCCGACGAAGTACTCGTTGGCGACGGCCGCAGCCGGCTGCTCCAGCTGCCACAGGTAGCGCGAGAGGCCGCGCGAGGTGGCCGAGGGGTTGAAGACGATCTCGGCACCCTCCAGGCCGAGCGCCCGCCAGCCCTCCGGGAAGTGGCGGTCGTAGCAGATGTAGACGCCGATCTTGCCGACGGCGGTCTCGAAGACCGGCCAGCCGGCGTTGCCCGGGCGGAAGTAGAACTTCTCCCAGAAGCCGGGGACCTGCGGGATGTGGTGCTTGCGGTACTTGCCGAGGTACGAGCCGTCCGCGTCGATCACGGCCGCCGTGTTGTAGAGAACGCCGGGCTGCTCCTCCTCGTACATCGGCAGGATCAGGACGATGCCCAGTTCCCTCGCGAGCGCCTGGAAACGCTTGACGATGGGGCCGTCGGGGATCTGCTCCGCGTACTCGTAGAACGCCTTGTCCTGGACCTGGCAGAAGTAGGGCCCGTAGAACAGCTCCTGGAAGCACAGGACCTGAGCACCCTGCGCGGCCGCGTCGCGGGCCGCCTGCTCGTGTACCTGGATCATCGATTCCTTGTCGCCGGTCCAGGCGGTCTGGAAGAGGGCGGCACGGATCACTTGGCTCATCGGGACCTCCGGTCGCTCGGTGTGCGAGAAGGCTAGGAAGTCCGCGAGCAGGCTTTGAGTTGCACCGTGTCACGTCTGCGGGCGTGTGGCGTGCCACGGTGTCACGCCTTCGCCGTCCCATGTTTCACCGCCGTTTTCCCAGGTCGTTCCATGTTTCACCCCTGTTGCGCGTCGTGTGCGAGGAGCGCGATGTGCACCGACGCCGCCTGCTCGAAGTCGTCGAGGTCGACGCCGAGCCGGCCTTGTATCGCCTCCAGGCGGCGGTACAGCGCGGGGCGGGAGACGTGGTGGAGCTGGGCGGTGCGGGACTTGTTGCGGCCGGTGGCGAGGTAGGTCCGCAGGACGGACAGCAGGTCCTCGTCGGCCGCGCACAGCAGCCCGTCCAGCTCACGCTCAGCGAAGGACTGCACCTGCGGGTCGTCCCGCAGCAGCCGGATCAGGCCGCGCAGATGGACGTCCCTGAGCCGTACGACGGCCGGGAGGTCGAGCGCCGCCGAGGAGTCGGCCACGGCGTCCGCGACGTGCTGCGCCTCGCGCAGCCCGGCGGGCACGTCGTCCCAGGCGGTACGGGCGTCGGCGGCGGCGACCGTGCGGACGGCGCCGGTCTCCGTGCGCAGCCGGGCCGCGAAGTGGGCCACCAGCGCCTGGGCGTCCTGGTCGCGGGCGAGGCTCAGCAGCACGGCGGTCGCCCCGTCGGCCAGCTCGGCGACGAGCCCGGACAGCCCCAGCATCCGCAGGACCCGGTCGAGCCCGGCGGGTTCGCTGTCGCGCACGACCAGCGGGACGAAGGTGCGCCGGTTGACGGGCAGTCCGGCGGCCCGCGCGCGGGGCAGCAGTTGCCTGGCCGGTACGACCCCGGAGACCAGGTCGGTCAGCAGGCTCTGCGCGGACTGCTCCTCCCAGGTGTGGGCGGAGTTGCCGCCGAGCATGCGGTGCAGGACGAGGGCCTCGGCGGCGCGGTCGGCGAGGAGTCGTCCCGTAGCGGTGTCGCCGCGGTACCCGCACAGCATGATCTCGCCCCACCGCTCTCCGCGCCCGCCCAGCTCGGCCCGGATCCAGCCGTCGCCCTCGCTGCCGCCGGCCTGGCGGGCGATGCGTTCCCAGTCGCGCAGCACGTCGTCCACCGCGGGCCGCTCCCCCGCGGTGGCGAGGACGCGGTGGGCGAGGTTGGTGACGACGACGGGGCAGGCGCTGTGCTGGGCGACCTCGTCGAGGAGGCGTTGCAGCGGTGCGCCCGCCGTGATGAGCCCGGTGAGCGCCGTACGGACGGACTCGGAGAGGCTGACCGCGGCGAACTTCCGCCTGACCAGCCGGGCCTGCACCTCCTCCGTCAGCTCGGCGAAGGGGAAGGGCCGGTGGAGCACGATCATGGGCAGCCCGCACCGCTCGGCGGCCCGGCGCATCACCTCCGGCGGGGAGGGGAAGGCGCGGCCGAGTCCGAGGACGACGGCCGCGGCCTCGGCGCGGTGCAGGGACTGCACGTACTCGACCTGCTTGGCCTCGTCCCCGGCGAGCAGCACCCCGGTGGTGAGCACCATCTCGCCGCCGCTGAGCATCACGCCGACGTCGGGCGCCTCGGCGACGTGCACCCAGCGCACCGGCCGGTCCAGCTGGCCGGCGCCGGCCACCACCTCGGGCTCCCCGGCCAGTACCCGCTCCAGGGTGAGGACCTGGCGGACCGACAGGGCGGGCTCCAGGGGTTCCGTGGGCTCCAGCGGGTCCAGGGGCTCCAGGGTGGCGGTCATGGCACTCTTCCCTTGCTGGGCTCTGTGACTACGAGGTGCTCCGCAGAGCCTGTTCGAGGATCGCGGCGCCCTCCTCGGCCTCCGCGACGGTGAGGGACAGCGGTGGGGCGACGCGCAGGGCGCTGGTGTTGTGGCCGCCGCCCTTGCCGATCAGCAGGCCGCCCTCGCGGGCCGCCTCCAGCACCGCGGCCGCGCGCTCCGGGTCGGCGTCGTCCGTGCCGGGCCTGACCAGTTCGACGCCGAGCATCAGTCCCCGGCCGCGCACCTCCCGTACGCCCGGCACCTGGGCGGCGACCGCCCGCAGCCGCTCGAGGAGCAGTCCGCCGACCCGGCGGGCGTTGCCCTGGAGGTCGTGTTCCAGCAGATAGGCGAGGTTGGCGAGGCCGGCGACCATGGTGACCTGGGTGCCGCCGAACGTCGAGATGCTGTTGGCGTCCAGGCAGTTCATGATCTCGGAGCGGGCGATCACGCCGCCGATGGAGGTGCCGTTGCCGATGCCCTTGGCGAAGGTGACGATGTCCGGCGGGCCGCTCTGCCCATGGGCCTGCCAGCCCCAGAAGTGCTCGCCGGTGCGTCCCCAGCCGGTCTGCACCTCGTCGGCGATCCACAGGATGCCGCGCTCCTTCAGCACCTCGCGGAAGGCGGCGTACAGGCCGTCCGGGGGCGAGGTGAAGCCGCCGACGCCCTGGATGGGCTCGGCGATCAGGGCGGCGGGCGGGCGGGTGTGGCCGAGCAGGTCCTTGAGGTCGTCGACGCAGGCGGCGATGAAGGCGTCGTCGTCGAGCCCGGCGTAGGGGCCCCGGGTGCGTACGCCGCCGTGGACGTACAGCGTCTGCAGCGGTGACAGGGAGGTCGGGGACCAGCCGCGGTTGCCGGTGATGCCGACCGCGCTGAAGGAGCGGCCGTGGTAGCTGTTGCGCATCGCCAGGATGGTGTTGCTGCGGCGGTAGGCCGTCGCCAGCAACAGCGCCGTGTCGTTGGCCTCGGTGCCGGAGGTGGTGAAGAAGACACGCGCGTCGGGGATGCCGCTCAACTGGGCGATCCGCTCGGCGAGTTCGACCATCGGCCGGTTCAGGTAGAGGGTCGACGAGTGGATGATCCGCCCGGCCTGCTCGCTGACCGCCTTGGTCACCTCGGGCAGGGCGTGCGCGGTCATGGTGGTGAGGATGCCGCCGAAGAAGTCGAGGTACTTGTTGCCGTCGGCGTCCCAGACGTGGCGGCCCTCGCCGTGCGTGATCTCGAGCGGGTCCTCGTAGTAGAGGGCGAGCCAGTCCGGCAGGACGCCCCGATGGCGGGCGTAGAGATCGCTCACGGCTGCACCAGCCCTTCGTAGGCGTCGGGGCGGCGGTCGCGGTAGAAGGCCCACGTCTGCCGCACTTCCTCGATGAGGTCGAAGTCGAGGTCGCGGACGAGAAGTTCCTCCGTCCTGTCGCTGGCGACGTCCCCCACGAACTGACCGCGTGGGTCGACGAAGTAGCTCGTGCCGTAGAAGTCGTTGTCGCCGTACTCCTCCACGCCGACCCGGTTGATCGCGGCGATGAAGTACTCGTTGGCGACGGCCGCGGCGGGCTGTTCCAGGCGCCAGAGGTGGGAGGAGAGCCCGCGGTGGGTGGCGGAGGGGTTGTAGACGAGCTGGGCACCGTTGATGCCGAGCTGCCGCCAGCCTTCGGGGAAGTGCCGGTCGTAGCAGATGTAGACCCCGACCTTCCCGACGGCGGTGTCGAAGACGGGCCAGCCGATGTTGCCCGGGCGGAAGTAGTACTTCTCCCAGAAGCCCTTGACCTGGGGGATGTGGTGCTTGCGGTACTTGCCGAGGTAGGAGCCGTCGGCGTCGATCACGGCGGCGGTGTTGTAGTAGAAGCCCGACTGCTCGATCTCGAACACCGGCACGACAACGACCATGCCGGTCTCCCGGGCGAGCTCCTGCATACGACGCACCGTGGGCCCGTCCGGGACCGGCTCGGCCCAGCGGTAGTGCTCGGCGTCCTGGACCTGGCAGAAGTAGGGCGCGTTGAAGACTTCCTGGAACCCGATGACCTTGGCGCCCAGCCGGGCCGCCTCGCGGGCGTGCTCTTCGTGTTTCGCCACCATGGACGCGGTGTCGCCGGTCCAGGTGGCCTGTACCAGAGCGGCGCGAACGACGTTGGCCATGAGCTGCTCCTTCGACGGGACGCCAGAGCCTCTACGCCCGTAGAAGGCGGGCCGTAGAGGCACGAACGTAAGCCTCACCGGCAGCCTTGCCAAGACCATCGCCGTTAACCCGCTGAGTCCATCCCGTTTCGCACTCCTGTGGGTGAGTGGTGGGGCGGGCGAGGGGGATGCGGCGGGTGGGGCGTCAGGTGCTGTGCCCGGCGACCCTGAGGGCGTGGACCAGGTCCCAGTGGCGCTCGTCCGACACGCCACGTGCGGCCTCGACGAGCAGCGGGACGAGGGTCTCGGGGTCCACGTCGGCACTGCGGGCCGCCTCCTCCGGGGTGCGGACCCGCACGTACGCGTCGAGCAGCGCCCGCACCTCACGCCGCCGCCCCTCCGCCGCCAGCCCCAGGACGGCCTCACCTATCTCCCGGGCGGGCCGGGCGACGCCCTGCCGCAGGATCTGCTCCCCGTCGCCCGTGCGCCCCGCCGCGGCCAGCGCGTCCGCCGCGGCGACGAGCCGGTCCGCGGGCAGCGAGGCCGCCTCCCAGAGCAGCGTCACCCAGTCCGCGCCGAGACCGGCGTACTGGAGCTCCGCCGCGAGCAGCGGAAAGCGTGCGGCCGGCCAGTACGCGATCTCCACCAGCAGCGCATGCGCCTCACCGCTGCGACTCTCCGCACGAAGCCCCACCAGCCGCCGCACCGTCTCGACGGTCTCCCGCCGCGCCCCGTCGTCCCCCACCGGCTCACCCCGACGCTCCTCCCGCCCCACCGCCTCGGCCGCCCCGGCGAACCTCGCTCCCCGCGGGGTACGGCCGGTCGGGGCGGAGGGCGCGGGCAGCGTCGGCACGACGGCCTCCGGCGGTACGACGGATGCGGCGGCCTCTTCCTCAACCATCCCGGCGAAGCGGGCGCCGCCACGGCGACGCTTGCGTTGCTTGGGAATGGGGGCGGGGGTCGGCTCCGGGGGGTTGGGCTCGGTGCGGCCCGGATCGGCGACGGCGGGCCTGTGGGCGGCGGCCAGCGGGGCAGTGGGCTCTTCACCGGGTGCATGGTGGTGCGGGGTGCGGTGAACGGAGGTGAGGGAGGCGGGGGCGCCGTGCCGATAGGGGCTGGCCGCGGTGCGGGCACCGTGTCCGAGAGGTTCTCCCAGGGCCCGGGTGCCGTACCCGGAGGCTTCACCCGAGGGCTGGGTGCCGTACGCCGAGGTTTCCAGGGCCGGGGTGCCGTACGCGGAAGCCTCCAGGGCCGGGGTGCCGAACGCGGAGGCTTCGGCCGAGGGCTGGGCGCTGTGGGCGGCGGCCGCCGAGCCGCGGGCCCCGTAGTGGTCGGAGGCGGCCGGTGAGCGCGTCGCGTGGCCGCGTGCGGCGGCATCGTGGTGACCGTAGCCGCGTGCGGCGGCATCCTGGTGAGGGCGGTAACCGCGTACGGCTGTGCCGCGGGGGTCGCGGTCGCCCGCGGCCGAGTCTTCGGCGCCGTACCCTCGGGCGGCGTAGTCGCGCGAGGTGTGTCCGGTGCCGGCGGGGCCCTGAGCGCCGTGCCCACCCGCGCCCACCGAACCCGCCGCACCGCCCGCGCTCCCCCGCTGTATCGCGTGCGTGTCCCACACCTGGCCGACACCTGCCCGTCGGTCCAACTCCGTCATACGTGAACGGAGTTCGGCGCATCGGGCGGTCGCCCGGTCGTGGTCGTCGCGGGCCCAGGCGAGGTCGAGGCGGATGGCGTCGGCGTCGGCCTGGGGCGCGGCGCCGGCGAGCATCCGCCCCAGCTCGGCCTGCCGTTCCGCCGCGTACTTCTGTTCGCGGAGCATGACATCGAGCCGGTCGCCGAGGGCGTCACGGCCGCCGGGCCGGGCGTCGTACGCGATGAGTGCGGCGGCGTGCAGGGAGCGGGCCCGTTCCGTCTCCTGTGTGGCGGCGTGGGGACCGTAGGTCGCGGCGAGGTCCTGGAGCAGTGCCACCATGACGTCCCAGGGCGGCAGTTCGCGCCCGTCGAGGCAGGCCTGCATGCCTTCGGGATCGCGCTGCCAGAACACCCCGCACCAGCCGCCACCCTGGTCAAGGCGCGCCAGCAGACCGTCCAGGTAGTTCGCGAACTCCCGTACTTCTCGTGGGAGTTGATCCACAGCCATCGCTCAACTCCCGCCAGACCGGAGCACTCCGGTCCGTAGGCAACACCAGTTGCGTTACGGGCGGGCTACAGCCACTTTTCAACGGGTGTGCGGGCGCCTCCTTGCGCGATCTTGACCCTTGCGCGTCGACCGGTCGAACGCCTCAGGCATCCACGCACACACACTGCCCCGCCAGCTCGTCCATCGAGAGACCGAGAGCACGGGCCAGGGCCGCCACGGTGAAGAACGCCGGGGTCGGGGCGCGGCCGGTCTCGATCTTGCGGAGCGTCTCGGGGGAGATGCCCGCGCTCGCCGCGACCTCGGCCATGCTGCGGCTGCCGCGCGTCTCACGCAGCAGCCGCCCCAGCCGCTCGCCGCGTTCACGCTCTTCGGGGGTGAGGGGGGTGCGCACCATGCCACCATTCTAATACCGGTATAGTAATTGGCATGGTGGAACTGAAGACGGACACATCGATCGACGCCATGTACGAGGCGGGCCAGGTGGTCGCCAGGGCCCTGACGGCCGTACGCGAGGCCGCTGACGTGGGTGTCTCCCTGCTGGAGCTGGACGAACTGGCGCACGACGTACTGCGCGCCGCGGGCGCGACCTCACCGTTCCTCGGCTACCGGCCCTCGTTCGCACCCACCCCCTTCCCGGCCGTCCTCTGCGCCTCCGTGAACGACGCGATCGTGCACGGCATCCCGACCCGCTACCGCCTGCGCGACGGCGACCTCCTCTCCGCCGACTTCGGCGCCCAGCTCGGCGGCTGGGCCGGCGACTCGGCGATCAGCTTCACCGTCGGCCGCCCGCGCCCCGCCGACCTCCGCCTGATCGAGACCGCCGAGCGCGCGCTCGCCGCCGGCATCGAGGCGGCCGTCGTGGGCAACCGCATCGGCGACATAGCCCACGCCATCGGCACGGTCTGCCGCACCGCCGGCTACGGCATCCCCGACGGCTTCGGCGGCCACGGCATCGGCCGCCACATGCACGAGGACCCCGGGGTTCCCAACGAGGGCCGCCCCGGCCGCGGCCTCCGACTCCGCCACGGCATGGTCCTGGCCATCGAACCCATGCTCATCGCCGGCGGCACGGACGGCTACCACGCGGCCCAGGACGGCTGGACCCTGAAAACCAACGACGGCTCCCGCGCAGCCCACGCGGAACACACCGTGGCGATCACAGAATCGGGCCCTCGCATTCTCACGGAACGGTGAGCGAATTCTCCCAGGGGCGCGGGGAACTACGCGACCAACCACAACGAACCCGCACACGCCGGACCACACTCCGCCCTCACCCCACAGGCGCCTGAACATGCCCAACCCCCCGCTTCATGCCAAGGTGAGTTAACGGCCCCAACCGGTGTAGCCCGGCACGGAAAGGGCACCCGTCGGCACCGCAACGCAATCGCAAGTCGATCGAACGGAACGCCATGACCAGCGGCTTCACCAGCCCGGAGGGCTACGGCGACCCCTTCGGCGAATTCCTGGCCCGCTTCTTCGGCGGCCCCCGCCCCGGACCCCGTCAGATCAACATCGGCCAGCTGCTCAGCCAGCCCGCCAGGGAGCTCGTACGCGGCGCCGCCCAGTACGCCGCCGAGCACGGCAGTCGGGACCTGGACACGGAGCACCTGCTGCGGGCCGCACTCGCCGCCGAGCCGACGCGCAGTCTGCTCAGCCGGGCGGGCGCGGACCCGGACTCGATGGCGACGGAGATCGACCAGCGGTCCGGCCCCTCCCAGCACCCGCCGGGCGAGGCCCCGCCGCCCACCTCGCTGTCCCTGACGCCGGCCGCCAAGCGCGCCCTGCTGGACGCGCACGACCTGGCCCGCTCGAAGGGCGCCGGTTACATCGGCCCGGAGCACGTGCTGAGCGCCCTGGCGTCGAACCCGGACTCCGCGGCCGGGCACATCCTGAACTCGGCCCGGTTCGCGCCCACCGGCCTGCCGCCCGAGGCGCAGGAGGCCCCGCAGGCGCGTGCCGAGCGGCAGCGGCCCACCGGGACGCCCACGCTCGACAAGTACGGGCGCGACCTGACCGACCTGGCCCGCCAGGGCGGCATAGACCCGGTGATCGGCCGGGACGACGAGATCGAGCAGACGATCGAGGTGCTCTCCCGGCGCGGCAAGAACAACCCGGTGCTCATCGGTGACGCGGGCGTCGGCAAGACCGCCATCGTGGAGGGGCTCGCCCAGCGGATCGCCGACGGCGACGTGCCCGACGTCCTCACCGGCCGCCGTGTGGTCGCCCTGGACCTGACGGGCGTGGTCGCCGGGACCCGCTTCCGCGGTGACTTCGAGGAGCGGCTGAACAACATCGTCGGTGAGATCCGCGCCCACTCCGACCAGCTGATCGTCTTCATCGACGAGCTGCACACCGTCGTCGGCGCCGGGGGCGGCGGCGAGGGCGGTTCGATGGACGCCAGCAACATCCTCAAGCCGGCCCTGGCCCGCGGCGAGCTGCACATCGTGGGCGCCACCACGCTGGAGGAGTACCGCAGGATCGAGAAGGACGCGGCGCTCGCCCGCCGCTTCCAGCCGATCCTGGTTCCCGAGCCCTCCGTCGGGGACGCCCTGGAGATCCTGCGCGGTCTGCGCGACCGCTACGAGGCCCACCACCAGGTCCGCTACAGCGACGAGGCGCTGGTGGCCGCCGTGGAGCTGTCCGACCGCTATCTCACCGACCGGCGCCTGCCGGACAAGGCGATCGACCTGATCGACCAGGCGGGGGCGCGGGTGCGGCTGGGTGCCCGGACGAAGGGCACGGACGTACGCGCCATGGAGCGCGAGCTGGAGCAGCTCGCGCGGGACAAGGACCAGGCGGCCGCGGACGAGCAGTACGAGCAGGCGTCACAGCTGCGCGACCGGATCGTGGAGCTGAAGGACCGGATCGGCCGGGCGACGCACCACGACGAGGCCGACGAGGGGATGAACCTGCAGGTGACCGCGGAGGCGATCGCCGAGGTCGTGTCCCGGCAGACCGGTGTTCCCGTCAGCCGCCTCACCCAGGAGGAGAAGGAGCGCCTGCTGGAGCTGGAGGAGCATCTGCACCAGCGGGTCGTGGGCCAGGACGAGGCGGTCAGTGTGGTCGCCGACGCGGTGCTGCGCTCCCGTGCGGGGCTCTCCAGCCCGGACCGGCCCATCGGCAGCTTCCTCTTCCTCGGCCCGACCGGCGTCGGCAAGACCGAGCTGGCCCGCACGCTCGCGGAGGCGCTGTTCGGCAGCGAGGACCGCATGGTGCGCCTGGACATGAGCGAGTACCAGGAGCGGCACACCGTCAGCCGCCTGGTCGGCGCCCCGCCCGGGTACGTCGGCCACGAGGAGGCCGGGCAGCTCACCGAGGTGGTGCGCAGGCACCCGTACTCGCTGCTGCTGCTCGACGAGGTGGAGAAGGCGCACCCGGACGTGTTCAACATCCTGCTCCAGGTCCTCGACGACGGACGGCTCACCGACTCCCAGGGCCGCACGGTGGACTTCACCAACACCGTCATCGTGATGACCAGCAACCTCGGCTCGGAGGCGATCACCCGGCGCGGCGCCGGCATAGGGTTCGGCCCGGGGGGCGCCGAGGCCGACGAGGAGGCGCGGCGGGAGCAGATCCTGCGGCCGCTGCGGGAGCACTTCAGGCCGGAGTTCCTCAACCGCATCGACGAGATCGTGGTCTTCCGTCAGCTCACCGGCGACCAACTGCGGCAGATCACCGACCACTTGCTGGAGAAGACCCGACGTCTGCTGCAGGCGCAGGGGGTCACGGTCGAGTTCACCGACGCGGCCGTCGACTGGCTCGCCGAGCGGGGCTACCAGCCCGAGTACGGCGCCCGCCCGCTGCGCCGCACCATCCAGCGCGAGGTCGACAACCAGATGTCCCGGCTGCTGCTCGACGGACGGCTGTCGGAGGGCAGCCGCGTGACGGTCGACGTCGAGGACTCCCGCCTCGCGTTCCGCACGGGCGAGGTGCAGCCGGCGCCCGAACTGTGACGCTCTGAAGGGCGGGTTGCTCCTTCGAACTCCGGGAGCAACCCGCCCTCCGTCACGACGGTCTACGAGGCCGGACGTACCACCATCGCCGAGCCGCCGCCCCGCCGTACCTTCTCGGCGGCCGCCAGCCACTTTCCGTTCGGCAGTCGCTGCACGCCGGTCGTGGCCCCGATCTCGGGATTCAGCTTGAAGGAGTGCCCGATCGCCTCCAGCTGCTTTTGCAACTCGCTGCCGTAGAGGCCGGGTTCGAGCTCGGTCTGGGCCGCGTTGCGCTGGCTGGCGCGCGGTGCGGCGATCGCGTCGACGAGCGGGAGCTTCCGGTCGAGGAACTGGGTCAGGGTCTGCAGCACGGTGGTGATGATGGTCGCGCCACCGGGCGAACCCAGCGCCACCACGGGCTTGTTGTGCTGGTCGAGCACGATCGTCGGCGAGATCGACGAGCGCGGCCGCTTGCCCGGGCCGGGCAGGTTCGGGTCGTGGACGGCCGGGTTGGCCGGGGCGAAGGAGAAGTCTGTCAGCTCGTTGTTGAGGATGAACCCGCGGCCGGGCACGGTGATGCCGCTGCCGCCGGTCTGCTCGATGGTGAGGGTGTAGGCGACGACGTTGCCCCACTTGTCGGCGACCGTCAGGTGCGTGGTGTTCTCACCCTCGTACGTCGTGGGCGCCGCCGTGCCGCCCGTCGAGCAGGCCGCCGGACGGCGCGGGTCGCCGGGCGCGAGGGGGCTGGTGAGGACCGCGTCGTCCTTGATGAGGCACGCCCGCGAGTCGGCGTACTTCTGCGACAGCAGTTCCTTCGTCGGTACGTCCTCGAAGGCGGGGTCGCCGACCCAGCGCCCGCGGTCGGCGAACGCGATGCGGCTGGCCTCGATGTAGCGGTGCAGATACTGGACGTCGCTCGCCCTCGAAAGGTCCGTCTTCTCCAGGATGTTGAGCGCCTCGCCGACGGTGGTTCCACCGGAGGAGGAGGGCGCGATGGAGTAGACGCCTAGGCCGCGGTACGAGGTCTTCGTGGGTGCCTGGAGCTTGGCTCGGTAGGCCGCCAGGTCCTTCTCGGACAGCTTGCCCGGGCGGGCGTTCCAGCCCGAACCGGGGTCCACCGGAGGGTTGTTCACGGTGTCGACGATGTCGTCGCCCAGCTTGCCGCGGTAGATCGCGCCGACGCCCTTGCGGCCCAACTCGGCGTAGGTGCGGGCGAGATCGGGGTTCTTGAAGGTGGAGCCGACGACGGGGAGCTGCCCGCCGGGCAGGAACAGTTTCGCGGTGTCCGGGAAGTAGCGGAACCGGGTCTCGTTGGCGGCCGTCTGGGAGCGGAAGGTGTCGTCGACGGTGAAGCCGTCGCGGGCGATCCGCTCGGCGGGCTCGAGGACCGTGCCGAGCCTTCTGCTGCCCCACTGGTCGAGTGCCGTCTGCCAGGTGGCGGGCGTGCCCGGGGTGCCGACGCTGAGGCCGCTGCTGACGGCGTCGGCGAAGGCCAGGGGCTTGCCGTTCTCGACGAAGAGGTCGGAGCCGGCGGTCAGCGGGGCGGTCTCCCGGCCGTCGATGGTGTGCACCGTACGGGACTTGGCGTCGTAGTAGACGAAGTAGCCGCCTCCGCCGATGCCGGAGGAGTAGGGCTCGGTGACGCCGAGCGCGGCGGCCGTGGCGACGGCCGCGTCGACGGCGTTGCCGCCCTTCCTGAGGACCTCGATGCCGGCGGCGGAGGCGTCCGTGTCGACACTCGCGACCGCGCCGCCGTAGCCGACGGCCACGGGAACCTTCTGGACGGGTGTGCTCGGGGCGGCGGGTGGCGCCGTCGCCCCCACCGACACCACGGCGGCCGAGACCGCCAGGACCGACAGCTTGCGTGCGACAGGGCGACGCATCCGCACCTCCAGTGGGGGACCGTCCGCGCAGCTTAATTCAAGGCCAACGGCCCGTCAGGTATCTCGAACGCGGGTTTGTGTCGCGCCCGCTACCATGCGCGCCCATGAACGACGACGTGCGCAACATCGCCCTGGGCGTGATAGCCGCCGGTGTCAGTGCCGCGCTCGGCTGGCTGGCCCGCACCTACCTGTGGAAGCGGAAGCTGCGGCGCAAGCAGGCCTTCTTCGGGCTGCCGGACAACTCCGAGTCGCTGCTCGTGGTGAACCGCGAGGCGGGCGGCGCCGAGCTGTCGGTGATGCGGCACGACGTGTTCGCCCTGCTGGAGCTCGCCGCGCTCATCAAGGACTGCAACGCCCACGCCCAGGTCGTCGGCCACGACACGGCCCGCCAGGGCTTCGGCGAGCGCACGGAGTTCTGCGTCGGCGGGCCGTCGTCGAACCGGCGCATGCTGGCGCACCTGTCATCGCTGCTGCCGGGCGTCCGGGTGAACATCGGCACCGAGCCCGGGCCGGATCGCGGCGCCTTCCAGATCGGCGACGAGCGCTATCGGATGGAGCAGGGCAGCACCGAGTACGTGCTGCTGGCCCGGCTCACCATGGGCCAGCGCCGTGAGGAGCGGCCGGTGTTCCTGTTCTGCGGGCAGAGCGCGATCACCAACCAGGCGGCGACCCGCTACCTCGCCCGCCATCACGAGCGGCTGGCCCGCAAGCACGGCAACAGCTCCTTCGCGCTGCTGCTGAAGGTCGTCAACTCGCAGGCGTACGGCCCCGATGTCGTCGAACTCGTCGCCGACGTGACCCGGGCGGCCCTGGCGCCCCTCCCGGAACCGTCCTCCACTCCACGCACCTCACACCGTGCCTCCTGAATACCTGCACCGGCCAATAATCGTTACTCCCACGTAACTTACCGACGGGTTACCTACGGTAAAGAACCCCGGTTACCGTCGGGTCACTTTGCATTGACACGAGTGAGGAGTGACCCCGTGGGACACCAGCACCGCAAGGCCCTGCGTACGACCGCCGTGGGCGCCGTCTCCGCGACCCTGATCGCCGGAGGCGTCCTCGGCCTCGCCCCCGCCGCCCAGGCGGCGGGCACCGATGTGCGCTTCGTCGACATCACGGGCGCCGACGGCACCGTCCTCAAGGCGAACGTCGTCACGCCCGCCGGAGCGGACGGCTCACGCCGCTACCCGCTGGTCGTGCTCCCCACGAGCTGGGGCCTGCCCCAGGTCGAGTACCTCGCCCAGGCCCAGCAGCTCGCCGACTCCGGGTACGTCGTCCTCACGTACAACGTGCGCGGCTTCTGGCAGTCCGGCGGCGAGATAGAAGTCGCCGGGCCGCCCGACACAGCGGACGCCTCCAAGGTCATCGACTGGGCGCTCGCCCACACCCCCGCCGACGCCCGGCACATCGGCATGGCGGGGGTCTCCTACGGCGCCGGCATCAGCCTGCTCGCCGCCGCGCACGACAAACGGATCAAGGCAGTCGCCGCGCTCAGCGGCTGGGCCGACCTCATCGGCTCGATCTACTCCGGCCGCACCCAGCACGTCCAGGCCGCCGGACTGCTCGACGGAGCGAGCCTCGTCACCGGCCGCCAGAGCGCCGAACTCCGGCAGATCTTCGACGACTTCTACGCCTCCGACCTGGCGAGGGAGCAGGACATCGTCGACTGGGGGAAGAAACGTTCTGCCGCCACCTACGTGGACCGGCTCAACGCCAACGGCGCCGCCGTCATGCTGGCCAACGCCTGGGGCGACACCATCTTCCCGCCCAACCAGTACGCCGACTTCTACGAGAAGCTGACCGGCCCGAAGAGACTGGAGTTCCGCCCCGGCGACCACGCGACCGCCGAACTCACCGGACTCTTCGGCCTGCCCAACGACGTATGGAGCGACACCCGGCGCTGGCTCGACCACTACCTCAAGGGCACCGACAAGGGCATCGACCGCGAATCGCCGGTGCGGCTCAAATCCCGTTCCTCGGGAGGCTACGAGGGCTACCCGGACTGGAAGTCGGTCGGCGCCACCAGCCGCAAGATCGACCTGGCGGGCACGACCACGATCCACACCAACGTCGACTCGGGAGCGGACGGCGGGGTCGTCCTCCTGTCCAGCTTCCTCGACCAGGTGGCCCAACTGCCCCCGGTGGCCTCGATCCCGCTGCTCCCCCGCCGCTGGGCCGCCGTCTGGCAGTCGGAGAAGTACGTCACCACCCAACGGGTGCGGGGCACGGCCGAGTTGCACACCACGGTCACTCCGACCAAGGAGAGCGGCACCCTCGTCGCGTACCTGTACGACGTGGGGCCGCTCGGCCTCGGCAAGCTGGTCAGCAACGCGCCGTACACCTTCCACGGGCGTACACCCGGGAAGCCGTTCGGTCTCGACCTGGAGCTGTACTCCACGGCCTATGACGTCCCGGCAGGGCATCGACTCGCCCTGGTGGTCGACACGGTCGACCCGCTCTACATCGAGCACAACCCGTCCGGCGCGCAGCTGACCTTCTCCTCGCCGGCGAACGACCCGTCGTACGTGTCGATTCCGCTGCGCGAGCAGTGATCTCCGGCTGCTGCCGGTCGGGCCTGGCTCCGTGAGCTGCCACCCCCCTACGGTCTCGGGGCCGCGGGGGGACTTCCCCAACCGGCAGCGGCGTCCCGGTTTCGGCCACGGGCATGAACGCCACATCGTAGTCGAGGACCGACACGAAGGTTTTCCAGGTGGGGCGAACTCAGTGTTCGGGGATCAGCGTTCGGGATCGGTGTTCGGGATCAGTGTTTGAGGATCTTGGAGAGGAAGTCCTTGGCACGGTCGGTGTTCGGGTTGGTGAAGAAGTCGTCGGGGGTCCGGTCCTCGACGATACGCCCGTCGGACATGAACACCACGCGGTTGGCGGCCGAGCGGGCGAAGCCCATCTCGTGGGTGACGACGACCATCGTCATGCCCTCCTTGGCGAGTTGCCGCATGACCTCGAGCACCTCGTTGATCATTTCGGGGTCGAGGGCGGAAGTGGGCTCGTCGAACAGCATCGCCTTGGGCTCCATCGCCAGGGCCCGGGCGATGGCCACGCGCTGCTGCTGACCGCCGGAGAGCTGCGCCGGGTACTTGGCCGCCTGGTCGGCGAGCCCGACCCGGTCGAGGAGTTCGCGCGAACGCCGGTCGGCGTCCTCCTTCTTGCGGCCCCGGACCTTGACCTGACCCAACGACACGTTCTGCAGGACCGTCTTGTGGGCGAAGAGGTTGAACGCCTGGAAGACCATGCCGACCTCGGCGCGCAGCCTCGCGAGGGGCTTGCCCTCCTCGGGCAGCGGCTGCCCGTCGAGGAGGATCGTGCCGGACTGGATGGTCTCCAGCCGGTTGATCGTCCGGCACAGGGTCGATTTCCCCGACCCCGAAGGGCCGATGACCACGACCACCTCCCCCTTCGCGACGGTGAGGTTGACGTCCTGCAGGACATGCAACTCCCCGAAGTACTTGTTGACGTCACGCAGCTCGATCAACGGATCGCCGACCATGCGCAGCCCTACCCACTCTCAGCAGCTGTGTGGTGGTTGCCGCAAACTATCCAGACCTGAGTGACGGAAATGCCCGACACGCACCTTTCGTTCATTAGCCGTATTTACGAGGGAACCCGGGCCAGAGGTTCACGATTCGGCCACTTCGGCGTACAGCTGCGACAGCTCGGGCGCGCCACTGACGGCCCACTCGTGACCGGAGGCCACGACGTCGAACTCACGGCCGGAGGAGAGCCGTACGACCGGCTGGCCGTCGCCGCGGATCTCCCAGACGGCACCCGGCACGGTGCGCACGATCACGGTGCCGAGGTACAGCCCCGCGTCGTTGCCGAGCCAGGACAGGGTCTCCTCGTCGCTCCTCCAGCGCGGAACCAGCTGGTCCAGTGCCTCCAACGAGGCGGCGGAGTCGTCGAGTCGGACACCGCTCTCCGCCGCCTGGGAGCGCAGCAGGTCGCACTCGGAGAGGAGTTCGGCGATGCCCTCGGGATCGAAGGACCCGGGCTTCTCACTCCGGTGGCCCAGAAAAGGGATCTTCATACCCCCAGCGTGTCATTCGTACCGGCGTACGCACCACAGGCGCGCGGGCGGTCATTTCGGGCCGATTTCATGTCGGATCCACTCATGGTTCGTTGACCTGTCCAGGCCGCCTGCCTAGCTTCGGTGCGTCTTTCGTCCACCGGTGTGCGGGAGGTGTCGGCAGGTGCACCGATCTGTCCGGGGTTCGGCGGTGGTCCTCGCCCTGGTGGCCACGGCCCTGGTGCCGGGCTCCTCCACACCGGCCGCCGCCCAGGACCACTCCGCCCCACTGCCGCTGGAGCACCTGTTCGACAACACAGCCGTCAGCGACGACGCCGATCCCGACGAGGCGGACTTCGACGGCTCGGGCGCCTCCCTGTCGGCGGGCGACCTCACCGCCGCGGGCTGGACGCCCGGCCGCACGCTCACCGTGCAGGGCGCCCGGCTGGCCTGGCCCCGGCGGGCGCCGGGCGAGCCGGACAACGTCCGGGCCGACGGCCAGGCCGTACGCCTGACCGGACGCGGCGACGCCCTCGCGTTCCTGGTGGCGGGCACGGGCGGGGCGGAGGTGAGCGGTGCGGGCACGGTCGCGTACGCCGACGGCAGCCGCTCCTCCTACCGGCTCGCCGCGCCCGACTGGCGCACCGGACCGCTCGCCACCAAGGCGGTGGCTATGCCGCACGTCAACACCCCCGGTGGGCAACTCGCGGAGAAGGCGCGGCTGTACGTCGTGACGGTGCCGCTCCGGCCGGGGCGCGAGGTGACCTCCGTACGGCTGCCGCACGCGGCCGGTCTGCATGTGTTCGCGCTGTCGGTGCGGGCCCAGGCACGGGGCTGGACGGGCAGCTGGGCGACCGCGACGTCCGGGCACCCCGCCGCGGGGCCGTGGACGGACCGCACGCTACGGCTGATCGTGCACACGTCGGTGGGCGGGCCACGGGTGCGGCTGCGGTTCGACAACACCTTCGCGTCGGCGCCGGCACGGATCGGGAGTGCGACGGTGGCGGTACAGGCCGCGGGTGCGGCGGCGCGGAAGACACCCGTGCCGCTGTCCTTCGGGAAGGCGCCGGGGGCCGAGATCCCGGCGGGGGCGCAGGCGTTCACCGATCCGCTGGGCTTCCCGGTACCCCCGGGGGCCGATCTGCTGGTGAGCTTCCACCTGCCCGGCACGGTGACGGCGGTACCCGCGCATCGGCTCGCGGTACAACGGTCGTACGTGAGTGAGGCGGGCGACCATACGGCCGACCCGTCCGCCACCGCCTACACCTCGACGCTCACCGGTTGGCCGCTGCTGACCGGGGTGGACGTGGGCGGCGGACCGGGATCCGTGGTGCTGCTCGGCGACTCGATCACCGACGGCGACAAGTCCACGACGAACGCGAACCGGCGGTGGCCGGACGTGCTGGCCGCACGGTTGCTGGGGCAGAGCGCGGTGCCCCGCTACGGGGTCCTCAACCAGGGCATCTCGGGCAACCGGGTGGTGACCGACCGCTACCCCGGGGACGGGGTCTCCACCGACCAGGCCGGGGTGAGCGCGCTGCACCGCCTCGACCGGGATGTGTTCGCCCAGACCTCGGCGCGTACGGCGGTGGTGTTCGAGGGGATCAACGATCTGCTGTCGGGCAGGTCCGCCGAGGAGGTCGTCGCCGGGCTCCGTGAGATCGCCGACCAGACCCGCGCCCGGGGGCTGCGGCTGCTGGCGGCGACGCTCCTGCCCTGCGAGGGCTGGGCGGGCTGCACGCCCGTCGTGGAGGCGCGGCGGCTCGCCGTCAACGCCTGGATCCGGGACGCCGACGTGTTCGACGGCGTCCTGGACTTCGACGCGGTGGTACGCGACCCCGACCGCCCCACGCGGATGCTGCCGGCCTACGACAGCGGTGACCATCTGCACCCGGGGGACGCGGGGTACGCGGCGCTGGCGTGGGCGGTGGACCTGCGGCTGCTGTGACGGTGCCCCCCAAGAAATCCTTGAGCGGTCACACGTCCAGGTCGACGACCACCGGCGCGTGGTCCGAGGCGCCCTTGCCCTTGCGCTCCTCGCGGTCGACGTACGCGTCCTTGACCGCCTTCGCGAACGGCTCGTTGCCGTACACCAGGTCGATGCGCATCCCGCGGTTCTTGGGGAAGCAGAGCTGGCGGTAGTCCCAGTACGTGAAGGGGTGCTCGTACTTGAGGGGGCGCGGGACCACGTCGGACAGACCGGCCTCGCGCAGGGACGCGAGGGCGGCGCGCTCGGCCGGGGTGACGTGGGTGAGGCCCTCGAACGCGGCCACGTCGTGGACGTCGTCGTCCGTAGGCGCCACGTTGTAGTCGCCCATGACCGCGAAGGGGCGGCTGCCGCCCGCGTCACCCGCGACGGCGGCCTTCAGGGCCTCGAACCACTGGAGCTTGTACGCGTAGTGGGGGTGGTCCACCTCGCGCCCGTTCGGCACGTACACCGACCAGACACGGACCGGGCCGCAGGTCGCGGAGATCGCGCGGGGCTCCGGCGCCCCGTCGTACCCGGGGTCGCCGGGCAGGCCCTTGACCACGTCGTCGAGGCCCACTCGGGAGAGCACCGCCACGCCGTTCCACCGGCCCGTCGCGTGGACCGCCGCCTCGTACCCCAGCTCGCGCAGCTGGTCGAACGGGAACTGCTCCTCCGCGACCTTGGCCTCCTGCAGGCAGAGCACGTCGGTGCCGCTGCTCTCCAGCCAGGCCAGCAGCCTCGGGAGGCGAGCGGTGATCGAGTTCACGTTCCAGGTCGCGATACGCATGCCTCACAACCTACCTGGCGGGTCTGACAACGTGTCCCGCCCGGGTTCGTCACACCTCGGCCGAGGCCCCGGGCGCCAGCCGCAGGTGCTCGGAGCCGCCGAGGGCGCCGATCTGGTTGTCGTAGATCGGGCGGGCGAGGTCGGTGAGGAGGGCGTCGTGGATGTCGTAGGCGCGCTGCGGCTTGACCTCGCGGACGTAGTCGATGACCTCGGAGATCTTGCTCCAGGGAGCCATGACCGGCAGCATCAGCGTCTCGACGGCGTGGTCGGGGACGGTGAGGGCGTCGCCGGGGTGGAAGACGCGGCCGCCGTCGACGAGGAAGCCGACGTTGGTGATGCGCGGGATGTCCGGGTGGATGACGGCGTGGAGCTCGCCGTGGACCTGGATGTCGAAGCCCGCGGCGGTGAAGGTGTCGCCGTGACCGACGGTGTGGACGCGGCCCGGGAACGCGGCGGAGATCTTCTCCGCGACCGACTTCAGGGTCCAGATGTGGGCGGCCGGGTTGGCCTCCATGGCGGCGCGCAGCCGCTCCTCGTTGAAGTGGTCGGGGTGCTCGTGCGTGACGAGGACGGCGTCCGCGCCGAGCGCGGCGTCGGCCTCACTGAATCCTCCGGGGTCGAGGACGAGTGTCTGCCCGTCCTTCTCGAGGCGGATGCAGGCGTGCGACTTCTTGGTGAGCTTCATGGGTCCATCCTGCCGTTCCCGTACGGACGTTGCTCACCCCTGCGGGGTGGTCTCCTCGCGGATGACCTGCTGGGCCACCTTGAACGCGCTGTTCGCCGCGGGCACCCCGCAGTAGACCGCGGCCTGGAGCAGCACTTCCTTGATCTCGGCGGGGGTCAGTCCGTTGCGCAGGGCGGCTCTGGTGTGGAAGCCGAGTTCCTCGAGGTGACCACCCGCGACGAGGGCGGTGAGGGTGACACAGCTACGGGAGCGCCGGTCGAGGCCGGGCCGGTCCCAGATCTCGCCCCACGCGTAACGCGTGACGAACTCCTGGAAGTCCCCCGAGAACTCGTCGGCCTGCGCCAGCGCCCGGTCGACGTGCGCGTCCCCGAGCACCTCTCGCCGCACCTTGAGCCCGGCGTCGTACGGGTCGGGCCGCCCCATCACCTGGGGCGGTACGACGACGGCCGGGGCGATCTCGGCGATGGGCGCGGGCTGCGGGGGCGCGGCGGACAGGACCGGCTTGACCGGGGCCGCGGGAATCGCCGTCTGGCCGGTGGTCGACTCGAAGGCGGGTTGCCAGGCGGTGGAGAAGTGCCGGACCAGGAGGTCGGTGACGGCGGCGGGCTGCTCGACGGGGACGAGGTGGGAGGCGCCGGGGACGACGGCGAGCCGGGCGTCCGGGATGCCGGCGACCAGCGTACGGGCCTCGGCGGGGCCCGTGACCTGGTCGTCGGAGCCGACGAGGACGAGGGTCGGCACGCCGACGCGGGAGAGTTCGGGCCGTACGTCGAACGAGGCGAGCGCCTCGCAGGCGGCGATGTAGCAGCCGGGGTCGGTGGTGCGGACCATCTGCACGGCCCAGTCGGTGATCGCGGGCTGGGCGGCGGAGAAGCCGCTGGTGAACCAGCGGTCGGGCGATGTGCGGGCGATCGGGTCGAGCCCGTTCGTACGGACGATCACGCCGCGCTGCCGGAACTCGTCGGCCGTGCCGAAGCGGGGCGAGGCGGCGATCAGCGCGAGGGAGGCGAGACGCTCGGGGTGGCGCAGGGCCAGCTCGACACCGACCGCGCCGCCGAGGGCGCAGCCCGCGTAGCCGAAGCGGTGCACACCGAGGCTGTCGAGGGTGACGAGGAGTCGTGCGGTGAGGTCGCCGACCGAGCCCGCGGGGTACGCCGGCGCTCCGCCGTGCCCCGGCAGGTCGAACCGGAAGACCCGCCACTGCTTGGCCAGCTCCGGGACCTGCCGGTCCCACATGTGCCATGTGGTACCCAGGGAGGGACCCAAGATCAGGACGGGAGCCTCTTCTGGCCCGTCAAAGCGGTATTGCAGGGTGTTCGACGGTGTCTCACTCACGCCTCAGAGCCTCTCACGTATCACGAAATCTCACACGGCCCGGGGAACCCGACGGCTCTTGACCCTCTCGGCGCGGCATGTCCGGCACTGCCGGAACCCTCGGGGATCCAGATACGAGTTCTCCGTCGTGTACGCGTGGCCGTGGGGACAGTGCGTCCTCCTGACTCGCGCGCTCTCCCAGTCCCTGCTCCGCAGAGCTTCCTTCTTTGGCACGGCTTCCAGGTGGTCCGGGTTGCAGCAGCCGGACGTAGACCGTGGAACATCCAGGAGGTTCAGACGTTTGTGCAGGGCGTCAAGGGTGAACGGCTCTACGCTCCGCTCCTGCTGTCCCTCATGGGGCAGCCCGTGATGGGCCGGATCAGTCGTGGCCACTTGCCGCGGCTGCCATGAGCGGTTCCGCCTCCTCCTCGGTCGTATCCGGAGGCACGACCAGCAGGTCCCAGCGCCCCCGGCCGGGGGCGAGCAGGACGATCGTATGCTGGGCGGATGCCGCCACGGTCCTGCGCAGTCGTACGACCTGGTTGAAGACGAGCATCCGGCCGGGCACCGCGGACCATGTCGCTCCGTTGACGGTGACGCTGGTGATGTGGCCCCATGCGCGAGGCAACCCGGCGAGCAGCGACGGGAGTTCCGCGAGCAGGTCGTATGAGCGAGGCCACCACGCTCCGTCGATGGGCCGGGGCATGCCGCTGCGGGATGCGAGACGCAGTCGGAGGAGGGGGTGAGAGCGAAGCGGGGACTGCGGTGACGTAGTCATGAAGGCTCCTGCCAACTGCCTTAAGAGACTGAGTGGTCGGTGTCAGGCGCGACGGGCCGCGACCCGGTCCGCAGTGGGCCAGCGCACGTCGTGCACCCAGCCGAGGCGTTCGAGGAGGCGGATGACGGCGGCCGACGGGTCGATCTGGCCGCGGTCGACACCGTGGCGCGCGCTGGTGGGATCGGCGTGGTGGAGGTTGTGCCAGCTCTCGCCGAACGAGAGCAGGGCGAGGGGCCACAGGTTGGTGGCCCGGTCGTGGCGCCGGGTGCGGAACGGGCGCTCACCGATCATGTGGCAGAGGGAGTTCACGCTCCAGGTGACGTGGTGGAGCAGGGCGATGCGGACGAGTCCCGCCCACAGCAGGGCGGTGAGCGCGTGCACCCAGGTCCCGCCGATCAGCCAACCCGCCGCGAAGGGCAGAGCGAGAGTGAGGACGCACAGCGCCGGGAAGGCGCGGGCGACGGCGCGGATGTCGCGGTCGGCCAGCAGGTCGGGGGCATAGCGCTCAGGCGGCGTACGGTCGTTGCGGAACAGCCAGCCGACGTGCGCGTGCAGCAGACCACGCAACTGGCCGCGCAGATGCGTGCCGTAGCGGTACGGGGAGTGCGGATCCCCCGGCCGGTCGGTGAAGGCGTGGTGGCGGCGGTGCGTGGCGACCCAGCCGATGACGTCGCCCTGGAAACTCATCGACCCGGCCACCGCGAGCGCGATCCGCACGGGACGGACGGCCCGGTAGCCGCCGTGGGTGAGACCACGGTGGAAGCCGACCGTGACGCCGAGACCTGTGATCGTGTAGAGGATGAGGGTGAGCACGATGTCGGCGGGATGGATGAGGCTCCCCCACAGCAACCAGCCGGCCAGGCCGAGCGCCACGAACGGCAGAACGACGATCACCGCCGTCACCATGACATACAGCCGGTCACTGCCGCCACGCGCGGGCGCCGGGCCGTCCGGCGGGAAGGGGGACGTCCCGTCGTAGCCCTGGGGCGGCGGGGCGGGGCCCGACGGTGTGACCGTCGTGGACGTGGTGAGGCTGAGTGGCATACGTGGCTCCTCGGCCTGGATGCGGATGGCGCGGCCGGGGTCACGGGCTGCCCATGGGATGGGAGTCGCGAGGAGGGGGCCGGGCACCGGCTACGAAGCGCCTCGCTTTCTCCACCGTACTCCCGCACGCTCCGGGACGAGGCGGGCCGGATCGCGTGGCGACCGCGTTGACACGGACCGTGGCCGGACGTTGACTGGCAGCACGGTGCAGGGCCATGCCACCCCGGAACACACGGCGAGCATTCCGCCTTCCCGCCTCGCCCAGACCCCGCGGGAACCCACCTGCCGGACAACAGTGAGGCCGGCCATGACCGTTTCACGGACCATCAAGAACCAGGCGCAGACGATGAAGGGCAGGATCACGCAGGAGCTCGGCCGGGTCACCCGCAACAGGCGGCTGCAGCGCCGAGGCAGGGCCGACCGGGTCTCCGGAAGCCTGAAACAGGCCGTCGAGAAGGCCAAGGGCGCCTTCAGGCGGAACGGAAGCAGCCCCCGATGATGTACGACCAGAAACGCGCCCAGCAGCCCGCGGATCACACCCGGGGCCCCGCCGAGCGCCGTACCCCGGGCCCGGAGCCGCTGCTCCCGTCGGACGAACAGGACAAGATCGTCCAACGCCTCCGGCACGCCCTCAACACCTTCGCCGACACTCCGCGTGAGGCGCTGGAAGAGGCCGAGAGCGCCTATGACGAAGCCACCGCCCAACTCGTGAACGCCCTCGCGGAACGGCGGCGACTCCTGCGTGCCGGCTGGCAGGACCAGGACCCGGAGGCGCAGTCCGATGGACTGCGGCTCGCGCTGAGGCAGTACCGGGAGATCACCCAGCGACTGCTCCACATCTAGGGCCTCTCGTTTGGATCACGCCGGGCTCGCGGGCCCCGGCACCGCGCCTCGCCGCGTTGTCGTCGGCTGTCAGGGCTCCGCCCTGCCGCCCTCCTCCGCCTTGCGACGCACGGCACCGGACTCCGCTCCCTGATCCGGCCTGATCCAAACGAAAGACCCTAGGCGGCCACTCCTCCGCGCCGCCGGGGAGCGCGGAGTAGTGTGGACAGCGCCGAGGGCATTTCGCACACCGGCTACCATGCCGGGTCGTTCTTGGCGAAAGATGAACCCGGGCCGCCGCAGAGGCGGCCCGGAGACGGGTCCGCATCATGTCGGCGACCTTGCTTCCATCCCTGCCGCACCCCGAGCCCGTCGCAGCCCCGGCCGCGCGTCTCGCCCTGAAGACCGACGGCACCTCCCGTGGACTCCTGGACGGTGCCTGGTGGCCCCGCTCCCGGGATCTGCTGAGCGAACTGCCGGCACTGACCGACGTGTTGGACCCCTTGTGGGGCCGCATCACCCGCATCGCCGTCAACCCGGAGCACTGGCCGGTCATCCCCCGCAAGGTTCCCGTGGACGGCCACATCGTCAAGGTCGGCTGGTTCACACCGGAAATCGACCCGCACAAGCTGCTGCTGCTCTCCTACGGCACCGGCCGTTGGGACCTGCTGGTCATCCCGCCCGAGACCGGCGCGGAGTCGGCGGCCCGTCTGATGGCTGCCGCGTCCGACTACGACGGCCCGCCGCTGACTGCGAGCGCGTTCATCGCCGCGGACGAGGCCCGTCACGGCGTCTCCGCGGCCGACGTGCCACTGGCACCGGACGAGGCGTGGGAGTACGAGGGCGGCGCCTCGGCGGTGTCCGCGACGGTTCCCGAACAGACCGGTCCGCCCGGTCGGGCCAGTCGGGTCAGCCGTCTGATCGTCGGTATGTGAGGTGGCCGCCATGAACGCCTTCCTGACGGCCGCCGCCTTCGTGGTTCTCATCGCAGGGGCGGCATACGTGATCCACCGGCTCAACATCCAGCACGCCGACAGAATCGCCGTGCACCGGTACAGCGCCCCCCTGCCCGGCCGCCGCGGCCGCGGCACCCCGCAGCCCCCGGTGGGACCAGACCGGTCCGAGTCGCCGAACACGGGCGAACGGCGTGACCACCGCGACGGGGGCCGCGACGGGTTCCCGCCGCGGCGCCGCCGCAGCCGTACGTCGCCGGGCCTATGACTGAGGGGGTGCCGCCGACCACCTCGTGCTCCTGGAGTGAGCCGACAACCGCACGACCGGCTCCGTCATGCGAGCCACCTCCTGGGGCGGTGCACGAGGTGCCGCACTCTGGCGGCCGTCATGAGTGCTTGCTGTCCAACTGCTGTTGCGATGCCTCGGACATGCGCGAGCCACCGCGTCTTTTGCACCGTCCATATCCTGGGATTGGGCTGCTTCGGACCGCCGGTCACACGACGCGAGGACTACGCTGCTGTGTAGACGTCCCAGACCCCGGCGGCATGCTGTTGCTGAACACAGATGGCTGCGGGGTGCGGACTCTTCGCCTGTCACCCGGCGCCTCCCTGGAGAGAACTGGGTGGGTCCTCTGTCCTGCTGCGCAGGCTGTCGGGCCGGCCGCTGCTCTGCCTCCGCCGAAAGTACGCCCCTGCCGGGAGCGCGCCCAAGGGGCCGGAACTCCGGCTCACCGTGCCGCTGCCGGATGGTCTTCCGAACCGAGGCGCCATGCCCCTGTCACAGCTCACCGTCCACCGCCATGACCAAAGGAAACAGGCGCTGATCACCCTGTCCGGTGAGATCGACCTCGAATCCGCGCCGTTGGTGCGCGAGTCCCTGGAGCGGTGCCTGCGGGACGGTATCCGCACCATCGACGTCGACCTCACCCCCGTCACCTTCTGCGACTGCAGCGGACTCAACGCGTTTCTCCACGCTGCGCAACAGACCACCGTGGCCGGTGGGACCCTGCGACTGCACCATCCGCCGACGACGCTGGCTCGGATTCTCGACCTGGCCGGCTGCGGGTTCCTGCTCCTCGGCCTTCCGTTCGACCACCTGCCATCTCCTCTCGGCGACACCCCGGCCGCGCCCCGTCCAGCCCCGCCGCACCTGTCTGTCACGCTTGCGCCTGTTCTCTCGGGTGATGTGCGATGACGGCCGAAGCCGGGCGGAGACAGTCACGGAAGCCAGGGGACGGCGAGCCGCCCGCCGTGGCTCCGGCGCGGTTGCGTCGGCTGAGCCGTTGGCTGGTGGAGGGCCTGCGTGAGGATCTGGTGGCTCTGTATGTGGAGTCCCGCGCAACGCCGCCGGGTGATCCATACCGCCGTCCCAGCCGCCAGAACTTCCTGAACCGCCTCACCGTGGACATGCGCCGACCGGGATTCGCCATGGTGATCGCCGAGACCGACAGCCTGACGGGATGCGCCTTCGGATTCCCGGTAGGCGGCGACGGCTCCTGGTGGCTCGGCTTCGACGTAGCACTGCCGCGCAGCATCGAGCAACTCACAGAGTCGGGCAACGTCTTCGCGTTCGCCGCCATCCTGATCCGGCGGCACCCCCAGGACCGGGAACTCGCCCGCCGTGTGCAGGAACGGCTGCTGACCGACCATCAGGCATCGCTCGGCACCACCCTGGTGGACCGGGCCGATCGCCCAACCCTCGCTGCACTCCACTCCTGGGGGTGGCTGGACATCGGAGAGCTTCGCAGGCCGGCGGGCGCCACCACATTCCGCGCGCTGGTACTTCCCTTCGGGGAACGCACCACGGCGAGGCTGGAGGGCCTTGTCACGATGCCCGGAGACGGTGGCCCCAGTGGGGTCTGACAGGCGGTCGACCCGTATTCGGATGCTGGTGGCCGAGCAGGCGGTGCGACGAGGTGCCCGGGTGAGTGTGGTGGACGTATGCACCGCGGCCGTGGCCGCGCTGCCGGTCGGCGGGGCCGGGCTGTCGGTGATGTCCCCGACCACGCCGAGCCATCCGTTGTGCAGCACCGACGACATCAGCGAGCAACTGGAAGAGCTCCAGCTCACGCTGGGCGAGGGGCCCTGCGTGGACGCCTATGTACGCGGCTGGGCCGTCCTGACACCCGATCTGCTCACCACTGAACTTCAGGATCACTGGGCCGTGTTCGCCGACGCGGCCCTGGAAGCCGGAGCCCGCGCGGTGTTCTCGCTCCCCCTGCAGAAGGGAGCGATCAGCCCGGGAGTTCTGGACCTGTACGCCAACATTCCGACCGTACTGAACACGGAGGAACTGGCCGACGCTATGGCGTTCGCCGATCTCGCGACGCTTCTCCTGCTCGACGCAAGGATCGACGAGGCGGGCGCGCCGACCGGCGGGCCTATGGCGGACCGCAGCTTCGAGGACCTGGGCGCATACCGAGCGGAGATCGACCAGGCCAGCGGAATGCTCACTGCTCAGCTCGGAGTCGGCATCGAAGAAGCCTTCGTGCGGCTCCGCGCCTACGCCTATGCGCAGGGCCGCCGGCTCGCGGACGTGGCCGCCGACGTGGTGGCCCGACGGCTTCGTTTCTCTCCGGACGCGGAGCCCGATCAGGCCGAGGAGGAAACCTGACGTTCGGTCCCGGCCGAGGAACGTGCCGTACTTCCCGCCTCTTCGGGCAGGGACTAGTCTCAATCGAGGGTGCCCACGATGGACCAACAGCTTCTGGCCAAGACCTTCGTCGAGCTGGCCGACAATCTGGTCGCCGACTTCGACCTCATCGATTTCCTGCGCCTGCTCACCGACCGCTGCGTCGGCATGCTCGACGCGAGCGCCGCCGGGGTGCTGCTCGCCGACCGGGACGGCAAACTCCGCGTCATGGCCGCCTCCGACGAACGGGTGCGCCTGCTGGAGCTCTTCCAGCTCCAGAACGACGAAGGCCCCTGCCTCGAATGCTTCCGTACCGGCGTACCGGTGATCATCCCCGACCTCGGCACGGCGACCGCCCGCTGGCCGCGCTTCGCTGTGGCGGCCCAGCGCAGCGGGTTCGGGGCAGTCCAGGCCCTGCCCATGCGTTTGCGGGACGAGATCGTCGGCGCCCTGAACCTCTTCCGCACCGCCACCGGCCCCTTCGACCCGGCCGCCACACCCGTCGGCCAGGCCCTGGCCGACGTCGCCACCATCAGCCTGCTACAACAACGCACCGCTCAGCGCAGCACGGTGCTCAACGAACAGCTGCAGACGGCGCTGAACAGCCGGGTACTGATCGAACAGGCCAAGGGGAAGCTCGCCGAACGCCAGGGCATCGACATGGAGCAGGCGTTCACCGCGCTGCGCGGCTACGCCCGCGCCCACAACCGGCGCCTGGCCGATGTGGCCCGCGCCCTGATCGACAGCTCCGAACCCCTCACCGGCCTGGGGTCCTGACCCACGCTTTGCCGGAGCCCGCTACTGCTCTGCACCGTCCTCGATCAGACGGCACTGGAGTTCCGGTCATGACGTGGATCGCTCGCGTCAGGGCGGTGTTGGCCTTGGTCCAATTCCTGCTCGATGAACAGCATCCGCAGCGCGAAGACGATTGCGTGGATGTAGACGAAGCCATCGCCCTCTGTCCTCAGGGCACCGCCGGTAACAGGGAACGGCCCACACCGCCCGCTGGCGGTCCGGCGCCGCCCGGGGGGGGGCAACTGCGGCTGGCTACAGGCGATGCGGAGCGGACAACGGACGAGGAACCGCACGACCGGTGTTTGAGATCTACGAGGCGGCTACACAACACAGGCGTTCGACGGCCGTCCTAGTCATTAGGCGAGTCAGACCCACCCGCAGCGTCACCACGAACATCATCACTGTCAGTAGGTGGCGAGGGAAATGGCGGTGTAGTGCGCGGTGAAGGCCACCACGGTCAGCGCATGGAAGACCTCGTGGAAGCCGAACCAGCGGGGTGCGGGGTCGGGCCGCTGGAGGGCGTAGACCACCGCGCCCGCGCTGTAGAGGAGGCCGCCGACAACGATCAGGACGACTACGGCCGCTCCGCCGGTGTGCAGGAAGTCGGGCAGGTAGCTGACCGGTGCCCACCCCAGGGCCAGGTAGCACGGGGTGTACAGCCAGCGCGGGGCTCCGACCCACAGGACCCGGAACGCGATGCCGGCCAAAGCTCCCGTCCAGACGATCCACAGCAGCACGGACCGCTGGTCCGGCGGGAGGAGGGTCACAGCCAGGGGGGTGCAGGTGCCGGCGATGATCAGGAAGATGTTGGCGTGGTCGAGGCGTCGCAGAAGAGCCTCGCCGAGCGGTCCCCAGGTGCCGCGGTGGTAGATGGCGCTCGTCGCGAACAGCAGCCAGGCGGTGACCGAGTACACGGCGCAGGCCACGACCGCCTGCGGAGTACGGGCCAGGCAGATGAGCACGACGCCTGCGATCAGTGCGGCGGGGACCATTCCGGCATGGAGCCAGCCACGCAACCTCGGCTTGATCGGCTCGGCCAGGTCAGACAGCCGCTCCACCAGAGCAGCAACCGAGTGAGCCCCCTCCCCCGCCTGGTCGCCCTGTGATTGGTCGGGGAGCCCGTCTGCACGGCGCTCCCCACGCGCTGACACGACGTGACCACAATCGACTTCAGCGGCGTCGCGGGACACAGCTTCTCGTCCTCCCCTGGGCTCCTGGGCGTCACTGGCAACCATGCGGTCATGCTAGGAAACCTCACCCGGACACATGACGGGAGGTCGATCCAGAACCCCAGAGCCACGTCGCCGGACGCGGGCCGGTTCGCCACCGTGTGAACTCCAGTCCCCTTGAGGCTTCCGCCAATTGGGCTTGCCAAAGCCGAGCAGAACGGCTGGTCATGGGAACGATCAGGGCTTCCGAACGGGCATCTCCGCTCGCCTACGCGCAAGTATCGCCGATGCTTCCTGAGGTCCGCCCCCACGTATCCACCGCCATCGCAGACCAGTTGGAACACCAACTGGACCTGGCTCCGCATCTCGAAGCCGGCCAGCTCGACGTGGAGCGCGTCGCCGGCATCGCAGTCGTCGCAGCTGCCCACTGCGACGGCTGTGCGGCCACCGGCCATCTCCTCGGGCTGCTGGCCGCGCTGCCTGCCCCCATCAAGGCAGGAGAACGCTTCTGGTCGGACCTGTGGAGGTCGTCGGGCACCGCGTACCTGCTGCCCGTCAACATCAAGGCTCTGGTGCCGCGTTCCTGGCAGGAGAAGGAACCGCCCTGGCCCGGCAGATCCTCTCGGCCGTCGATGAGATGACCCCGCCCCAGCGCGTCGCGGCCTGGAAGGTGATCGGTCAGGCCCTCGTCGAGTGCGACCATCTGCCCGACCTCAAAACACAGGTCATCGGAGAACTGTGGCTCCAAGATATCGAGCTCACCGCCTGGCGCGTCCTGCACGCAGACCGCAAATCGGACGATCCGGCTGGACGGAAAGCCTTCCTCGACGCCTGGACGAGCGTCTGAGCGTCGGCTCCTTCGAGCTGCACGGCAGCCGCGCAGGACATGCGTCTCCCGTGCCCGACGACGCTTGCAGCGACTGAGGTCAGGAGTTCCGGGCCGAAGTCACACCGGCCCGGAACCCTCCACAGATCAGGGGCCGCGCAGCCATTGCTGCGCGGCCCCTGATCCTGCCGGCCCGGCACAAGAGCAGGCGCCTTCGTCCGGGTGGGTGGCAGGGCCCGCAGGGGTGGCGGCCACCTGGACGCGGCGTGCGCGATCTCTCGGGCAGGTCTGCGAGGTCAGGCCACGTTGATGTTCTCGGCCTGCGGACCCTTCTGGCCCTGGGTGACGTCGAACGTCACGGCCTGGCCCTCCTGGAGCTCACGAAAGCCGGTGGAGTTGATCGCGGAGTAGTGCGCGAAGACATCCGGGCCGCCGCCGTCCTGGGCGATGAAGCCGAAGCCTTTCTCGGCGTTGAACCACTTCACAGTTCCCGTAGCCATGTCTCATGCCTTCCAGTCGATGAACGCCTCCCACTCCATGTGGCAGGCGGAGGTGATCGCCCTGGTCCCTGCGGCACAGCACAGCAAAACGCCCACACCGAAGGCGTGGGCAAGAGGGAATTCCGAACCACGACAGCTGACGCAGACGCTACACGCCCACACACCGCGTCACCACAGGAAATGATCACACCGCACACCGAGACCGCGCGTGCAGTGCCCGCCGACGCTGACGTGCACGCTCATCTCATGCTGCTGCCATCGGGTTCGCTGATTCGACGGCACGGCGATATTCGTCGTTGAGGCGCTGGGCTTCCTCGAGCTGGTCTTCAAGGATGACGATCCGGCAGGCGGCCTCGATGGGGGTCCCGTGGTCGACGAGTTCCCGGGCCCGCGCGGCGATGCGCAGCTGGTAGCGGGAGTAGCGGCGGTGGCCGCCCGCGGATCGCAGCGGGGTGATGAGGCGGGCATCGCCGATGGCGCGGAGGAAGCCCTGGGTGGTGCCGAGCATCTCGGCGGCCCGGCCCATGGTGTAGGCGGGGTAGTCGTCGTCATCGAGACGGCCGAAGGTGTCGTCTGCTGTCATTGCACCTCTCTGCGGAACGCGTGGAGGGGCCCTGGCGCCGTACTGCCGCCAGGGCCCCGAAGGAACTACTACACCATCTGCCGGCCCTGATACTGCACCGGCCCTCTGTTTCCGCAGACCCGACCGAGACGCTGTCGGGGGCGCGGGGATCGCGGTTGCTTGACCGGAGACCACCTCACTATCGATGTCCTGCGGTACCCGGGGCCAAGACTTCCGCCCGGGCGATCCTGATGGCGCTCGGCTCCTCCGTTCTTCCCTCTTGATCAACTACTCACTAACGGAAACTGCGAACTGCTGGTGGCCTCGAACAGCGCCACTCTTCGGCAGCCAGCCCCGTCGCCCGTCCTGCGTCTGCTCTGGCTTGGAACCCCACTGCCGAACCTCCCGGTGCGCGCGCCCGCAGCCGACGCCTTCACCGAGGTACTGCTCACTGACTTCACTGCTGGGTACTGCGAACCTTCACTTACTGGTACTGCCACTGCGGTACTGCTCATGGCGGCCCCTGATCACTGCGGGCCACCCGGTCCGGTCGTCAGTCCCGTCGCCGTCCTGCAACCGCTCTGGCTTCGGAACTCCACCACCGCACCGTCCTACGAACTGCAACTGCGTACTGCTGCCCGGCAGTTCATCTCTGCCGGGCCTCTCTTGATCTCGGCTACGACAGAAACCTTAACCACACCGCCGGCCAATGTCTACTCCAGCGGGTATAGATTTCCGTGCGTTGGAAGGTGAGGTACTCCGCCTCGACCAGTCTGCCTCGACCGGTCCCATGGATGGTTCAAGCAGCTGCGAGGCTCTGTCCGGCGCTCACAGTGACCCACCGCCGCGTGGCATGTCGGGCTGGATGTGACGTCGCCGACTGCGCCGCGGCGAGCGTCGGCGGCACCGGCCAAACCTGAACGGCGGCACCGGGGGGCTTCGGCTGGCCCATGGTCACCCGCCTCACCCACACCACGGCGGTCACCCGCCGGGCCTCCGGCGGCAAGACCGTGAGCGCCTTCCTCGCCCGGTAGCGTCACCGCTCAAGTAGCCGGATGGCCGGCGAACATGGTCCGCCTCATGCCGCAGCCTGACGACTTGCTGGTTGACGTTGCCGCCCTGGTGGAGTCCGGCCAGAGCAACCAGATGTCCCTGGCCGTGGCCGCCGGTGGCGCTGTCATCACCGGTCGGCTGGCTGCCGAAGCGGTGTGGAGGCAGAGGGTGTCGGATGTGCTGAGGGATTCCGCCCACTTGGGCGAGTTCGCCCGCCGTCTTCGACGCCCCCGTGAAGGAGGACGGGCCGCCCACGCGTCTGCACTTCCATGCCGCCCGGATCCTGCAGGGCAACGGCGACGGGAACCCGCTGCACGCAGTGTGGGCCCGACCGGCGTACCGGTGGGGCCCACACTGCTGGTCAGGTGTCGACTCGTGTCTGTTTACCCGGTCAGACCGTGACGGGGGTGCCGAGCATCGCGGAGGCGTGCTGCATCGGGCTGAGAATGCCCAGGGGCGCTGCCTTGGGAACGGCGCGGCAGGTGAAGCCGAGCTGAGCCATGGCCCGCAGGACTTCGGCGGCGCTGAAGTCACGGCGGTCCTGGCGCGTGATGACCTGGCCGACCTGCTTGAGGGGGTAGTGGCGGCGGCCGATGATCACCGATTCGCCGGTGACCGGTTCGGGCTTGATGCCCTTCATTGATTCCAGCACGCCGCCCTTGGTGAGCTCGAAGGGGAAGCGGGCGATGACGCAGCGCATGTGGCCTCACAGAGAGAAGGGAAGGAACGGTCCGACCTGGGGCGAGGTGTTTCAGCGGGAGAGGGCGAGGATGCCCAGGGCGCTGCCTTGCTCGTCGACCACCGGCAGGACACCGAGCCGACGGGTGCGCATCGCGTGCTCGGCTTCGGCCATCGTGGTCGCGGATGAGGTGAACGAACCGTGGTCGCCGAGGATGTCGCGCAGGCGGACACGGTCCGTGTAGTCGGAGCTGTCACGGACGGCGGCGAGTTCGGTGCGGGTGACCAGGCCGGTGCACGGGCCGTCCTGGTCGCAGACGACCAGGACGGCCCGTGCGTGCGGCGGCCATGACGGCCAGCGCCACCTCGACGCTCATGTCGTCACAGACCTGCGGTCCGGCCTGGTCCATGTCCTCAGCCACCGTCGTGTGCACGGGGTTGGCGTCCGCCGGGCGGGGCTGCGTCTGAACCAGAGTCAAAGGGTGCCTCCTGCAGAGACGGGCCGGCTCCTGATCACGAAAGTTCTAGGCCACCGTGCCGAAGCCGGACTGGCGTACAGGGGTGCGCCTGGCCGCCGAGGCGGGGCGGCGGCGGCCTCGCGAAGTGGCGCTGCGCTTGGGGCGTTCGACCACCGGTGCGGTGATGACGACCGGGATGCCGGACGGGGCCTGAGCTCCCGTGATCCGGTTCAGGGCCTCGTCGCCCGAGCGGATCTGGGTGGTCTGCGGCCGGATTCCGGCATCCGACATCAGACGGACCATGCCGCGGCGCTGGTTCGGCGTGACCAGGGTGACGACGCTGCCGGACTCGCCGGCGCGGGCGGTACGGCCGCCGCGGTGGAGATAGTCCTTGTGGTCGGTCGGCGGGTCGACGTTGACGACGAGGTCGAGGTTGTCGACGTGGATGCCGCGCGCCGCGACGTTGGTCGCCACCAGCACGGTGACGTGCCCCGTCTTGAACTGCGCCAGTGTGCGGGTGCGTTGCGGCTGCGACTTGCCGCCGTGCAGCGCGGCGGCCCGTACCCCGCTGTTGAGGAGGTCCTGGGTCAGGCGGTCGACGGCGTGCTTGGTGTCCAGGAACATGATCACGCGGCCGTCGCGGGCGGCGATTTCGGTCGTGGCGGCGTGCTTGTCGGCGCCGTGGACGTGCAGGACGTGGTGCTCCATCGTCGTGACCGCACCGGCCGACGGGTCGACGGAGTGCACGACGGGGTCGGTCAGGTAGCGGCGTACCAGCAGGTCGACGTTGCGGTCCAGGGTGGCGGAGAACAGCATGCGCTGCCCCTCCGGGCGCACCTGGTCGAGCAGCGCGGTGACCTGGGGCATGAAGCCCATGTCGGCCATCTGGTCGGCCTCGTCCAGCACGGTGATGCCGACGTGGTTCAGCCGGCATTCGCCGCGGTCGATGAGGTCCTTGAGTCGGCCCGGGGTTGCGACGACGACCTCGGCTCCGCCGCGCAGCGCGCTGGCCTGCCTGCCGATCGACATGCCGCCCACCACGGTGGCCAGCCGCAGCCGCACGGAGCGGGCGTACGGGGTCAGCGCGTCGGTCACCTGCTGCGCCAGCTCACGCGTCGGTACGAGGATCAGCCCCAGCGGCTGGCGGGACTCGGCACGCTGTCCGGCGGTGCGGGCGAGCAGGGCGAGGCCGAAGGCGAGCGTCTTGCCGGAACCGGTGCGGCCGCGGCCCAGGACGTCACGGCCCGCCAGGGAGTTCGGCAGCGTCGCGCCCTGGATCGGGAACGGTGCGGTCACACCCTGCCTGCCGAGTTCGGCCAGCAGTTGCTCGGGCATGTCGAGGTCGGCGAAGCCCTCGACAGCGGGCAGTGCGGGGGTGATCGTCCTGGGCAGCGCGAACTCACCCTGCACTGCGGCGGGCCGACGGCCGTAACCGCCGGAGCGGACGGGGGCGCCGGTACGGCGCGGTGCCTGCGAGCCGTAGCCGCTGCCACCCCTTCCTGCGTCGGCACGGCTGTCACGGGAGCGGGAGGGGCGGTCGTTCGTGTACGTGCGGTTCATGCGGAACCTTCCTCGATTTGGCACATATCAAGGAATTCCCGCTGCGATGAACGGCATGGAGAATTACAAGTATGGACCGGTGACAAAAGAAAGCAGATCTGGCCTGCGCAAACATCCGTGGGCGCAGGTGCGGAAATGGGTGACGCGATGGGGACCTTGCGATCCGGGCGCCGGCTGCGGGGCAGCGCTTCAGGATGCGCCTGCGTCCTGAAAGAGGAACCACGTGTGGCCGTACTCCGGATTCCTCCGACTCGTCCCGCGGGTGAAAGCCGCTGCGGGAAACGCGTACAGCTGGGGCCCGCACCCCCGAAGGATGCGGGCCCCAGCTACAGATGGTGCGTGAGCGTCAGGCCGGAACGATGTTCTCGGCCGTCGGGCCCTTCTGGCCCTGCGCGATGTCGAAGTTCACCTTCTGGCCCTCGAGCAGCTCACGGAAGCCCTGCGCGGCAATGTTCGAGTAGTGGGCGAACACGTCAGCGCCGCCACCGTCCTGCTCGATGAAGCCGAAGCCCTTTTCCGCGTTGAACCACTTCACAGTACCAGCAGCCATGTCATTTCTCCTTTGGGGCAGTGCATCGGCGTCCGCACTGCGCGAACGCCATGTCGCCGCAATGATTACCCCGCCCGGAAATGACCGGAAATACAAAAGCGCTCCCACCCGACAGAAGGCTGGTGGGGGCACTTGAAGTTTCGGGAACCACAACTGCAACTGAGATAGACAGTAGCACGCCGGAGCGGCCCGCGCGTGTTGGATAATTCCACTCTGCTCTTCGCGGCAAAAACCCCCGCTGCGCGGCCCCCCAAAATCTGATCCCTCGGGAACAGATATTGATTCACTCGGAGTTCAACGTCTCAGCAGAGTTGCCAACCGGCACGCTGCGCGACGGCCGTGAAGCCGCTGCCGCCCAGGAAACGCAGCCGTGAGCCGTGGCCGGGGTGGCCAGCTGGCCCGACCATGAGCCCGGGCTTTCCGCGCCCACTGCCGACCACGGCTGGTCAGCGTGTCAGCCTCTCGGCCTCTTCGCCAGCCTCGGCTGGCGAAGAGGCCCATCCCACGTGTGTGATTTTCGCTGCCGTACTGAGGGTGCCTTGCTGTCGCGGTAGGGGGCAGGCGTACAGGAAGCCTTGCCCCTGTATGGAGACCAGTAATGACGACCTCTCGCGTGCCGCGGTCCTCGCTTGACGGCATACCTGACGGCGCCGCGAGAGCCCGCCTGGAGCAGGAGAACGCGCAGTTGCGGCACGCCGTCGATTCCCACGCGACGGTGGACCAGGCCATCGGTGTCCTCACCGCGAGCCACCAGCTCGCGCCGGCCGTCGGGTTCGAGGTACTGCGTGAGGTGTCCCAGCACACCAATACCAAGCTGCACACGGTGGCCGAGACGGTGATCGCCTGGGCGCTGGGGCAGCCACTGCCGGAACCGGTGGGGCAGGAGCTGTACGCGGCCGTGCAGCGGCGCTCACGCCGACGGGATGCCCCAGGCGCGGAAGCCGGGTAGGACGCGGTGGCCGGGCACGGCGCGGGTCAGGCGGTCAGTGCCTGGTCGACGGTGGGATGGCAGCCGATGACCTCGTCCAGGCCGACGATCTCAAGGAGCCGTAGCACCGATTCCTGGGCGCCGGCGATACGCAGCCATCCCTGATCGTCACTCGCGGCCTGGTGGGCGGCGACGAAGACGTTGATTCCGCTTGAGTCCATGAAGGTCACGCCGGTGAGGTCCACCACGGTCCGCAGGGGCCCCGAGCCGTCGTAGGACAGGAGGGCCTCGCTGAGCATGCCCTTGACGGCGTGGTCGATCTCGCCGTGCACGGTGACCACCCGGATGCCGTCGATGGCGGTGTGGCCGATCGACAGGTGGCCGGGCCGGGCTGCTCCGTGAGTGTCTGTCACCGTTTCCTCGACTGTTCTCGCTGATGGGACCTCAAGGCCCGGCGCGATAGTGCGCCGGTGACCTGCCTCGATGCTACGGCGAACACGTGTGCGGCCCGTTATGCGGTTCTCACGGGACATGTGAGGCAGAGTGCCGGGTACGCGCAGGACGTGTGAAGGGGAAACAAGGATGGACCCGGCCGAATCAGTCCCTGCGGGTGAGGGCAGCGTGACGCCGGACGCCCCTCACATACAGGACACCGTCGCGCTGGACGGTGACGGGCACGTGATCGCTGAGGCACGCCACCGGGCAGTGGACTTCCTCGCCCGTGTCCAGGCGGAGCACGGCCTGCCGGTGTCCGCTCGCGCGATGGACCTGACCCAGCTGGTGGTCAGCGAGCTGGTCACCAACGCCCGCAAGTACGCCCCTGGCCCCGTGCTGATGGAGCTGCGCATCATTGGCGCCGTCGTGGAAGTGGTCGTGTGGGACAGCGATCCCGTCCTGCCGGTGGCGCGGGCCGCCGATGCGGGCAGAGTCGGGCAGCACGGAGATCGTCATGGCCGTCGCCCAGGGCTTCGAGGCCCAGCGGGAGCCGGTCGGCAAACGCATCACCGCCCGCATAGCCCTACTCGACAACCCCGGCGGGGACATCACCGGACGCCGCTCCCAGTAACAGCCTGCGCTCCCGTCGGCCTCGCCGCCTTCCCTGACGATCTGCCGTGAAGCGGGGCGCTACAGGGGCGAATTCGGCGGGGAGCGGTCGGAGTGGGCACGGTGCCGGCGTGCGGGGTGGCGCCGCCGGCTGGCAGCGTCGCGAGCGACGCCGACTTCGCCCCGCATACGCACACTGCCGGCGCCCAGTGCGTCGGGCGGGCCGGTGCCTAGCTGCCCTTGCCGCCCCGTGGCAGGACCGCTTCGGCGAGCACCACCAAACCACAGCCATCAGGCGTTTCGGTGACGCTGTGCCCGAGCTGGACCAGCAGCCCTGCTACTGCGGCCTGCACGATCACCCTCATGCTGTCACTGCTCGCTGCACGGCCTGCCCGGTCACGGGCGAGCGCGGTGAACCCGTCCGAGGCCGTCCAGCTGACCAGCGCGCCCGCAGACACCTCGGTCACCCGCAGCCCCGGAATCCCACTGTCCGCGTCGCCCAGCAGCTGAAAGCCGGCCTGGACCAGGCAAGAGCTCACCCGGGACACAAGTTCAGCCGGGGCGCACGACACGCCGGTCGCCTGCCCACGAGAAGCACGATCATGCCACCGGCCTGCACAGGCGCCTGTTCGCACGGTGGGAGGACGCGGTGGACCCCGGACGACGACAACCGACGGATGAGCCACGGGTGGCCCGCCCGCACGATCGCCCACGAACGTCGCCTGACGGAGGCCGGACGTGCTCGCACCGATCTGGAATGCTGCCCTGACCAGGCAAAATGGGCAGCATATGTGAGGTTGCGCAGACTCGGGGAAGAAGGCGCGGCAACCGACAGGAGGTTGCTGTGAAGGGTGGAGATCTGGAACTGGGCGAGTTGCTGGCCGCTGCGGAGGCGGCCCCGCCCGGTGAGTCCGTCGACGCGGTGGCACACGACCTGCGGAAGCGGTTCGGTGCCGTGGCCGTATCCTTCTAATTCGTCGACCTCATCGGCCAGCGGCTGATACGCCTCGCCGCGACCGGTGACAAGGCCGCCGACCCTGGTGAGCCGATCGACCTGCAGGGCAGCGTCTACGACAGCGTTCTGCAGAGCCAGCGCCAGCATGTGGAACCGGACGGCCAGGGCGGACGACGCGTCATCACGCCCGTCACCGACCGCGGCGACTGCATCGGCGTCCTGGAGGTGAGCCTGCAGTCTGCAGACGACACCGTGCTGCGCCAGGTCCGCCATGCGGCCCACGCGCTGGCCTACATCATCGTCACGGACCGCCGCTTCACCGATCTGTACCACCAGGGCCGGCGCACCACCGAGACCAGCCTGGCGGCGGAGATCCAGCACCAGTTGCTTCCCTCGGCCCCCTGCTGCGAGGCAGCCCAGACTCCACGGGGCAAGGGCTCTGACTACCTCCACTTGCACTGATGGCTGCACTGGCAAGGCATCACCCCCTACAGCGCTGACGGTGGACTGTGGCCACTTCATCTCGCAGATCAGGGTTACGTGAACTACGTATTTACGCGTCCGACCTCGATCGTGTGTGGAGCGAGCCGAGGTGTACGCGATTTCGATGGCCCTGGGAGTGCCTGAGGCGAGGGGGTCGCCGGGGGAGGCCGCTGGCGCAGGCGATCGCCCCGCCAGGGCAGAGGCGACGGCACACACGGAGCGCGCGGCTCCAGCCGCTCCTGCATGCCGCCCACCATGCAGGCGAAGCCGGTGCCCCGCCAACCGGCACACCGCGTCACTCCGAAGGAATGCGAAACTCGAATTCGGGACGGTCCCACGGCACGGCGGGCGGGTTCGCGAGAGCGGTCCCGGTCCGCACTGCACCGACGCGGTGGTAGAAGTCCTCGGCGGGAAGATGCGACACGACCTTGACACGGTCGAGCCCGGCGGCACGGGCCTCGGACTGCATGTGTGCGACGAGCAGTCGTCCAATACCCCGTCCTTGCGCTTCGTCAGCGACGAACAGCAGGTCGAGCTCCGGTGGAGCGAGGACGAGCGAGTAGAACCCGAGGACCCGGCCTCCGGGCTCGTCGGCGCCGACGGCTACGAAGGCGCGGTGGGCCTCGATGTAATCAGGACCGACCCGGTAGCCCGCGACTGCGGCTGCGTACTTACCCTCGTAGGCGCCTGAGCCACGCACGAGCCGCGTGAGCCGTTTGGCATCCCGCGCAACGGCCCTCCGTATCGTGATCGGCTGGCTGATCGGGGAAGTGCGTGAACTCATCGGAAGAGTATTTCGCACCGGAGAGTGCCTTCGTGCGGCGGGTCGGCTGCTCGGGCAGGATTCCTGCACCGCTCCCGGGGACCACTCGCCGGAGACCCGTCCTGACCAGGTTGCGGACTTCTCGGGCGGCATATCGCTTGAGGCATCGGATGATCTCACGTCGGGTCTTGCCGGCGGAGACGACGAGGGGATGAGTCGCGCAGGCGTCGGTGAGTACGTGTTCGTCGAGACGGTCGGCGTCCCGGCGAGGCGTCAGTTCTCCTTGCGTTCGCTTCCCTCTGCGCGGGCCCGCTGCGCGCGGAGCTCCACGGCGTCGAGGAGCAGGCCGAGCGCGGTCTCGAACTGGTCCTCTTCGTCGATTTCCGCGAGATAGGGGGCGACCTGTGCCAGGTTCGGGTACCGCTGTGGCGAGGCCGTCAGGTACTCGCGGCGCCAGGCCAGCCGGTCGCCTTCCTGAGCGGCCTTGTCCAGCACGTTGAAGGAAGCCTCGAAGGCGCTGGCGGCGAGTGCCATTTCGGCCAGGACCCGGTAGTAGGAGGCCGCTTCGCGTCCATGGAAGCCGGCCTCGAGCAGGGCGCCGATGACCACGTCGGCGCCCTGGAACTCCGGCTCGCGCCGCGAGGTGCGGGCCGCGACAAGGACGGCCACACCCGGGTGCCGCAAGCATGCGGCACGGATCCGTCGGGCGAGCGAGGCGAGGGTCTCGCGCCAGCTTTCCGACGGTGCGAAGTCGTGCAGGGCATCGCTGACCAGCCGGGCGGCCAGGCCGAGCAGCAGGTCGTCCTTACCGCGGAAGTGCCGCAGCACGGCTGTGTGGTCGGCACCCAGATCAGTGCCCAGCCGACGGAAGGTGAGCGCCTGCGGACCGTCCCTCTCGATCACGGCCATTGCGGTGTCCAGGATCAGATCCGGGGTGAGGAAGGATGCCGGACGCTGCTTCCGCCGCGCGGGAGTGGCTCCTGCCGGGTTGGTCTTCGCGCGTGTCATGGCTGTCATCTTATCGACGGCGTTGTCAACGGTGGTCCTCCTGCAGGTGGTCGGCCACCGCCCGCAGTGCCGTGACGGACTCCGCGTCACGTGAGGGGTCGTCCGCCGTCGGCCACGCGCTGGTCTTGACGATCACCACGTCGGCGTCCGGGTCCACATACAGGTACTGGCCGTGGATCCCCACCGCGGTGAACGGACGTCGCTCGCCACCGAGCGTCCACCACTTGTTGCTGTACCCGTAGTGCGGGTAGCCGCTGGGGCCCAGCGCGCCGACCTCCAGGTGCGGCACCCCGCGGCCCCGGCTGCGCGCCACCCATTCCTCGGGCACGATGCTCTGCCCGTTCAGCTCTCCGCCACGGGACATCAGCAGCCCCAGCCGGGCCATGTCCCGGGCGGTGGCATTGAGCGAGCCGCCGCCGATCGCGGTACGCGGATGCCCACGGGTGAGCCAGTAGTACGCGTCGTGCTCAGCGCCGATGCGGCTCCAGAGGCGCTCCGTGGCGTACTGCGCGAGGGAGCGGCCGGTGGCGGACTCCAGCACCCATCCCAGGACCTGGGTGTCGATCGTCGAGTAGCTGAACTGCGTGCCGGCCTCGGTCGAACGCTCGGCCGAGGACACGACCTCGTGCAGCGAGCCGCCCCCTGTGGCGGCCTTGGTGAACCGGTTGATCAGACTGTCCCGAACGGTGTGGTCCTCCACCAGGTCACCCACTCCGCTGCTCATGTCGAGCAGATGCTCGATGGTCACGCCGTCGAAGGCGGAGCCCACCAGCCCCCTGCAGTACCCCGTCACCGGCTCGGTCACATCCTTGATCGCCCCCTCGTCGAGGGCAATCCCGATCAGCATCGACGTCACCGATTTGGTTATCGAGAACATCTGGAACCGTACGTCGTCCCCGGCGAAGAGCCCCGGATACGACTCGTGGACGATCTCGCCGCCATGCAGCACGACGAAGGAGGTGGTGTTCGTTCGAGCGTGCAGTTCGGCAAGGCTCCGCTCCCGCCCCTCGAAGCCGTAGGTCACTGCCAGGGGGCGCGGTCGCCCGGGCAGGGGGAACACGTCCCCGCCCCGGCGGACGTCGTCGGTGGGCATGAGGAGATTCATGTGAGTGAACGTCCACTCATTGACCGGGCGGCCGGTCATCACCTCGTCCTGGTGGCGCCACAGCCACACCGCCCCGGCGCCCGCCGCGGCGGCTCCCAGCAGCCATCCACCCACTTCATTGCGCATTACTGAGCCCCTTCATCGCGCGGACATGCAGAACTTCGGCGCCCTCACCCTGACTTGCAATTCCAACGGTGTCAACAGTGGTGCTAACTCTGGTGTCAGCATGCCTGTCACCAGTGTTGACACTCTTGGGGCGGGTGGCCATGATGACGACGGGGTCGTTCGACCCCCTTCTCCGGCACTCCACGAAGGACAGCGCATGACAGCCATCCGAGAAGAGCTGTACCGCAGGCCCGCCCTCGACGGACGCACGGCCAAAGCGCTCGGGGATCACAGGAACGGTGACCGATGAACGGCACTGAACTGACCACCGCGCGCCGCCTGCTCGGGAAGCTGCCCTTCGTCGACCCGGGCCGGCCCCCGCTGCCCGCGAGAACCGCGTTCCTGACCGGTGCCAGCTCGGGCATCGGCAAGGCGCTGGCAGCCGAGCTGTGCGCCCGCGGCTACGACGTGTACCTCACCGCGCGCAGAATCGAGCTCCTGGAAGAACTGCGGGCGCAGCTCACCGCCGCGTTCCCGCAGCGTTCGGTGACCGTGGCTGCCCTCGACGTGACCGAGTACGAGGCCGTGGCGCGGACGGTCGACGACGCGGCCCGGCAATTCGGCGGACTCGGAATGGTCATCGCCAACGCGGGCGTGGACGTAGGGGGCAACATCGGGGAGGGCCACTTCAAGGCGCACCGTGCGGTGGTCGACGTCAATCTGCTGGGGGCGATGGCGACCATCGACGCGGCCGTCGCACACTTCCGCGGCAAGGGCGGCGGGCAGGTGGTGGGCTTCAGCTCCGTCGTGGCCGGGGCGGGCCTGCCAGGCGGGGCGCCGTACTGCGCCTCCAAGGCAGGGCTCACGAGGTACCTTCAGTCGCTCCGAGGCGAGCTGTGGAACAGCGGCATCACCGTGACCACGGTCGCCCCCGGCTACATCGACACCCCGATCAACGAAGCCCTGGGCGACAAACGACCGTTCCTCATCGACACCCGCACGGGCGCCCGCAAGATCATGGACCGCATCGAGTCCGGCGCCGTCCACGCGACAGTGCCCCGAGTGCCCTGGACCGTCGCCGAATACCTGCTGGCCCGGCTCCCGACCCGTCTGCTGCGGAAGGTCAATGCCTGACCACCCAGGCCGGGGGACGACTGACGCGCCGGCGCCGAGCCGCCACCACCCGGTGACAGACCGTTGGAACCTGTCGCGGGCAGTGCCACGCCAGCCGGATCGCAGGTCCGGGATCATGGTTATCCCGGCGAAGACGTCGGCGGGGCAGCCGTTGCCCTGCTGGACGTACAACGCGGCATGTCAGGACGGCGCGCCGACTGTCGCACTGTCGCGCAGGAAGCCCGCGAAGGCCAGGGCGGCAGGGGTGAGGTCGTGGTCGCTCATGCGGACGAGGAGGATGCGGCGCACCGGGGCGGGGGGTTGCAGCGGCAGGACGCTGACGCCCGCTCGGATGCCTTCGAGGGCGAGGGTGGGGGCGAGGGCGACACCGATGCCGGCGGCGACCATGGCCTGGGCCTCCTGGTAGTCGTGGGCCTCGTAGGCGATCTGCGGCTCGAAACCGGCCGCGCGGCAGCTGCGGGCGAGGGCCTCGGCCACCGGGTGGTGGTCGGCACGGGTGATCCAGGCGTCGTCGGCGAAGTCGGCGAGGGCGGCCGAAGAGCGGCCGGCGAGGGGGTGGTCTTGGCCGACGAGGAGTGCCGGAGGGTCGTCGACGAGCGAGGTGACGACGATGTCCTCGCGGTCGATGCGGTTCCAGTCGTAGTCCCACATCAGGGACATCTCGATCTCCCGGTTCTCCAGCATCGCCCACAGGCCCGCGATGCGGGCGCTGCGCACCGTCAGCCGCACGTCGGGGTGAGCTTCCCGGAAGGCGATCACGGCCCGCGGGAGGAGGGAGGCGCCGACGGTGGGGAAGGTGCCGACCCGGAGGGTGCCCGCACGCAGTCCCGCGAAGTCGGCGAGCTCGTTCTCCGCCGCCGTCAGCTCGCGCTTGATCCGCTCCCCGCGCTCGGCCAGTGCGCGTCCCGCGTCGGTGAGGGTGACGCCCCGCGCATGCCGCTCCAACAAGGGCTGTCCGGCCTCCGCCTCCAGACGGCTGACCTGCTGGGAGACCGCTGAGGGCGTGTAGTTGAGGGCCCGTGCGGTCGCGGTGACCGAGCCCCGGCGGGCGACCTCGGCGAAGAGCAGGATGCGCCGCACGTCGAGCATCACGTCACCTCCAGCGTTAATTTCAACTTAATACCCGTGCAGATTTCCGAGATTGTACTTCACGCTCTGCGCGCCCACTGTGGATCGCACCCCGTACGGAAGTGCCGTCGGGGTTCCCATGAGGAGTCTGTTGTGTTGCGTCTGCAGGGCGAGATGATCCGCGGAGGTACCAGCAAGTGCTGGATCTTCGACCACCACGACGTGGTGGCGACCGGCGTGGACGCCGACACCCTGCTGCTCGCCGCCTACAACGCCGCCGACCCCCGCCAGATCGACGGCGTCGGCGGCGCCTCCTCCACCACCTCCAAGGCCGCGATCGTCCGGGCCTCGGACGAGCCGGGCGTCGACGTCGAGTACGCCTTCGCGCAGGTCGGCATCGGCGACGAGCGCGTGGAATGGGCCAGCAACTGCGGCAACTGCGCCACCGCCGTCGCCCTGTACGCCGTCCACAACGGCCTGGTGCCGATCACGTCGGACTCCACCACGGTGCGAATGCGCAATGTCAACACCCGGGCCCGCCTCACCGGCACCATCCCCACCCCCGGGCGGACGGCCTTCGACGAGGGCACGGCCGCGGTACCGGGCACCGCCGCGCTCGGTGTGCCGGTCCTGCTCGGCTTCGAGGACCCGGCGGGTTCGACCACGGGGCGCGCACTGCCAACCGGCCGCGCCGTGGACGCCCTGACCGGCCCGGCCGGCCGGATCGAGGCGACCCTGGTCGACGCCGGAGCCCCGGCCGCACTGTTCGAGGCCAAGGCCTTCGGTCTCCAGGGCACCGAGTCCTTGGCCGAGTTCGCCACGGCATTGCCCGCGCTCACCGTGCTGCGCCGTCAGGCCGCCCTTGCCATGGGCCTGGCCAAGGAGCACGATCCCGTCAGCCACGCCGTGCCGAAGGTCGGCGTCGTCGCCCGCCCCGCCGCCTACCGCACCACCGACGGCACCCCGGTCGGACCGGACGAGTACGACCTGGCCGTCCGCATGGTCTCGATGCACGCACCCCACCCGGCGATCGGTCTCACCTCGGCCGTCGCGCTGGTCACCGCAGCCGCTACCCCCGGCACCCTCGCCCACCGCGTCGCCCGGCAGACCGCCGACGGCACGCTGCGCCTGGGCACCCCGGCCGGTGTCATCACCGCCCGAGCCGTCCCCGCAGCGGAGGGCGCGTCCCCCACGGTGCTGCTGCACCGCGCCGCCCGCCGCATCGCCCGAGCCGAACTCCTCGTTCCCGTCCTGGAAGGACGCCCCGCATGAGCCGCAACGACGCCGCCCCGGGCACCGTCACCGCTCCACCCGGCCGCATCCGCCGACTGCTGTCCCTGCTCTATGTCCAGTGCCTGATCGGCGTCTTTGCCGGAGCAGCGGTCGGCTGGCTGTGGCCGTCGTTCGGAGCCGACCTGAAGCCCCTGGGCGACGGTTTCATCGCGCTCGTACGCATGATGATCGCGCCCGTCATCTTCTGTACCGTCGTCCACGGCATCGCCTCCATGGGCAACGCGCGCGCCGTCGGCCGGGTCAGCCTCAAAGCGCTGATCTACTTCGAGGTCCTGACCACCGTCGCCATGGTGATCGGCCTGGTCGTCGTCAACATCGTCCAGCCCGGCAGCGGACTGCACGTCGATCCCTCCACCCTCTCCACCGAGGGCCTGCCGCCGGAGGCGACCCAGAGCCACGAGAGCGTCTCCGCGTTCGTCCTCTCCAACATTCCGGACACCCTGCCCGGCGCGCTGACCGGCCACGAGATCCTGCCGGTGCTTCTGGTCTCGGTCCTGTTCGGATTCGGTCTGAACGCCGCCGGCGAGGCCGGGACGGGGATCACCCAGGGCGTCGAGAAGCTGTCCAAGGTCCTGTTCACGCTCATCCGCTGGATCATGCGGCTGGCCCCGGTCGGCGCCTTCGGCTCCATGGCCTTCACCATCGGCAACTACGGTCTGGACACCCTGCGTCACCTCTTTCTGCTGGTCGGCTCCTTCTGGCTCACCGCCCTGTTCTTCGTCCTGGTCGTCCTCGGCACGGTCATGCGCATCAACGGCCTGCGCCTGCTGCCTTTCCTCCGCTACATCAAGGAGGAGCTGCTGATCGTCCTCGGCACCTCGTCCAGCGAGCCTGTGCTGCCGCGCATGATGGCCAAACTCCAGCACGCGGGCGCCTCCAAGCCGGTCGTGGGCATCACACTGCCCGCCGGCTACTCCTTCAACCTCGACGGCACCGCGATCTACCTGACCATGGGCTCGGTCTTCCTCGCCCAGGCCCTCGGCATCGACCTCAGCCTCACCCAGCAGCTGTCGATGCTCGCCGTCATGCTGCTCACCTCCAAGGGCGCCGCCGGCGTCACCGGCTCCGGCTTCATCGCCCTGGCCGCCACTCTCAGCGCCGTACCGCACGTACCCGTCGCCGCCCTGGCCCTCATCTTCGGCATCGACCGCTTCATGTCCGAGGCCCGTGCTCTGACCAGCGTCGTGGGCAACGGCGTCGCCACCCTGGCGGTGGCCAAATGGGAGGGGCAGCTCGACGAGAACCGCGCCAGGGCCGTCCTGCGTGGCGAGATCCCGTACACCTCCGCTCCCGAGACCGACCGCACCCATGAGGTTCAGGGTGATCCGAAGCCGCAGGCCAGCCCCGCACCCAGCGCGAAGCTCGAAGAGACCGAAGCGGCCGACCCGAAGTCAGCGGCCGGATCGGACCGTGACCCTGTGCCCACGGCCGGCTGACGCCCCCCACTCCCACGCAGCCGGTCCGGGGCCTGTGCCCCGGACCGGCCCCTTCCCGGGGACACGACTGCGATGAGGCGAGTGGCCAAACCTTCCAGGTCGCGTCGTTTCAGGGCAGCCTGCGACGCCGGGCAGGCTGTAGCCCCAATCTCCGATTTCAGCTCAAGGGCGCGGCGCAGGCTCTCCGACGAAGTGCGCAAGCTCCTCTGCGGCACCGCGTGGCAGGCCGGCGACCGCGGTCTCCGGCAATGTCGTGATGACGGTCCGCAGCCGCGCGCCGAGCTCTGGCAGTACGGCCCAGGCCGAGGCAGGGGCGTTGACGGCGGCGAGCAACAGGTCGCCCTCGTAGAAGTAGGCGTCGAGCAGCGGCTCCTCGATCAGCAGGCGCACGGCGAGGGGAAGGACGTAGGGCAGTGCCACCTGCTGTGAAATGAGGGTGCGCAGATCCGCGGGACCGAGTTCGCCCAGGGGCACGCACCGCAGCTCATGCACTGTGCGCACCAAGTGGGTCGCGTCAGCGGCAGGAGGCATCCAGCGGGGTGGGTCCAGCTCGTCGAGCGTGCGGTCGAGGTGCAGCAGATGGTCCATGGGCTTCATTCTCACCAGACCGCTGTGCACTCTCAGGCCGGACCAAGTGGAAGACCTCGCGTGCCACGTAACGCTTGAGGCAGCGGACGATTTCCCGGCGCGTCTTGCCTTCCGCCGTACGCCGTTGAAAGTAGTCCCGGGTGCGGGGGGCGTCGCCGTGGCCAGGCCCGACGTGCGAGCGGGCCGGGCGCACGCATCACTGGCCACGCGCCGGTATCACCCGCTGTGGCCGGCAAGCGTCACAGGGCCGGATCAGCTACCCGTGAGCCCCGGGCAGCCCGCGCACGCCTGCGCGGCCCCGGGGCATCCCTTGAGACCGTTCCCGACCGGTCCTGAGCCGACACCGCCCATACCAGTGGTTCACCCTGGCAACGCCACGCACACGCCGTCTCAAACCGTGACGCCCAGCAGACCCAGGCAAGTGCAGCAGCGAAACCCACAGGGGGTTGGGTTGGCTCTGCCACATCCATCTGGCGCCGGTGCACGACCCTGTCGCAGTGCCGCCGCTCGGCGCGAGCCGGCTGTGCCACGCAGCGGTGAACGCGGTGCCGCCCAGGGCACACCTGCCCTGCTGGGCGCTGCTGGAGGTGTGCACCTCCACCCGGTGTCGACCAGGGGCCGACGGCCCTGTGGAGCAGCGGGAACAGCCGTGGCCGCCGCAAGGCGCTGGTCAGCCGAGCACAGGCTGCCGCCGGCAAGGCGCTGACCGTGCAAGCAGCAGCCGACGTGTCACCTCGACGTTCCAGGGCTGCACCACCGCCTTGGCCCTGCGCTCCGCCTTGCGCGCTTTCCGAGGGATCGTGACCTCCTGGGCCGACGTCCGCGGCGACCAGGCGCCGGGCCACTGCCCGTTTCAGTGCCTCCTTCAGCCGCGCCAGGGACATCTCCACCGAGGTCACCCCCAGGCCCGTGCCCGTCCTGCCACCACGAGCGCGGTCCTCACCACGAACCAGCCCCGATGCGACCTCGATCAGGAGCCCACCCCGAAGCACCGGCGTACAAGGTCACGCTATCGGGGGACGAGCACTGAAGCTCATCCCGTGAGGCGGTTCAGATTGCGGGCGCCGTGCACCGCGAGGAAGTGCGGCGCTGCCACCGGAGACCGTATCGCCCGTACCCTTCGTGGTGTCCACGGCGTCACACAGCGGACGCCAAACCACTGGAGGCAACACCCCGTGCTGATTGCTCAGCGTCCGTCCCTGACCGAAGAGGTCGTCGACGAGTTCCGCTCCCGGTTCGTGATCGAGCCGCTGGAGCCGGGCTTCGGCTACACCCTCGGCAACTCCCTGCGTCGCACGCTCCTCTCCTCGATCCCGGGTGCGGCGGTCACGTCCATCCGCGTCGACGGTGTCCTGCACGAGTTCACCACCGTGCCGGGCGTCAAGGAGGACGTCACCGACCTGATCCTCAACATCAAGCAGCTGGTCGTCTCCTCGGAGCACGACGA
>NZ_JBWKCC010000040.1:0-101857 GCF_056436655.1 Streptomyces sp. NPDC043427 | reverse complement strand
CAACGGCTCCAGCTTCGGGCCCCGACGAGGAACTGACGCACCAGCAGCAGAAGTCACGCAACTACTAACGATCAACTACTGGCGCAGGACACTAGAAGGCGTTGCTTCCTGCAAGGGACGCGAGCGCGTCCCTCAGTGCCGCACGTGAGGCGATTCCAAGTTTCGGGAACAACTGGTAGAGGTGCGAACCAACGGTTCGGGGCGAGAGGTGGAGACGTTCGCCGATCTGCTTGTTGGTCAACCCGGAAGCGGCGAGTACGGCGATCTCCTGCTCCTGCGCGGTGAGGGTCACGGAACCGTGCTTCGCTCCGGTGCGGGACCGGCGGGTGGCGCGGAGTTCGCCCGTGGCCCGGTCGGCCCACGGCCGGGCGCCCAGGTGCTCGAACACCTCGGCCGCCGAGTCCAGCTGGGCTCGGGCCTCCGTGACGAAGCGCATGCGCCTCAGACGCTCCCCGTAGGCCAGCCGGATCCGCGCCAGATCGAAGGGCCAGTCCTGCGCTCCCGGGACGTCCAGCGCCTGCTCGAAGCACCCGACCGCGCCGTCATCGGGTGCTGCCAGCGCGACCGAGCCCGCCACCAACAGCGCCAGCCGCGGGGAGAGAGCCGCGACACCGGCTTCCCGCATCGCACGCACGTGTGCCTCCGCCTCAGCGGTGCGCCGGGTGTGCACCGCCGCTTCCACCAGGTCCATGCAGACCCACAGCGCGTACGGAGCGTGGGGCGCGAGTCGGCCCGCAGGGCTGATCGCCACGGCGTGCCGGTACGCGCATTCGTAGTCGCCGGCACCGAGTTCGGCGAGGACTCGCGCATGGCCGGCGAAGGCCGCCGCCGCCAGAACTCCACGAGGCACGGCCCACTGCGTGATTCGGTCGGCCGTACTCCGGCTCTCTTCGAAGTGCCCGTGGACTGCGGCGAGCAAGGCCTGGTGGTACTCGAAATACCAGGAGAAGAACGGGTATTGGCGCTCCTCGCAGATCCTCAGGCCCTCGGCGGCCAGCGTTTCGGCCTCCTCCCACCGGCCGGCCGGGAAATCCTGCAGGCACAGGTGCATGAGCGCGTCGATGTGCCGGCGCACGTGGCCGCCCCGGCGTCCCCGACGGACCGCTTCCCAAAAGACGCCCCGCAGTTCCGTGAGCCGGTCGAGGCGGACAGGGGCCATGCCGTGACGGCCGACCGAGCCGGTGCCGGCCGGGTCCCTCCACGTAATGCCACAGGCTGAGAGCAGCGGCGGTGTAGCCGGCTTCAGACGGTCGAGGGCCGCGTGGAAGGGTTCCCACAGGGCATCGCGACCACCGGCCCAGCACACCAGCTGCAGCAGGTGCAGTGCCTCGATGAGAACATCGTCCTCGGCGTCGTATCCGTGGCTGCCGGTCTCGATGGCCTCCACCAGGAGACGGTGGGCCATGTCGATGTCGCCGTCACCGCCGTTGAGCAGGAGGAGAGCCGCCGTGGCGGCGGTCAGCGGAGACCCGGTGAGGCCCGGGTCCGCGCGCCGGGCGCGGTCGAGGAGTTCCGACGCCGCGCGCAGCTCACCGGTCGCGTCGGCACCGAGGTATGCGGCCCGGGTCAGTCGGCGTCCTCGGTCCACGGCACGGGGGCTCAGCTCGGCGGCCCTGGTGAACGTGGCGACCGCCTCTGCAGCGTCACCTCGCGTGGCGGCACGATGCCCGGCCTCCTCCAGCAGGGCGGCGACACGCTCGTCGGGAACGAGCGTTGCCCGTCCCAGGTGCCAGGCCCGCCGCTCAGGCGTCTCCGCGCGGATCTCGGCCAGGGTCTTGTGGGCCTGGCATCGCTCGGTCAGGGTGCTGGTCTCGACGACCGCGGCCCTCGTCAGCGGATGCCGGAAGACGAACCGTCGGTTCGTGTCGTCGAAGGTGATCAGACGGTCCGACTCCACCGCTGACAGCGCCGTAAGAGCCTTCGAGTCGTCCGATCCGGCACGGAGGACTCCCGGATCTCCGGTGTCGTCGAGGGCGAGCAGCAGCAGAAGCCGGCGCGACTCGGCCGGAAGGCGGGCCACGCGCGAAGCGAGGCGGATCCGAAGACGTGAGGAGAGGGGCAGTACGTCGTGCAGATCGGCCGGCGCGCCGCGTTGCGGGCCGCTCAGCGCGGCGGGCAGCTCCACGAGCGCCAGCGGGTTGCCCTGCGCCTGCGCCAGGACGCGGTCCCGCGCCGGTCCGGCCAGCCCCGGAAAGCGGACTCCGAGCAGTTCCACGGCCGCGTCGCGATCCAGCGGCGGCAGCTCGTACTCGGTGAGCCCGGCTCGGTCGAAGAAAGTCTCGTCTCCCGATCTGCAGGCGGCGAGGAATCCGATACGGCTGCCCGCCGACCGACGGGCGACGAAGCCCAGCACCTCCGAACTGGCCCGGTCGAAACAGCCGAGGTCGTCCACGACGATGAACACAGGGCGTTCGGTTGCCACTCGGCGCAGCAGGAAGATCACCGAGTCGGAGACGTGAAGACTGTCGGGCACCGGATCGCCCCCGTAGCCCAGCGCACTGCGCAGAACCCTCCGGTGGGTGTCCTCCAAGCGCTCGATCCGGTCGTTCAGCGGCAACAGCAACTGGTGAAGGCCGGAGTAGGCGAGCTCGGACTCGAACCGGACGCCGACGGCCGACAGCACCCGGGCACCCGACCCGGACATGACCCTGGCGACCTCCCCGAGCAGGGCGCTCTTGCCCACGCCCGGCTCCCCGGAGAGCAGCAGGGCACGACCCGCGGCCGAGCCCTGCCCGATCAGCGCCGTGATCTCCCGGAGTTGCCGCGCACGCCCCACCACCTCAGGGGACTGACTGGCGTCCGCGGCAGGGGTCTTGGGCAACCGTTCGACGCGCGAGCCGAGTGACATGGGTACTCCGTACGTTTGCGCCGTCCCTCCCGCTGTAGGGCGGGAAGGCTTGGGCTCACCGTGCACCGGTCGGCGAGGACAAACATCAGTCACGTGACTGCGTGGCGACTTGCGGGTCATTTGACTGATGGTGCGAGCACACGAGGGCCTCGCAGAATCGTGATGTCCCTGAATCACACGAGCGGCGCTGGACGCATCACACCGTGTGCCCTCCGAATCTCCCGTGATCCCAAGATCTACCGAGCGGTGATGTGATGAGAGAACCCGACAGTTGTACGCCGGTGGTGTGCCGGATGCTTGTCCGTCTGGTCGTCGCCGAAGGAGTGGACCGGCCGGTGATGCTTGATCTGTCCTACGACAGAGCCGATCCCTACGCGGTGTCCCTGACGTTCCACATGCGCGCAGACACGACCGTGCGCTGGGTGGTCGGTCGCGATCTCCTCCTGGACGGGCTGGTGAAGCTCACCGGCGTCGGTGACGTCCAGGTCTGGCCCTGCCGGGACCCCGGGGCGGACCATGTACACATCGCACTGTGCCCGTGTCCGAAGCAGGAGGCGGTCGTGGTGACCGCCTCGGCGCGAGCCCTCGGGGGCTTTCTGCAGCGAACCCTCGCGGTGGTGCCCCCCGGTACCGAGGAGTGCCACCTGGACATGGACGGAGCCGTCCACCAACTCCTGAGCGGCCCCGGTGAGTCACTTCGATAAGGGCCATCCGAGCCGGACGGACCGACGCCGTACGGGGACGAGCGTCCCCGGCGCACAGGTACCCCGCCCATCTCGAGGTGCGGAAGGAGCGCGCCGAGGACGTCCAGTTGCGGATCGCCGACTGGATCACCCGGTTCGCCGGATCGATGTGGTTCGTCTACATCCACGTGGCGGCACAGCACGCCACTCACGGAACTCGTCCACAGGCTCACCGTCGAGATCCACAAAGCGGTGAACGCCGAGGCCGCGGGTGAAACGGACACAGGCGAGAACGCCGAGCAGGTACACACCGCCACGGCCTGAGCCGCCGTCGCATGTCACACCGGCCCGGCCTGAGCGGTCTACATGGTGACGGACAAGAAGCAGAGGGAGTCATGCGAGAGATTCTGATTGTCGGCGGCGGATACGCGGGCTTCTACACCGCCTGGGGTCTGCAGAAGAAGCTGCGTTCGGGCGAGGCGCGGGTCACGGTCGTCGACCCGCGCCCGTACATGACCTATCAGCCCTTCCTGCCCGAGGTGGCGGCCGGTTCGGTGGAGGCACGTCACGCCGTCGTGTCACTGCGGCGGCACCTGCGGGGCACCCGGCTGATCTCTGGCACCGTGACCGGGATCAGCAACGCGGACCGTACGGTGACCGTCCGCCCGGTGCGCGGCGACGCCTACGAGCTTCGGTATGACATCCTCGTGGTCACCGCCGGCGCGGTGACCCGCACCTTCCCCATTCCCGGACTCGCGCAGCAGGCCATCGGCCTCAAGCACGTGGAGGAGGCCGTGGCGATCCGTGACCGGCTGATGACCGCGTTCGACCAGGCCGCGTCGCTGCCGGCCGGCCCCGAGCGGCAAAAGCTGCTCACCGTCACGTTCGTGGGAGGCGGGTTCTCCGGCGTCGAGGGCTTCGGTGAACTGCTGTCACTGGCGACCGCGATGCTCAGGTCCTATCCGGAACTGAGCATCCACGACCTGTCCTTCCACCTGGTCGAGGCCCGGGGCCGCATCCTGCCCGAGGTGAGCGACCGGCCGGGTGCCTGGGTGGTACGCCACCTGGAACGCCGCGGCGCACATGTCCATCTCAACACGCAGCTGCTGTCCGCCGAGGACGGCCACGTCGTCCTCTCCGACGGAGCGGAGTACGACTCCGAGCTGATCGTCTGGGCCGCCGGCAACGCCGCGAACCCGGTCGTGCACAACCACACGGACCTGCCCCTCGACGAGCGCGGTCTGCTGCTGGCCCGCGCCGATCTACGCGTGGGCACGGACGCCGAGCCCGTGCCGAACGTGTGGGCCGCCGGCGACGACGCGTCCATCCCCGACCTGGCCTCGCCGGTGCCGGGCGCGCGCACGGTGCCGAACGCCCAGCACGCCGTGCGACAGGGCAGACGTCTCGCCAAGAACCTCGTGGCCGACCTGCGCGGGCAGCGAGTCCGGAACTACCGGCACGGCAGCCTGGGCGTGGTGGCGACGCTGGGGCTGGGGCGGGGCATCTTCCAGTACAAGGGCATCGTCATCAGGGGATTCCCGGCGTGGCTGATGCACCGGGGTTATCACGTGCTCGCGGTGCCCAGCTGGGAACGCAAGATCCGCGTTCTGGCGGTCTGGCTCACCGCGGCCCTGACAGGCCGGGATCTCGTGTCTCTCGCCTCCGTCCAGCGTCCGCGGGACGCCTTCGTCACGGGTGGGCAGCCGCAGGACCCGAGCGCCGGCCGTGCGAAGGAAGGCAGCGCACCATGACCATGTGGGGTTCTCGTTTTCATTGGGGGTACGCCGTGTCCGCACGCGAGGAGGCCGCCCGCGGCCTGCCCGACATCGAAGGTTTCTTGTACCGGGAGGCTCACAGGGGAGCGACGCACCGCCGCGTGGCGGCATTCACCGCGCGCGTGGAGGGGCTCACCCCCGAGCAGAAGCGGGACATCGAGCAGTGGTACGTCGACGAGCAGATACACGTAGCCCGCATGGTGACCGATCACATCGCCGAACGCGTCGGCGCGATGGAGGCGCAGCACCACGTCAGGATCCGGCAATGGCTGCGGGGAACACTCACCGGAATGGTGCTGATCACCCTGACGATCATCGCCTGCGTCGTGGTGATTCTTGGCTCGTCGCGGTGACCGCCGAGCGCTAGGAACGCCCGGTGCGATACAAGCCCCGGCCGGCGCGCTCAATGCGGGAGGAGGCGACGAGGCGATCGAGTGTGCTGCGGACCGCGTTGATGCTTCCGCTGTCGGCGTCACGGCCGAGCGCCGCCGCGACCTCACGGGCTCGCACCTCCGCGTCACCGACCTTGGCGAAGTACGCCACGATCTGCTCGGTGAGCTTGCCGTACTGCTTGCCGTGCGCGTCCACCTGGTCAGCGGCGCGCGGAGTGACCAGCGCGCTCTCGAGAGCGCCGAGGGCCCGCTGTACGGAGCCGAGATGTGCCACGATCGCCGCCAACTCCCTTTCCAGCGCCTGCTTCTGGAAATGCAGCCGGGCCAGTTCCTCCTGGAGCCCCTCGGCGGTGACCTCGATGCTGTGTGCCGTACGGCTCGCGGAGACCATGAGTTCTCCCCTCCTCAACCCTTGTCGACATCATATGCAGTGGTTCGAGTGTCAGGCAGGTCATCTCAGTGTCTCGAACAGTGGGATTTTGCAGGCCCGTGAAAAAGCATCGTCCGTTTCTGTCACACGTTCCCGTCGGTGGCGGTCCCTGCAGCGGATGGACCGTAGCAACGGAGGCGGGCAGCTCTTCGGGATCGACTACCGCATACTCGGCAGCACGGTCGAGGCTGAGGACGTGGTCCAGGAGGTATGGCTGCGCTGCGTCGGAAAGCCCACGTCGGTCACGTCCGCCAGGGCCCTGTGCACCTCGCGCAGGTCGTCCGGGCCTGCCGCACGATAGGCCGCCGAACGCACCAGCGGGTGACGGAATCGCGCCCTGGCGCCGAGGGTGATCAATCCCGACGCCTCGGAGTCCGCCGCGGCCGCGTCCACGGCGATTCCCAGCCGCTCGGCTGCACGCCTGAGCAGCGTCACGTCGCCGACCGGCTCGGCAGCGGCGAGGAACAGCAGGCGCTGCGTCTCGGTCGGCAGCGCCTGGACGCGGCGGAGGAAGTCCTGCTCCAGCCGGTTCGACATAGGCCCCGCCCCGGTGCGCCCGAAGTCGCCGGTCAGGTCCAACGCCGTGAGCGCGTGGGGCAGTTCGAGCAGGGCGAGTGGGTTGCCGCGGGTCTCCGCGACGATGCGATCACGCACCCTACGGTCGAGCGGGCCGGTGACGACCGAGGCGAGAAGCTTTCGGGAGTCCTCCGCGAACAACCCGGTCACGGGCAGCTCGGGGAGGCCGGTGAACACCTCACCGGTGGTCGGCTCGCGCACGGCGACGGCGAGCACCACCGATTCCGCGAGCAGCCTGCGGGCGACGAACGCCAGGGTCTGTGAAGAGACGCGGTCCAGCCATTGCGCGTCGTCGATGACGCAGACCAGCGGCTCGCTCCCGGCGGCGTTGGCGAGGAGGCTCAGCGTGGCCAGCCCCACCAGGAACCGGACGGGCGCGGCTCCGCCGTGCAGCCCGAACGCCGTGCGCAGTGCGTCGCGCTGCGGCTCCGGAAGGTTGTCGACTCCCGACAGCAGCGGTGCGCAGAGCTGGTGCAGGTCGGCGTAGGAGAGCTCCATCTCGGACTGGACGCCGGCCACGCCGACGGTACGGCATCCGGTGGCACGACCCAGCAGGTATTTCAGCAGCTCGGTTTTCCCGATCCCCGCCTCACCTCGAAGGACCAGGACTCCGCTGCGCCCGTCCCTGGCGCCCGCCAGCAGGTCATCGAGGGCCCGACGCTCGCTCCGCCTGCCGAGGAGTTCCGGCTCCGGAACCGCGGCTCGTCATGGCAGCCTCCCACGTCAGATCCTCATGGCGGCGCGTCGGCTGGTGCGTAGCTGGATGACTGCGGCCGTGGCGCAACCGAGGCGAGCCGGTTCCATCGTAAACGGCTGCGAAGGTGGAGAACTTCCGACTTTGAGCGAACGTGGTGGTCGAGTGCCGTCCGGAACGACGGTCCGACGGGTCGGCCACGGATCTCCCACGGCACGACCACGCAATCCCCTACGGCCTTCCAAGGGCGCGCCGGGCTGCCCTCGGGCGCGACATTGGTGCCGGCTGCTCTTCGAGCTGCTGACCCACGGAGCAGAGGAGCCGGACATGGACACACAGCTGACCGAGACCGGGCAGAGCCGGGAGACGGCGGGCACATCCGTCATCGCGCTGGACGACGCGACCTGGGTGTTCGTGCAGGCCAGACCCGGGCTGCTCACCCTCGCCAGGCACATCGTCGGAAACGCGAACGAAGCCGAGGACGTCATCCAGGAGACGTGGCTGCGGTGGCAGGATGCCGACCGCACGGCCGTCTCCAATCCGCCGGCACTGCTCAGGACGACCGCCGTCCGGCTGGCCATCAACGTCGTCCAGTCCGCCTGGAAGCGCCGGGAGTCCTGTGACAGCCCCTCGCTCCCGGAGCGGGTGGACCACCACGCGGGCCCTGAAGAGGTGGCAGAGCGGCAGGACGCCGTCGAGCGAGCGGTCCTCCTGCTGATGGAAACCCTGACTCCGAGGCAACGCGCCGCGTACGTCCTGCGGGAGGGCTTCGGCTGCCCGTACGACCGGATCGCCGAGATCCTGCATCTCAGCGTCGTCAACACGAGGCAGCAGGTTGCACGCGCCCAGCGGCGTCTCAACGGGGACCGCCGCAGGCAGCAGGTCGACGCCGTCGCGCACCGGCGTCTTGTTCAGGCGTTCCTCTCGGCGGCCCAGACGGGTGACCTCGGGCATCTGGAGAGGGTGCTGTCGAGTGATGCGGGCGGTCGGCGGTGACCGCTGCGGCAGGTGTCAGCGGGCCTCCGGGCGGGCGGGCGGAATGTCGTCGACGCAGACGTGCCCGGGCCGGGTGACGGCGTACTGGACGTCGTCGGCGATTTTCCTCGGGCTCAGCCTCTCGCGGCTAATCCAGGCTCGACGGGGACGACGCGTACCCACGCGCCGTCGCCTCCTGCCGCAACGCCTCTGAGAAGGCAGTGATCCCGATCCTGGAACCTGGTGGCCGCTGCACGACGACGGCCGTGCCCCTACGCCCCCAGGTCAAGGAGATCTCCACCGCGGCACCCTTGCAGCGCGGCAGGTGAGCAGGTCGGCGCACATGGATCGGAGCCGTTCGGTGGCGGACATGCGCGTCCACTCCCCCGCGTCGGCAGGGGGACCGGTCCGCTCGGCATGACGCGCGTCGTTCACCAGGATGTCCAGCGCCACCAAACTGCCCGACGGTCGCCTTCGCAGCCTCCTGCATTGGCCTTCAGGCAGGGCGGCGACCCTGGCCCGGACGAGGAGGTCAGGGGCAGGGCGTATGCCGGTTCAGAGCGGTTGAAATGACGATCATGCGCTCGCCGAGGGCCGCGAGTTCCTGGCGCAGTTCCGTGACCCGGTCACGAAGCTCGGCGGCTTCGGCGGTCAGCGACTCGAATGTGGCAGCGAGGTCGATGCGGTCCTCATGGATCAGGGACATCGTGGCTCCATGACTTTGCGTTCGAGCAGCGCGAGCCGCCCTCCCGGAGGAATGAAGTCGGCCCGTCGGCAAAGGACATCGGTGGCCCTCTCCCTTCGGTGAGGGCCACCTCGAGAAATTACTTCTGCCGTGACAGCCAGTCGGCGAAGCGGGTCTCCGCGATGTGCGCGTCCGGGCCGGGCAGGAGTGTGTTCTCCTGCAGCGGGGCGCCCCAGTACGTCGCCTGCGGATCCGTGGCGATCTTGCGGGGGTCGTTCTGAGCGGTCAGTCCCATGCGGATGAACTCCTCCAGCTGGAACGCCTCAGGACCGGCGACCTCCACCACGCCTCCCACCGGTGCGCCGACCGCGGTGCGGGCGACGGCCACGGCCACGTCGTCGGAGACGATGGGCTGGATCTTGGCGTCGGGGAGGTGCACGGTGTCACCCTCGGTGACCCCGTCGGCGAGTCCCTTCGCGAACTCGAAGAACTGGGTGGCGTGGACGATGGAGTAGGGGTTGCCGGACGCCTTGATCAGGTCTTCCTGGACCTGCTTGGCGCGGAAGTACCCGCTCCCCTGGAGACGGTCGGTGCCGACCACGGACAGCGCCACGTGATGCGCCACGCCGGCCTGGGTCTCCGCCTTCAGCAGATTGGTCGTCGAGGTGCGGAAGAACTCCATGACGGCCTCGTCCTCGAACGAGGGCGAGTTCGACACGTCGACCACCACCGACGCACCCTGCAGGACCTCGGCAAGGCCCTCACCTGTCAGCGTGTTGACGCCGGTGTTGGGGGACGCCGCGACCGCCTCGTGCCCGTGCTCGCCAAGCCCGGCGACCACCTTCGAGCCGATGAGCCCGGTCCCACCGATCACTACGACCTTCATGACGGCATTCCTTTCGAGTTTCCCTGATGCCTCTACCAGTAGAGACCGGCCACCGGTTCTGTTTGTGACACCTCTTATTCGACGAGTTTGCCCGTGGTCGAGACTTCCTCCATCAGGGCGGAAATCTCTTCGGGGACGGCCGGAACGCTCTCGCGGGTGACGCCCGTCGTCGGGGACCACACGAGGTTGACCTGCAGAGCAGGATCCATGTCGGGATAGTCGCTGCGGTTGTGACAGCCACGCGTCTCCCGGCGCTCCAGTGCCGCTTCGAGGGTGGCCCGGGCCGCCAGCGCGGCGGACTTGAGGTCGAAAGCGTGCGCGAGGTCCTGATAGCCGGCGATGTCCGGGTGGATGCCTACATCCTGCATCCTCTTCTCGATCGCCGCGAGTTCCGCCAGTCCCGCGCGCAGGCCGTCTTCATCGCGGACGACGCCCGCGTGCTCGGTCATGGTGTTGCGGATGGCGCGTTGCCGAGCACGAACGTTCTCCGGCCCGTCGGCGGCGAGGAGATCGTCGATCTCCTCCCGGGCCTCCGCGATGGCCGACGCCGACCGCGGCTGCGCGGTCAGGGACTCTGAATAGGCGGCCGCCGCCCGGCCGGTGAGGCGGCCGAAGACAAGCAGTTCGATGAGGCTGTTGCCACCGAGGCGGTTGGCGCCGTGCAGGCCGCTCGACGCCTCGCCGATGGCGTACAGGCCGCGGCCGTCCGTGCTGTGGTCCTCCGGGCGCACCCACACCCCGCCCATCGAGTAGTGCGCGGTGGGCGCGATCTCGATCGGCTCGCGGGTGATGTCGAGCATCTGCAGGTCCAGGTACCCGGCCGGACAAGGTAAGGGCTGACAAGGCCTACGGGTCCCGCGCGAACCGCGCCTACCTGCGCAGACGCGGGATCCGATGCACCATCCCAGAGAAGACCGACCAAGTCCGCAACCGCAGGAAACTCAGTTCCCGCGGAGGGCGTCCACCGAAGTTCGACAAGGATGAGTACAAGGAGCGTCACGCGGTGGAGTGCGGGATCAACCGGCTGAAACGTCACAGGTCCGTGGCCACGAGGTACGACAAGCTGGCGGTCCGCTACGAAGCGACCGTGCTCGTCGCAGCGATCAACGAGTGGCTATGACGCAACGTCTCAGCAGCCCTATCCGCCCCGCACGATCCGCCCCTTTGGGGTTCCGTAGTACCAGTAGCGCTCAGCTGGAGCTGGGGACAGCGTGCCGGCTGCCAGATCGACCAGAGCCTGCGCCAGTTCAACAAGCGGAGCAGCAGCGATGTGTTCTGCACCGCGCAGGAAGCTGGTCGCACTCTCCTCCAAATCGGGCCAGGTCGAAACTTACTCACGGCTCACGCCGCCGCGGGCCTCGATCCGGCGTGCCGCCTCCAGAATGCAACTCAGGAGTACCTCCCGCTGCTCGACAGCGAAGTCGTCAAGCAGGACAGCGGAACTGCTGCCCCCCAACGCCTGGGTGTGGAGCCCCTGCTCCAACTCCGGCCAACCCGAGGGCCGCAGATCCGCCGGCATCTCCGCACCAACGCGCGCCGCCTCGATAAAGAGAACCCCGAGCGCCACGTCATAGGCCCAGAACACCGCTTCACCGGAGATCACTGGCACAGTCCTGCTCAACCGAACTCCTCCCCCCAGCCGACGCTTCCAGCCCTAATCATGGCTGATCGGCTCAGACACTTGTCCCGGTTGGCTCATCACGCCTTCGAGCCGCGACCAGCACTTTCGCAACAGGGCCTAAGAGCATCGCCACAGTGTGACCACTCTGTCGAAGGTGACAGTGTGATGCTCGCCGGAGACAACGACCATGCAGACCTGTAACGGAATGAGGGTGTGCCCGGTCGAAGAGAAGACGCGATCGACCTGGTGCCCGCCTTGTGGTGACACCGGACACTGTGGCGGCCGGCCCATCCCCTGTGCGTGCAGCCAAAGCAACCGTGTCCAGGCGCCTACGGGCCGGACCGTCACACGGTGAACCAACGAGTGCGCCATCGACAGCACGGGTCCTGAGAGGAACGGAGACAGAGGATCATGCATCTTGACAGGCCCTCCACTACGAGCACGATGGACGAGGCCGTTTCTGTCTTCGTGGGGCTCCGTCCGCGTCTTTTCGGTATCGCCTACCGCTTGCTGGGAAGCGCGGTGGAGTCCGAGGACGTGGTCCAGGAGGTGTGGCTGCGCTGGCAGAGGACAGACCGTTCGGCGGTGGAGAATCCCGTGGCGTTCCTGTCCAAGGCAACCACCCGGCTGGCCATCAACGTGGCCCAGTCCGCCCGCGTGCGGCGTGAGACCTACATCGGCCCATGGCTACCCGAGCCCATAGACACGAGCAACGACCCGGAGGCGGGCGCGCAGCGGGCAGAGGCCCTCGAACTGGCCCTGCTCCTCGTGCTGGGCAAGCTGAATCCGACCGAGCGGGCCGCCTACGTGCTGCGTGAGGCATTCGACTACGCCTACGCCGATATCGCGGAGATACTCGGGTTCACCGTCGTCAACGTGCGCAAAATCGTGAGCCGGGCCCGTAAGCACCTGTCGGCCGACCACCAGGAGACCGTGGACGCGGCCGAGCACCGGCAGCTTCTCGACACCTTCGTCTCGGCGGCGCGTACCGGGGACATCGCGTCCCTGGAGGCTCTTCTGACACCGGACGCCGTCTCTCTGCCCTGCTGACGATGACCAACGAGGCGTCGCTCAGCCCCCTGCTTCCCCAACGCGCGCTCACCGTCCTCACACGCATGAGTAACCGCGTGTCGAGCGCTGAGGCTGCGCTCGCGGTGTCACAAACCACCGCCGGACCTGGTCCTAGTCAGTGACCACCCGGAGCGATGGGAGCAATCGTGGCTATCACCGAACAACGTCTTTCCACCATGGTGCTGGTGATCGGTACCGGCGGGGCCGGCCTCAGGGCGTCGATCGAGCTGGCCGAGGCCGGTGTCGATGTCATGGCCGTCGGCAAGCGCCCCAAAGAGGACACCCACACATCCCTGGCCGCCGGTGGGATCAACGCGGCCCTGGCCACGATGGACCCCGAGGACAGCTGGCAGCAGCACGCCGCGGACACGCTCAAGGAGAGCTACCTGCTCGGCGATCCCCGCACCGCCGAGATCGTCACCCGGGGCGCCGCCCTGGGCATCGACGACCTGGAGCGCTACGGCATGGCCTTCGCCAGGGAGGAGGACGGCCGTATCTCGCAGCGCTTCTTCGGCGCGCACAAGTTCCGCAGGACCGCCTTCGCCGGCGACTACACGGGCCTGGAGATCCAGCGCACCCTCATCCGGCGCGCGAGCCAGTTGAACATACCCATGCTCGACAGCGTCTACATCACCCGCCTCCTCGTGCACGACGGTGCCGTCTTCGGTGCTTACGGCTTCGACCTCACCAACGGACAGCGTTACCTCATCCACGCCGACGCCGTGATCCTCGCGGCCGGCGGCCACACCCGCATCTGGCGACGCACTTCTTCGCGCCGTGACGAAAACACCGGCGACTCCTTCCGCTTGGCCGTCGAGGCCGGTGCCCGGCTGCGCGACCCCGAGTTGGTCCAGTTCCACCCGTCCGGAATCATCGAGCCGGAGAACGCCGCGGGCACCCTCGTCAGCGAGGCCGCCCGCGGCGAGGGCGGCATCCTGCGCAACGCCCTCGGCGAGCGCTTCATGACCCGCTACGACCCGCAGCGCATGGAACTGTCCACCCGCGACCGCGTGGCCCTCGCCTCCTACACCGAGATCAAGGAAGGACGCGGCACTCCCAACGGCGGCGTGTGGCTCGACGTCTCCCACCTGCCCCGGCAGACGATCATGAATCGACTGCCCCGGGTCTACCAGACGCTTCTGGACCTCCAGATGCTCGACATCACGCGCGAGCCCATCGAGGTCGCCCCCACGGCGCACTACTCGATGGGTGGTGTCTGGGTCCGTCCCGAGGACCACAGCACGGACGTCCGCGGCCTGTACGCCATCGGCGAGGCGTCGAGCGGCCTGCACGGCGCCAACCGTCTCGGTGGCAACAGTCTCATCGAGCTTCTCGTCTACGGCCGCATCACCGGCCAGGCCGCTGCCGCCTACTCCGAGTCACTCACCGCCCAGCCCCGCTCCGCGGCAGCCATCGCTCAGGCCCGTGGCGAGGTCGACGAATTCCTCGCCGCCGACGGACCCGAGAACGTCCGCGCCCTGCAGCGCGCCATCCGCAACACCATGACCGAACACGCGGGCGTCGTCCGCGACGAAGAGGGCCTGCGCACCGGTTTGGCGGAACTGGACACCATCGAGAAGCGTATGGAGAACGTCGGCGTCCACCCCGACATCGCCGGGTTCCAGGACCTCGCGCATGCCTTCGACCTCAAATCGGCCGCCCTGGCGGCCCGCGCCACCCTCGAAGCGGCGCTCGAACGCCGGGAAACCCGCGGCTGCCACAACCGCAGCGACTACCCCGTCATGGATCCCGCCCTCCGCGTCAACCTCGTGTGGTCCCCGACCACGGGAATCACCCACGAAAGCATCCCCTCCATCCCGAAGGAGATCACCTCACTCATGGAGGACGTCTCCACCGACGGAAAGCTCGTCGAGTAACGCACAGCGGGAGACCACGCGGCTTCCCGCCCCAGACGCGCGCGCCTTGTCACCGCAGTAACCGTAGAGAAAGCCATTCACCATGCTCACAGGACGCGACCGAACCACTTCTCCCGGATCCGGCACTTACGCGGCAGTCACCGGTGGCTACACCATCGATCCGGCCCACACGACGGTCGGATTCTCCGTCCGGCACGCCATGATCTCCAACATTCGCGGCAGGTTCGACCGTTTCGAGGGCCTCCTCCTGCTGGACGGCTCCGACCCCTCCCGGTCGACGGCCTACGTGAGTGTCCAGACCGACAGCATCGACACGGGGATCCAGGAACGCGACGCGCATCTGAGAGGACCCGAGTTCTTCGACTCCGCGACGTTTCCCCTGATGGCCTTCCGCTCCACGGGAATCGTCCAGCGCGGCGACGACGAGTTCCGTCTCACCGGCAGCTTGCGCATCAAGGACGTCGAGCTGCCGCTGGACATCGATCTCGTCTTCGGTGGAGCCGCCGACGACGTCGACGGACAGCTCCGGGTCGGCTTCGAGGGCAGGGCCACCCTGCGCCGTTCGGACTGGGGGCTCACCTGGAACACGACTCTGGAGGCAGGAGGCGTGCTCGTCAGTGACAAGGTGACTCTGGCCCTGGACATCTCGGCGGTACGGATCGATCAGGACGCGGCGGCGTGAAGGCGGTGAGGTCGTCGAGGGTGACGGTTCCTGTGTCCTCGCCGCCCTCCAGTGCCTGGCACCGGCCGATGCTCGCCCGCCATGCCGGTGAGGAACACCGCACCGCCACCGCGCTGGAGTTGTTCTTCGACCTGTGTTTCGTCGCCGCCGTCGCCCAGGCGGCCTCGGCGTTCGAGCACGAGATCACTTCGGGCCGTCCTGGTCACGGCCTTCTCGGTTACGCACTCGTGTTCTTCGCGATCTGGTGGGCCTGGATGAACTTCACCTGGTTCGCCTCCGCCTACGACACGGACGACGTGCCGTATCGCCTCCTCACCCTGGTCCAGATCACCGGAGCCCTGGTCATGGCCGCAGGGGCCACCAAGGCCCTGGAGCACGGGGACTTCCAGATCATCACGTGGGGTTATGTCGTCATGCGGCTCGCCATGGTCAGCCAGTGGCTGCGCGCCGCGTACACGGACCAGGAACGCCGGCGGTCGGCACTGCGGTATGCCCTGGGAATCTCAGTCCTGGAGATCGGCTGGCTGGTCCGCCTGGCCCTGCCCCACGACGGCGGTATCGCCTCGTTCGCCGTCCTCGCAGCTGGTGAACTCGCGGTGCCGGTCTGGGCCGAACGTGCCGAGGGCACCACGTGGCACCCGCACCACATAGCCGAGCGCTACGGGCTGTTCACCCTGATTGTGCTCGGCGAGTCCATCACCGCCGCTGCCCTTGCCGTCCGCACCGCCCTGGGCACCCATGCGGAAGTCGGCTCCGTCCTGCTCATCGCACTGGGTGGCATCCTGACCGTCTTCGCCCTGTGGTGGCTGTACTTCGCCCAGGACGCGCCGCGTCGCCTCAGAACCCAGAACACGGCCATGCTGTGGGGCTACGGGCACTACGCGGTGTTCGCCGCAGCAGCGGCCGTGGGGGCAGGACTAGCCGTCAACGTCGCCCACCTCACCGACCATGGCACTCTCACCGACGTCCAGGCCGCGGCCACGTACACGGTGCCCGTCGCCGTCTTCATCGCCTGCGTGTGGCTGCTGCACCGGCGGACCGTGCAACTGCCCACCAAGGCCACCGTCCTTCCCCCGGTCGCGGCACTTGCCATCCTCGCCACCACCTTCACGACGATCGCCGTACTGTGCACCGGCGTCATCGCGTCGCTTCTGATCGGTGCGTCCCTCGTCGTAGCCCATCGCGAAGCCCACGCGCCCTGAACTGTGCCGCCGCACGACTTCACACTTAGTGGCATTACAGTGTGTTCTGTCAAACACACTCCCAAGTGACCTCCCACCCCTGGGCGGTCACCACATCCTCGCGCCCCGAAAGGCATCATCATGCGCAATATGCTGCGTGCAGCAGCTGTGGGTGCAGCGTGCACCGCGCTTTCCCTCACCTCCGCGGTCGCCCAGGCGACTCCCGGAGGTCCCGGCGTGACCGGCAAGGTCCTTGCCCAGAAGACCATCGGGGACCGGAACTACATCCTCCGAGAGGTCACCATTCCGCCCGGCCAGGGAACGGGCTGGCACTACCACGACGGCACCCTGTACGCATACGTCAAGCAGGGAACGCTGAGCCACTTCGATGCCACGTGCGCATCCGACGGCGTCTACGACAAGGGCAGCTCCCTGAAGGAACCGTCAGGCGCGGACCACGTGCACCTGGGCCAGAACCGCGGCACGACGGACGTCGTCCTGGAAGTCCTCTACGTGCTGCCGCACGGCGCCCCGTTCGCCGAGGACGCCCCCAACCCCGGCTGCACGTTCCAGTAATCCAGCGCGCGCCGCACTACGGCCGCGTCCTTCGTACGGACGCGGCCGATCGCCGGCAGCTGTCACAGCTCCTCCCGCTGCCCGGTCAATCGGGTGTCAGCAGCTTGCGGTGGCATCCACCCGAGCCCCGCAGCGAGGAGGAGGCAGCATGGCAGGGACCCAGGTCGGTCGACGCACTCGGGCGATCGCTGTAAGCCCGCCGACAGAGCTCCGGCACGAACCGAGGGAGGACGGGAAGATGCTCCGAGGGACCGACCGGCAAGCCGATCCCGCCGCCGCCACCGCGTCGCTGGCGGCAGAGGCCGCCCTGCTCGAGGGGCGGCTGAGCCAGCTCCGAGAGGCCATCCACACGGTGGACGCACGCATCGAGTCGATCTCGAAGACCCTCCAGAGGCTGCGCCACACGGCGTCCGGGTCCGACGACGGCGAGTCTCACTCGGCGACGCACCACCACTGACGGACCGAGCAAACAGACGGAGCGTATCGTCCCGGGTCGTCGTGGCACGGCAGGCGAGCTGACGGGTCCCCCCGCTTTCGTCCCCGACCGGCGCCCATGAGGGGATGCGCACCCGGACGTTGCCGAGCCGAGCTGGATCGCCGAGCACCTGAGCAGGCGCGGGTCGAAACCGCGCCGGCTCGGTCTCGGACAGCCGGCACCAGGAACGGAACGGCCGGGTTCAGTTCGTTGCCTCCTGAAGCACCCATCCGTTGCCGTCCGGGTCGCTGAATGCCGCATACGAGCAATAGCTGCGACGTTGCGGATCAGGGCCGCTGATCCGCCTCTCATCCGTGCAGCGGTGGAATATCTCACTCGTGTCGTGGAAGATCCCGCCCATCTCTATCCCCCTGCCGAGGAGCTCTTCGTGGGCCTTCACGATGTCGGAAACGACGAGGTGGAGCCCCTGCGCCGAACCGGGAGTGGCAGTGGTGACCCCGACGCCGAAGAGAATCGAGCACGGCGAGCCGGGGGGTGTCATGTGCACCACCCGGTAGGTGTCATCGGTGACGTGATCGGCATCCAGGCGGAACCCCACCGCCTCGTAGAACGCTCTGGCCCGGTCGACGTCGGAGACGGGCAGAACCACAACTTCCAGCTTGAAATCCACTGTCGTCATCACTTTCACGGACGGAGGCTTGGCACCACCGGGTATCACGGTCAGAAACGGTGTGGTCATCTCGGATGACGGACAAGGGAAGGCGATCGGGACGTCGGCGGCTCGGGAAGGTCCTCCAGGAAGTCCGCTGCCGGCGCGAAGAACATGGAGCCTGTCACCGGGACGGAGAAGTCCAGTATGCGGTCGTACGGCGCCGACTCCGTGCCCAGGAACATCCGCTCCAGCATCGTCTCCGTCACCTCGGGGGTGCGGGCGTAGCCGATGAAATACGTGCCGAACTCCGCACGGCCCACGGCGCCGAAGGGCATGTTGTCGCGGAGGATCTCGAGGTCTCTGCCGTCCGCGTCGGTGAGGCTGGTGAGGGCGACGTGTGAATCCGCGGGTTTGACGTTGTCGGCGAGCTCCACGTCGGACAGCTTCCGTCGGCCAATCGCTCTCTCCTGCGCCTCGACGGACAGTTCCTCCCACGCGTCGAGGTCGTGCAGGTACTTCTGCACGACGACGTAACTCCCGCCCGAGAAGGACGGATCCTCGTCGCCGACGACCACCGCCGCGTGCGCCGCGGGGCCCGTCGGATTCTCCGTTCCGTCGACGAAGCCGAGCAGGTCGCGTTCGTCGAAGTACTTGAAGCCGTGCACCTCGTCCTGGACTGTCACTGCCTGGCGCAGTCGGCTCATGATCTCCGTGGCAAGCGCGAAGCACAGGTCCAGTCGGGAGGCGCGGATGTGGAAGAGCAGGTCGCCCGGGGTGGCGACGGCTCGGTGCACCGGGCCGTTCACTTCCCGGAAGGGATGGAGTCGTGCCGGACGCGTCCCGGAGAACAGGCGGTCCCAGGCGTGCGAACCGATGCCGGTGACGCAACTCAATCTGCCGTCGGGCTGGGCACGGAATCCCACGGCCCGTTCCAGCGAGCCGATGTCCGACAGCAGTTCACGGACGGTGGTCTCGCCGCCGCTGTCGATCGTCACGACGAGAAAGATCGCAGCACTGGTCAGCGGGGACAGAACCATCTGAGGCACCGGTTCCGCGACGTCTCCGGTCATGAGCGTTTCCCTTCCACCCGCCGGCAGCGGCAGATGTGTCATCAACGCCAGTAGTCGTCCAGACGATCGGTCCGGGACAACTCGCGTTTCTCCTGGTGAGTCAACGGATGCGCGGTAGCGGCATGCTTGATCGCGTCGAAGGCGTCCTTGTCCAAGACACCTTTGAATCGCAGCTCTTCCAGTAGCAGGGCCAGCGCGTCGGTGTTCGCGCACGCCTTCTCCATGGTCCGGTCGAGTTGCGGTTGGTTCACCAGAGCAAGAGGATCGGGCGCCGCTTGTGACGTGTCCTCATCGGCGATCAGCACCAGGTTGTGACGGCGGGCTCCTTCCCCGGCCCGCTGCCACACGCGGCGCCCGAAGCGCATACGCAGAGGTTCGTCACTGATGCCTCGGCGGATGACGTCGAAGAACTCATGCGGCTTCCTGAGAAGCTCCTCCAGCCGCTCATCGTTTTCGTCGGACACCTCGGTGACGAACGTCGCCGTGATCGTCTCCTCGCTGACGTCCTCTCTGTACCTGATCGGAACGAGCGTGAGTCCTTCGATCTCGAGAGCGGAGACGTGGAGCTCCTCCACCTCCTGGATCTCCGCCTTGTAGATGTAGATCTCGGGTCTGCGTCCTTGGGAGACCGCGGTCCAGCCCTCCGACACGCGCCAGGTCGCGTCCGTCCCCTGAATGTGCGGTCCATCGGCCGTGGAGGCCGCCTGGAGGTCGGCGTCCAGTTCCTCGTGCCGTTCGTCCGGCACATGGAGCTCCAGCGCGAAGCGGCGCAAAGAACGGCCATTGTGGACGGAGACGACGGCAGGCAGCTCCGCGGCCGCGAGTTCGCGGACCGCGCCGAGCAGAGTGAGATGCAGTGTCGTCATTGCCGATTCTCTTCCATGCCGGTCTCAAGGGACTCTGCTCGACGTCTCGGACGGCCGCAGTCACACGATCCGCTCGGAACACAACAGTGGTTTCCACACTATCACTGCATGGCAAGTGTCAACCTGTCCCCAGCACGCGGCAGAGATCAATGCCCCGGCAGCCCACGCCTCACCGGCTGAACAGTTCGAAGACAACAGCCGGCACCCCACCGAAACGTGGGCTCAGGGCACTGGTGCTCTCGGTCAGGAATCGTCGTGCATACGATTCGGGGTCCTCGTCGGTCAATGCCTCAAGGTATGTGCGGTGCTCGCGAAGCGACAGCACCGCACGCTCCAAGCCGTGATCAGCACGCACCGCGTGCGTGGGGTTCGGGGAATTGGCGACGGCCACCCATCGGACCCCGTTCCATGGCTGGAGACTCGCCTCGATCAGTTCGGGGAAGATCCAGCGATTACCGGCATCCGCTGCCGCGTCGAGAGCGGCGTGCGCTACGGCCACGTGGTCCGGGGTGTTCCAGGCGCCGGCACTCCAGGTCGTGTGATGGTTGAGCGTGATGACCAGTTCGGGCCGGTAGCGCCGCATGGCCGCAGCGATGTCGCGGCGCAGCGGGAGGCCCTATTCGATCATGCCGTTGCGATGGTCGAGAAACTCCACGGCTGACACGCCGACCACCGCCGCACTGGCACGCTGCTCCCGTTCCCGCAGCGGTCCGCACTCGGTCGGAGCCATGGTGTCGATGCCGGCCTCGCCACGAGTGGCCAGGAGATAGGACACCTCGCGGTCGGCATCGGTCCAGGCGGCGACGGCTGCCGCGCAGCCGTATTCGAGGTCGTCGGGATGGGCCACCACGGCGAGGGCACGCTGCCAGTCGGTCGGCATCGGCTGCAGTTGACCGGGCCTCGAGTCGATCATCGTTCGTTCCCTTGTTTCGAAGCGTGCCGGCTGCTTCGCCCGAGCCACAGGATGCTCACGCCTCGTCGTTCACCCATGACATCAGCTTGCGCAGTTCCTTGCCGGTGGTCTCCAGCAGGTGTTTGGAGTCAGCGGTCTTGTACTCGTTGTACTTCTTCAGACCGCCGTGGTACTCGTCCATCCAGTTCTTGGCGAACGTGCCGTCCTGGATCTCGGCGAGGATCTTCTTCATCTCGGCCTTGGTGGCATCCGTGATGATCCGCGGGCCGGTGACGTAGTCGCCCCACTCGGCGGTCTCGGAGATCGACCAGCGCATCTTCTCCAGGCCACCCTCGTACATGAGGTCAACGATGAGCTTCAGCTCGTGCAGGCACTCGAAGTACGCGATCTCCGGCTGGTATCCGGCCTCGGTCAGCGTCTCGAAGCCCGCCTTGACCAAGGCGGAGACGCCGCCCGCGAGGACGGCCTGCTCACCGAACAGGTCGGTCTCGGTCTCCTCGGTGAAGGTCGTCCTGATGACGCCGGCGCGGGTGCCACCGATGCCCTTCGCGTACGACAGGGCCAGCGCGAAGGCGTTGCCGGAGGCGTCCTGCTCCACCGCGACGAGACAGGGGACGCCGCGGCCCTCCTCGTACTGACGGCGCACCAGGTGGCCCGGGCCCTTGGGTGCCACCATGCACACGTCCACGTCGGCCGGGGCCTGGACGAAGCCGAAGCGGATGTTGAAGCCGTGGCCGAAGAACAGCGCGTCGCCGTCCTTCAGGTTCGGGGCGATGGACTCCTCGTAGACCTGGCCCTGGACGGGGTCCGGCACCAGGATCATGATGACGTCGGCCTCGGCGGCGGCCTCGGACGGCGTCACCACGCGCAGGCCCTGCTCCTCGGCCTTCGCCTTGGACTTGGAGCCCTCGTGCAGCCCCACCCGCACGTCGACACCCGAGTCACGCAGCGACAGCGCGTGGGCGTGGCCCTGGCTGCCGTAACCAATGACCGCGACCTTGCGGCCCTGGATGACGGACAGGTCGGCGTCGGCGTCATAAAACAGCTCGGCCACGGCAATCACCTTTCACTTGGGGTAGGAGCCTCGAGGACAAGGAGGCAGAAGCGTGCCCTCCTTGAGGCAGCGAAACACTATCGCACCTTGTGTTGTCACAGCTCGTGTAGGTTCGAGGCTCGTCTTCACATGTCAAGAGGGAAGACATGCCGTCGAAGAAGCCCACCACCCGGCTTGAGGATGAAGGAAAACATGGTGTCTGTGAACGCGACGCCCCCGGTGCCAGTGAAGGTGATGCCGTGACGACACTGGCGCCCTTCGGGTCATGGGGATCCCCCATCGACAGCGCGGCCGCGACGGCAGGTCTTGCCGCAGGACAGATCGCGGCACCGTCGTACGTCGGCCTGGTCGACGGCGAGGCGTGGTGGGTGGAGCCGCGCCCCCAGGAGGAAGGCCGGTCGGCGCTCGTGCGCGGTCGATCCGACGGTACAACGGAATCGCTTCTGCCCGCCCTGTGGGACGTGCGCAGTCGGGTCATCGAGTACGGCGGCCGGCCCTGGGCCGCCGCCAGGGACGGCGCGGACACGCTCGTCGTCTTCGTCAACCATGCCGACCAGCGGCTGTGCACATTTCGTCTGCACGAGGGGCGCAGCACCGAGCCCTTCGCGCTGACCCCGGTTTCGCCGGTGGGCGGAGGCATCCGTTGGGCCGAGCCGGTGATCGATCCGGTGCGCGGCGAAGTCCGTTGTGTCATGGAGGAGTTCACAGGGAACGGCCCCAGCGATGTACGGAGGGTTCATGCTGCCGTACCGCTCAGTGGCGCGGCCGCCGCCAACCGGTCTGCCGTCCGGGAGTTGTCGGCGACAGACCATCGTTTCGTCTCTCAAGCACACCTCTCGCCTGACGGACGACGTGCCGTGTGGCTCGCCTGGAACCACCCCCACATGCCGTGGGACGCGGCTGAACTGCGTATCGCCGAGGTGACCGACGACGGCTCCTTGCGGCGTGCGAGGACGCTGACTGGAGGGCCGGACGACCCGGTGGCGCAGGCGGAGTGGTCTGCCGCCGGCACGTTGATCGTGGCTTGTGAGGACACCGGGTGGTGGAACCTGTACGAGGTGGACCCGGACACGGGTGACAAGCGTTCGCTGCACCGGGCCGAGGAGGAGTTCGCCGGTCTGCAACGCCTGGGGCTCCGGTGGTTCCGGCCGCTTGCCGACGGACGTCTCGCCGTCCTCCATGGCGTGGGAGGCCAGCGGCTCGCCGTCCTGGACCCCACGCACGGGCAGTACGTCGACGTGCCCGGACCGATGGACGAGTGGCTGCCCCATATCGATGCCGTCGGGAACCGCATCGTCGGGGTCGCGGCGGGACGCTTCACTCCCTACGAGGTGATGGAGGTGAACGCGGACTCCCTGGCCACCCGCGCCATAAGTCGTACGCCCAGGATGGCGGTGGCCACCGAGTACCTGCCGGTACCCGTCCCTCGGGTGTTCAAGGGCCGTGCGGGACATGCCATTCACGCGCAGGTTCATTCCCCGCGCAACGCCGCCTTCTCGGGTCCGTCCGGCGAAGTGTCCCCGTTGGTGATCTGGGCGCACGGTGGGCCCGGTCTGAGGGCTCCTCTCGCTCTCAATCCGGAGATCGCCTACTTCACCTCTCGGGGCATCACCGTGGCGGAGGTCAACTACGGTGGCACGCCGGGATTCGGACGCGCCTACCGCGAGAGACTGCGCGAGCAGTGGGGCGTGGTGGACGTCGAGGACTGTGCCGTGGTCGCACAGGAGTTGATCGCCGAGGGCACGGCCGCCGCGGGGCGAGTGGCGATCCGGGGCGTCAGCGCGGGCGGTTTCACCGCGGCGCTGTCGGTCGCGGCACACGATCGCCACCTGTACGCCTGTGCCACGCTTTACTGTCCCGTTCTGGATCTCCTCGCTCTGTCCGCCGGAGGGACACACGACTTCGAGTCGCACTACCTGGACTCGCTGGTCGGCCCGAAAGAGTGCGCGGACCTCTACCGCGCGCGGTCCCCGATCCATCAAGCGGACCGGATAGACGTACCGCTGCTGCTCTTCCAAGGGCTGGACGACGTCGTGTGCCCGCCCTCCCGGGCGGAAGCCTTCACCGATGCTCTGTCCCGGCACAGGGTGCCGTACAAGTACCTTACTTTCGAAGGCGAGGGACATGGTTTTCGCCGACAGTCAACGCTCATGACGTGCCTCGAAGAGGAACTGCGGCTGTACTCGGACGTGTTCCACTTCGCTGTGTCCTAGCGCCGACGAGACCGGTTTCACTGAGCGATTCCCTCTCCGTTCAGCCGCACAGTGTGAATACATGGCGAGACAGTGTGTGATGCGAGGCACAGCGTATTGAACCGGGTGCCCGGATGCCGCAGCATCTGGGAGATGTGAACGCCGTACAGGGGCCAACGGCCCTTCCTCGTCCAACCGTTGACCCGGACTCGCCTCTCTCCCGCCACTCACATCATCTCGGTCAGGCACGGAACTTCTGTCACAGACCGGCGCTACCACATCGCCGGCACCGGCCCCGTAGGCCTAATAGGCACTGTGGGTTGGCAGTTGCCAGTCCTGGCAGGGGCCGCGCGAGACGTCTGGGCTGTATGCGGCGCCTGGGAGTGCTTCGACAAGAGGGACGCGTGCACGGCCTCTGCCGATTCGAGCTCGGTGGTCATACCGTGCCGTGGTTCGAGCCGTTCCCAGGAACACCTCCCGATCAGCCGGAGCCGTGGAGCTCTTCACGAGAGCGAGGACCCTGGACGCTGCTGGGGCCACGGACGGCTGATGGGGTGGTGCGCCCGCGAGCGCTTCTATTAGGTCGCCGGGTGGTCCTGCCACGGCCCGACACCGACGGACGGGAAAGCCCGAAAGGAGCGCGCGGTGGATGTGACCTGCGGAATCGACTGGGCTGAGGATCACCACGACGTTGCCGTGGTCGACCGGGACGCTCGACTGCTCGGCAAGCTCAGGATCGACGACGACGCAGCGGGCTTCCAGGACCTGCTTCGGTTGCTCGCGGAGCATGGCGACAACCCGGACGATCCGGTCGCGATCGCGATCGCGACCGAGACAACTCGCGGACTTCTCGTGGCCTGTCTGCGGGCCTCCGGCCGCCGGGTGTACGCGATCAACCCGATGGCTGTCGCGCGCTACCGCGACCGGCACGTCGTGTCCGGCAAGAAGTCCGACCACCAGGACGCCGTTGTCCTGGCGAACGTCCTGCGGACCGACGCCGGGCTGCATCGGCCGCTCCCGGACGACTCCGACCTGGCCAGGGCAATTGCCGTCCCCGCCAGAGCCCAGCAGGACGCGGTCTGGGACCGCACCCGAGCCCACAACCGGCTCCGCTCGCACCTGCGTGAGTACTACCCGGCGATCCTCGAGGCGTTCGCCGACAAGCGGGAACGGCTGCTGGCACGTGAAGCCCGCGCGATCCTGGCGATCGCGCCCACTCCCGACCAGGCCGCCCGGCTCACCCGAAGCAGGCTCAGAGCCGCCGTCACACGGGCCGGCCGCCAGCGCCGGGTCGAGGCCGAGACCGACCGGCTCCTCCAAGTGCTTCACCGGACCCGGCTTCGCCAGCCAGCCTTGACGCCGAGGTCGCCGCTCCCTTCCAGGGTGGCCAGCAGGAGCAGGTCCTGCGTCGCCGCGGGGAGGCTTTGGATGCGGGAGACGAACATGGACTGCAGGCGCTGGCTGAGCGGCAGGACGGCCGGCAGGGTCTCCAGCGCCCTGCGCTGCTTGGCCCGCAGCCCGTTGGGCAGGGCCAGGGGGTTGCCCTGCGCGGTGGTCAGCGGGCGGTGACGGACCTGACGGGCCAGGTTCGGGAACGTTCGTCGACCAGGCGGGTGGCCGATTCCGTGTCCAAGGGAGGAAGCTCGTACGTCGGGAGGCCGCCGCTCTCGAAGAAGCCCGCCGTTCCGGAGCGCATGGCGGCCAGGAACCTCAGTCGGCTGCCGGCGATCCTGCGGGCGATGAAGGCGAAGACGGCGGCGCTCGACCGGTCCACCCAGGGAAGATCGTCGACGATGACCAGCACGTCGCTCTCGGCCTCCTCGGACGCGGCCTGCAGCACGGCCAGGGCGGCGTTGGAGACGACCAGGCGGTCCGGCGGCTGACCGACGCCGAAACCCAGAGCGACGCGTATGGCGTCCCGATGAGTGGCGTCCAGGGTGTCGAACGCGTCCTGCAGCGGCAGGAGCGCCTGGTTCAGTGCCGAATAGCTGACGTCCGCCTCGAACTGGACGCCCGCGGCACGCAGCACGCGAGTGCCGGCGTCCACCGCCGACTTCGCGACGGCGTCCAGGAGCGCTGTCTTTCCGACGCCCGGCTCTCCGGACAACAGCAGGGCGCCGCCGGAGTCCGTGTGCGTCAGGAAGCCGAAAACCCATTCCAGGTCCCGGTCGCGCCCCACCAAAGGGCTGGTGACGCCCAGCAGCAGCGGGTTGGTGACTCTCACCGGACACCCCTCCCAGCCCACGTCAGGCCGACGACGCGTCCAGCCGTGTCCGCGGGGCGGTGAGGCACGCACATCTCTTCCCCGCCAATGGCCACCGATCGTGTGCCGAACTTGTGTCGTTTGAACCTTGCTGTGAGGGTAACCCACACAGTTTCTTCCTCGAAGAGATGTCGACGGCACAAGCAACGCTTTTCAGCCTATTCAACCTGACAGTAGTCGCAGGTCACACTGGTTGAGTTCACACGGTGTCGCGACGACACATGGGCGTCACTCCGCGGGCGCGCAGTCGCCACCGACGCTCAACGACGCCCCGCACGAACCGGCCGACAGAGTCTTCCCCGCCGCGGGAAGAGGACGCCGGCAATGTCGCTGCCTCGGGTGACCGAGCCGAACAAGATCGTGCGCCGGGACTGGTTCGCCCGTGCAGCGGTCCCTTCCGCGCTCTTCCCACCGTCCGCCTCGGTCCTGGACTGCCTGTGGCCGGAAGCGGGACCGCGAGGAACAGCCGGGTTCCGCCATTACGGGCTTCTTGGCCATGCCCCACCCGGCTCCGCTGAATCAGGGGTCGGCACCCGGCAGCTGATGTACCCGTCACAGCCTCCCCAGCTACTCGGTCATGAGCTGTGAGGGCCTGCGCCGGCGGCCTGGAAAGCCCCTCAGCGAGGAAGGGAGCGAGTGTGGCCGGCGACCCAGATCCATGTCGGCGCGTCAACCGGCGCAGCCGCGCCCCGCAGTCTCCACGTCCCCGCATCACTTGGGACTTGCCGGACCCCCAGCTCCAGCCAGAGGAAGACAGAAGATGCCGCGAAACACTGACCCCGGCTCGGGCCATGCCGCGATCGGCGCCACGCTGGCGGCAGAAGCCGCCCTGCTGGAAGCCCACGAGCGTGTGCTCCGAGAGGCCCTCGATGCGGTGGACGCGCGTATCGAGGCCGTCTCCGCGGCCTTACGGCACCTACGCCGTTCGGCGGCCTCCGCCGAGGCTCAGAAGCGGGCTGCCCCGGGCGACGGCCTCCGGCACAGCGTCGCCGACTCCGACGACGTATGTCTCACCTGGCTCGACGGCCCTACGACATGTCGCCCTTGACGATCCTGGCACTCTGCTCGCGAAGCGGCTGAGAAGCGGCCCGCGCCCGCCTGGCCGAAGGCGTAAGGCCGGGCGTCCTCGCCGGGCACGACACTCACGTTGAACGGCGTGCTCGGGCGCGGGTCGGGTCCAGTACAAGATCCCCGTGCGGCGTCGAGGGGATGAGCCTGCTCCCTCCGCTCCAGGCGCCCACGGGCGGTCCCGTCCCCGTACGCGTCAGCCGTTGGGGAAGGCCGCCCAATGAGCCTCCAGGAGTGCGGCGACCTCTGCCGGCCGCTCGAGCACCGTCCAGTGGTTGCAATCAAGCTTGGCGACCGTGGAGGCGCGCAGGGACGCGCCGAGCCTCTCACCGAACTCGATCTGGCAGGCGGGGTCGAGCGCTCCCCAGAACACGAGAGACGGCGCGGACACGTTCGCCAGTGCCGGTTCCCATTCCGCCCCCATGGTCACGGCGGAGCGGTAGAGCTTGAGGATGCTGTCCTTCATCACCCCGTCCACGCGGCTGACCATCTCCCTGGCCGGTTCGACGGGGACGTCGAAGCCCTTGACCAAGTCGTCGGCGAAGGACTCCGCTTGCAGCTCGCTCATGAAGCGGTCGCCGTCGACCGGGTCCTGCCATGTCACGGCAAGCGGATGCCAGACGTAGTCGGAGCTGATCGGACCGTTGCCCCCGGCCCAGGTACGCACGAGATCGGGTCGGAGGGATGCGACACGGGCGGTGAATATGCAGCCCCAGTCATGACCGACCAGGTCGACCGGCTCACCGATCCGCTCCAGGCGGTCGATGAGCCAACTGACGTACTCCTCCTTGGTGGATCCGAAGTCGTCCGGCCGGGCGGCGGCGAACCCGGGCAGGTCCCAGGCTTCCACGTCGGTCCGGGAGAGGTGCCGACGTACGTCGTCCCACACGTGGTGGGTATCGGGGACGCCGTGGATCAGGATGGCAGGCATGGGGAGTGCCCTTCGTCGATCGGAGATGGGTCGACTGCCGTGGGACGAGCAGCCGTACCTCGCGTAAGGTGCCCGGCAACCATATTGCCAGGAACAACATCGTGTCACACGGTGTTGTCGCCCTCATCGACTTCGGGTCGTTTCTTCAGATGATGCCCGGTGGTTCATGTCTTGTCCGATTGATCCATGGTCAATCAGCACATGGATCGGGCCGCGCGCCGAGTGGACGCTGGTGACCCGGACGTACCGCCCGACCAGGAGTGTGTGATGAACGAAATGACGGAGCCCGACCTGCGAGGAAAGCTGGCCGTGGTCACCGGGGCGAGCGACGGCGTCGGCCTTGGGCTGGCCACACGCCTCGCTCATGCCGGCGCCGAGCTGATCCTGCCGGTACGCAACATGGCCAAGGGAACCACCGCCCTCGAACAGATCCGGACGAGCGTGCCGGATGCGCGGATCTCCCTTCGCGTCCTCGACCTGGCTTCCTTGGCTTCGGTGGAGGACCTAGCCGACACTCTCAATGAGGAAGGCAGGCCGATCCACCTGCTCGTCAACAACGCGGGCGTGATGGCGCCGCCCCTGCGGCACACGACCCAGGACGGATACGAGCTGCAGTTCGGAACCAACTACCTCGGTCATGTGGCTCTCACCGGGCGGCTGATGCCGTCACTGCGGGCCGGCCGGGCTCGTGTGACCACGGTGACCAGCAGCGCCGCGCGTAACAGCCGGATCGACTGGGCCGACCCGCAGGGTGTGAAGCGGTACTCCCCGGTGCGTGCGTACGGACAGTCCAAGCTGGCCAACCTGCTGTTCGCTCTCGAACTGGAGCGGCGCAGCGCATCGGGCGGCTGGGGCCTCGTCAGCAACGCGGCCCATCCCGGTACGACTCTGACCAATCTCTACGCAGCCGGGCCCAACCTCGGCCGGGCCCGTCCCGCGCCCCACGCGGCGATCATGAGGCGGCTCGCACGCTGGGGTGTCCTCGTGCAGTCCGTCGACGCCGGCCTGCGTCCGCTGCTGTACGCGGCGACGAGCCCGGAAGCCGAGGGCGGGCGTCTGTACGGCCCCGACGGCTGGGGCCAGTTCACGGGCAGTCCCACGGAACTGGCGCTCTACAAATCGGCCCGGAGCGAGGCGGACGCGTCTCGGCTCTGGCAGCTGTCCGAGCGTCTCACCGGAGTCACCTTCACGGCGGTCTGAAGGCATCCGACGGACCAGAGGCAGCGTGATTGCCTCGGCGGCCACATCGACCGGCCCAGGAAACGGAAGCATGCCTGACGGGCCGTAAGGCAGCCCGGCCCGGGCTGAGTTCGCACCTTTCCTCGCCCGTACGGCGGGTGTCACACAAACCCGAGGACCTCGGTCTTGTATGTGGGGACGTGGCCGTCAGGCCTGGTGCACCAAGGGAGTACGGAACATGCCGTACCCGGCACGGGTGTACGGACTTGGTGATCGGGGTGGTGCGCCGGCGCATCACCGCTGCGGCGTGGCACAGACATGAGCCTGTCCCGTGGGTGCCGGACGCGCCGGTCCTGTCCCGCACTCCGGCACCGGCCCCACGGGCTTCGAGAAAGGACGTTGCGATGGTGGACGAGTCATTGACCATTCTGGATACCGGTCCCTTCGACCGCGTGGACCCGGACGAATTCGTCCGGGCGGCCATGCGATGGCACTTCGACCCCGCGACCGGTTCCCGGTACTGGCTCGACCGGGCCGAACGGCTCGACTTCGACCCCCGGCACGACGTCAAGGGCGTGGCGGACCTGGTCCTGTTTCCCGACCTGGCGGACGAACTGCGGGGGGTATGGGTGGCGGATCTCATCCCCAGGGGCTACGGATCCGGGGCCAGGCTGCTGAACGTGTTCGACAGCGGCGGGACGACCGGAGCGCCCAAACGCGTCATCCAGCTGGACGACTGGATGCGGCACAGTACTGAGCAGGTGAACCGACGTCTCAGGGCCCATGGGCTGCCCGACGGCGGCCTGTGGCTGACTGTGGCGCCGACGGGGCCGCACCTCGTGGGAGACGTGCTGCAGCGGGCGGCGGCGGGTCTCGGCAGCGTGGGCCTGAGCGTCGACATGGACCCCCGGTGGGTGAGGAAGTTGGTCGCCGCGGGCCGGGCCGACGACGTCGACGCCTACACCGACCACCTCGTCGATCAGTGCCGGCGCATCCTGCTCAGCCAGGACATCGGCGTCATCGCGGCCACCACCCCGCTCCTGGAGCGGTTCGCCCGGGAGGACGGTCTCGTCGAGATGATCAACGGCAGTGCCAAGGCGATCATCTGGGGCGGTACGCACATGGACCCCGACACGCGAGAGCTGTTGAGCACCGAGGTCTTCCCCGATGTGCCGGTCATCGGCATGTACGGCAACACCCTGATGCTCACCGCGCTGATGGAGAGGGTCGGTCTCACCGCCTCGGAGCCGTGCGTGTTCGACCCGGTGTCGCCGTACGTCTTCCTGTCAGTAGTGGATCCCGGCACCGGGGAACGGGTGGAGGTCGGCGAACGCGGTCAGGTGGTGGTCAGCCACGTCAGCAAGTCCATGCTGATCCCGAACAACATGGAGCGGGACACCGCGCTGCGGGTGCGTCCGGACGAAGGCCACGCGGGCGACGCCGTAGCGGACGTCGCGCCCGTACCCACGGTCAAGGGCCAGACGGTGATCGAAGGCGTCTACTGATGACGACCGTGAACGTGGCCGACCCCATCCACTTGGACGCCTTGGGCCCGCGGGGTGCTTACCGGACGCGTGTTCCGAGCTCGGTGACGGACGTGGCCGGCACCGAGGTCGCGCGGCTGAGCCTGGTACCGCCGCTCTTCGTGACGCGGGCGATGGCCGCCTTGCGGCAGGCCGGGCCGATACCCGCGGCCGACCTCGACGGTCTGCTCGCGGCGGCGGCCGACGCGTTCGCCTCCGGCACGATAGGCGGTCTGAACGTGCGGGAGTACGAGCGACTCGTGAGCCGGACGTCGGGCACCCCCCTGTCGGTGGTGCACGCCGCGACCGATGGCACGGCTCGCTTCGTACGGCAGGCCCGCTCGTCCGCCTGGCGGGGCAGGCCGGTGGGCGCGGCCGGCGGTCTGCGTGACTCTGCTGTCCGCGAGGGACACGCGGTCTGGGTGCGTCAGGGCGACGTGTTCGCCGTGAACGCCTCCGGTAACCATCCCGGCGTTCACCGTCTGTGGCTGGAGGCGCTGGCGCTGGGTTACCGCGTCGCCGTCCGCCCGTCGAGGCGTGAGCCGTTCACCCCGTACCGGTTGGTCGGGGCGCTGCGTCAGGCCGGGGTACGAGACGACCAGCTCGTGTTGCTGCCCACCGACCACCGGACCGCCGACACGGTGGTCCGCGACGCCGACCGGGCCGTGGTGTACGGCGGCGACGACGTCGTCGCCAAGTACGCGAACGATCCCGGAGTCCTGCCGCAAGGACCGGGCCGATCGAAGATCCTCATCACCGCGGACACGGACTGGCGGGACCATTTGGACACGATCGTGGCGTCTGTCGCCGACGAAGGCGGAACCGCGTGTGTCAACGCCACCGCAGTCCTCCTCGAAGGCGATCCAGCACCTCTTGCCCAGGCCATCGCGGCGCGCCTGTCAGCACTGCCCAGCCTCCCTCCGCAGGACGAGAGGGCGGTTCTGCCGGTCTGTGCGCGGGAGCGGGCGCACGCCCTCAGCACATACCTGGGAACCGTGGCCGCGGGAACGCGCGCCTGGCTCGGCGGAGAAGGGATCGCAGACGATCTCGGCGACGGCAGCGCCGTACTGCGCCCCGCCGTCCACCAAACCGCGAGCGCCGACGCCGTCCAGCTGCGCAGCGAACTGCCCTTCCCCTGCGTGTGGGTCGCACCCTGGAGCCGGTCGGACGGCATTGTTCCGCTGAGGGACACGCTCGTGCTGTCGGCTCTGACGCGCGACGGGGAACTGCTGGACGCCCTGCTCTCGGAACCCACCATCGCCAACCTGTACATCGGTGATCAGCCGACCTACTGGATGGCTCCGGGAGTGCCCCACGACAGCTACCTCTCGGATTTCCTGATGCGCAGCAAAGCCGTCTTCGACGCGTGGTGAGACGGGTCGGCCGTCGTGTCCGTTCAGTGGTGCATGAGCAGCATGATGACCGTCCCCAGGGCCATCGACCCGTCCCAGAAGCGGCCGTAGGGATCCCTCTCAGTTCCGGCGTCTCTCCTGTCGGCGGTGGAGCGCAGCGCGGGCATCTCGCGGGTCAGCGACTGCAGCGCACAGCCCAGGAGGTACAGCACCAGCATCGTGACGACCACGTCACCGATGGCTGAATCCCCTGCGGAATGGGCGAGATGCCGTGCCGGGGCAGGACCGTCGGCCAGGTTCTCGTGCGACGGACCCGCCATGGAGCGGGACGTCCATGCCATCCAGCCCATTGCCGCCATCCCCGCCGCCTGGGGCAGCCTCCTGACCTGTGCGCGGAGTACGGATTCCTGGCGGCGGACAGCGGTCAGCGGAAACCACAATGCGGCGGCGGCGAAGAACCCCATCTGTGCCGCCGCCGGCACCGCTTGGGCCAAGCCCCACGGCATCGCCGCCATGACAAGGGCCATCGCGGCATGCAGCAGGTGATCGACACGGGCGCGCCATCCCGTTCTGCCGGACAGCAGGCCGCGGCGCAGTCCGTGGACAGCCGCGGCCACGAAAAGCGCTGTCAGCAAGCAGTACACGACATCGGAGGGACTCATGCCTTGGCGCACTCTCCTAGGGAACCGACCGGTTCTTCAGGAACCGGCGTGTGCGAGCGATGGCGACTGCAGGCGGGGCGTGCGCGTGATCGTCCCCACCGAGCGGATTGCGCCCACGTCAACGCGTCGTCGTGCTGGTGTCGCAGAGGGGGCATTGCCCGGCTCATGAACGCTGTGCAAGTGATGACCGGGCAGGCCGTGGATCTGTGACATGAGTGGCCACCCGTTCTCCTTCCACCGTGCTCCCTGCGCGCTGAGTTGTTGCCGGGGCCACCGGCCTGGCCGGTTCCAGAACTGCTGCCCGCCTCCGGGACCGCGGGGTGGACGTCGTGCCCGTATCACGGCAGCGCCGAGATGGTCGTCGACCTCACCGATGCGTCTTTCCCATGCGGAAAAGTCACTACGTGGCGCTCTTCGTCGTGGGGGCCGGCCTTGCACGGGGGCTACTTGCGTGCGAAAGCGGCTCAGGAGGAGTTGGCACGGCGCTCCCCCATCCCCCATTCGCTCGTGCGTGCGTTCTTCGAGTCCGTGGACGTCGTGTCGCGCCCGACCGACCATGCGGACGGCGTACATGTCGCGCCAGTGCTGATCCACCCCGTGTCGACGCACGACGTCCATGGGATCCCATGCGTGCCCCCCTGCACCGGAAACCCCAACGCGGTTCTGACCTGCTCCAGCAAAGTGTCACAGGTACAGCACACGATTGGTCTTGCTGGATATGCGCACCCTTGTACACAGTTCACGGCCGGTCCGGGTTCGCCAGGACGACTACGCGGTCAGCGCCGAGTTCTACGACGTCCTTCAGGCCGAGCACGACGCGGTACAGGTGCGTCGTCTCTACGGCCGCGCTGTGGAAAACGCCCGACTCGGTGTACTGGATGTCGGAGCCGGCACGGGACGTGTGACCTTGATGAGCCTTGTCGCCTCTCAGGTAGACGTACACGCCATCGAACCCGCACACGCCATGCGGACACCGCTGATGACGCGCCTGGCCTCGCTGCCCGCCGATCTGAGGGCTCGGGTCACCGTCCATCCCACGACTCTCGGCGAGGCGGGGCTCCGAAAAGTGGCGGACCTCGCGATCTGTCACAACATGATCGCCTGTTTGTCACCCTCCGCCCGACATGTTCTGTGGCCGGCTCTCGCCGAGGCCCTGGTTCCGGGTGGCTCACTGCTCCTTCAGCTTCCGCCGTCGGGGCTGTTTCCCGACGAGGTGACTGAGCGTCGATTCCCGGAGCAACGAATCGGGCGGCACGAGTACGGAGGCCGCATGGTGCTGTCGGCGGAGGGGGACCGAATCCGCACACGCTTCGATTACTGGGTACGGGAGAGTGGGCTCCTGCTGCGCGAGCACACTGAGACCTTCTGGATGTGGCCGACATCTCGCACGGAGATGATCACCGATCTGGAAGCTCACGGATTCGTGCCGCAACCGACGTGGGAGGATCCGGCCGTGCTGGCGATGACTCTCGGTCCCCGCCCGCAATGACTCCGTTACGCTCGGCAAGACGGGAAGCGTGCGCCCGAGCCGCGGACACACTCGGCTTCTGCGACTTGTAACATGGTGGCGTTGCAGCCGAAGGGACACCCATGCACGCCGAGGACGACGCCAACTCCCTCGAACAGGCGACACAAAACTTCCTCGCGGCACGTCCGCAGCTCTTCGGTATCGCCTACCGCCTGCTTGGCAGCACAGTGGAGGCGGAGGACATTCTTCAAGAGACGTGGTTGCGGTGGCAGAACACGGACCGCACGAAGGTGGTGGAGCCGACGGCCTTCCTCACCACGATCACCACACGTCTGGCCATCAACCTCGCTCAGTCCGCGAGGGTACGGCGGGAGTCCTACGTCGGACCGTGGCTTCCCGAGCCGGTCGATACCGTTCAGGACCCTCAGCTGGGCGCGGAACGCGCTGAGGCGCTCGAACTGGCGGTGCTGTTCCTCCTGGAGAAGCTGAACCCGGTGGAGCGGGGCGCGTACGTCCTGCGGGAGGCCTTCGGCTACCCCTATCCGCAGATCGCGGGCATCTTGGAGATCAGTGAGGCCAACGCCCGTCAGCTGGTAAGCCGTGCGCGCAAGCACCTGGCCGCTGAGCGCCGGGAACGTGTGAGCCCGAGCGAGCACCGCCGCCTGCTGCGAGTGTTTCTCACCGCTGCGCAGACAGGTGATCTCGCGGTGCTCGAGGATGTGCTCACCGCAGACGTCGTCAGCTACTCCGATGGTGGAGGCACTCGCGGCGCCTCGAAGATCCCAGTGTTCGGACGCGTGCACGTTTCCAAGTACCTCGCCGCGTTCGCGCCACGGTTCTGGCCCCAGTCGGAGATCCGGTGGGTCGAGGCCAACAGTCGGCCGGCCGTCCTCATCTCCGCCGGCGGAGCAGCTGTGGCCCTGCTGTCCGTAGATGTGTCCGTGGAAGGCATCGACCGGATCATGTGGGTGATGAACCCGGCCAAGCTGTCTTCCTACGTGGCGTCGCTGAACGATTGACCGCTTCCGCGTAGTCGGGCGATCGTCGCTGGGCACGTGTCACAAGCGTCGTTACTCATCGGTCTACAGGTCGTCCGGGATCCGGGATCCTACGAAGCGTGAGGAAGTGACAACGTGACGATGGTTATGAGCGGCACGGCGGCCCGTGCCTGCGGCTGGGCGCATAGCCCGGCCCGCCGCAAGTACATTCCACCGGTAGGCGCGTACCGCGACGATGCCGGAGTCATGCTGTGACCGAGCGGATCCGATTGCCCGATCTGTCCATCGAGAAGGACTACGACGGAGCGTCCTTCTCTCCCATTTACACCACGACCGTGACTGTCCACGGCGGCGTGGTCTCACACGGTCGGGCCTCGGGCAAGGCGCGTTCGTCGGACGGAGCCTTGGACCTCGATCTGCGCATGCCCGCCGAACTCGGAGGGGACGGACAGGGCACGAACCCTGAGCAGTTGTTCGCGGCCGGCTTCGCGGCCTGTTACCACGGAGCCCTGAGCCTGGTGGCCCGGCAGGAGGAACTCGACCCCTCCACGATCTCCGTGGAAGCAACAGTCGCCTTCGGGCGGGATCCGGCAGACGGTGGCTACCTGCTCCAGGTTGATCTGGTGGTGAAGTGGCCTGGCATCGACCGCGAGATTGCGGCTCCCCTGCTCGAGACAGCCGACTCGTTGTGCCCCTACGCAAGGATGGCGTGGCAGGGAACCCCGACAACCATCACACTGGCCCCGTAGCGGACCAGCGCGGACTGTGAACCGTGCCGCGCCGGGGGTGTCCATGCCGACGCCGTAGGCCGCCGTTGGCGGCATACGGCGTCTTCGCATTGGCGGCTGGGGCTGTCGGTGGAGACGTGTTGATCGCGAGCTGACCGTGGACCCTGTGGGTGAGCCGGCGCTCCATATGTCAGCTCCGGTGACCGCTGGTGATCTCCTTGTATTCCTGCACCGTGGGTTTAGGTATCTGGGCTCCGTCCCCGTAGAAGCTCCGGCTGAGCCTGACCCGCAGCCGTTGCGCCCGGGTGGGGCTGCCGTTCACGCTTCCCGCCTGGGCGGCAGTAAGAGGTTCGTCCTGCTCATGCGCCGTGAGGATGTGCAGCTGTTCCTGGCTGAGCGGTTCATGCACCTCGACGAACTCGCCGTGCGGAAGCCGTTTGATGACGCCGGTCTCGCGACCGTGCAGCACCTTCTCCCGGTCGCGCCACTGGAGGGTGAGGGCCCAGCGTTTCGTCACGGCGAAGACGACGAGGGGCACGGCGAAAAGGCCGATACGGACGGCCCACGTCACCGCGTTGACAGAGACGTGGAAGCGCGTGGCAATCAGATCGTTCGCGGCGCCGAGAAGGGCCACGGTATAAACACTCAGCCACGCGGCACCAAGTGCCGTACGCACAGGCCGGTTCCGCGGGCGGTCGAGGAGGTGATGCTCTCGATCGTCGCCGGTAACCCACGACTCGATGAAGGGATAGGCACCGAGCGCGAGGAAGAGGCCGACACCCACGCCCAGCGGGATGACGTTGTCGAGGGCCAGGGTGTGGCCCCAGGCGTCGATCTCCCAGCCAGGCATAACGCGCAGCAACCCGTCGGCCACGCCCATGTACCAGTCTGGCTGCGATCCTGCCGACACCTGGTCGGCCCGGTAGGGGCCGTACTGCCAGATGGGGTTGATCTGCGCGATCGCCGCGATGACGAAGATGAATCCGCACACCATGAGGCCGAATGCCGCCGTCTTCACGGCGTGCACCTTGAACGGCAGGCCGACGACGTTCTTCTCCGTACGCCCTGGCCCGGGGTACTGGGTGTGCTTGTGGCGCAGCGTCAGGACCACGTGGGCGACGATCAGCAGCAGCATGGCGGCCGGGATCACCAGGACGTGGATCATGTTGAAGCGAGCCACCAGGTCATCGCCGGGGAACTCACCGCCGAAGAGGAACCACGACAGGTAGGTGCCGATGATCGGTACGGAGAGGAGGGTGCCGTTCACGACTGCCAGCCCGGTGCCGGAGAGGAGGTCGTCTGGTAGGTCGTAGCCTGTCAGGCCACCGAACATGCCCAGGATCAGGAGCAGAAAGCCGAACACCCAGTTGAGCTCGCGCGGCTTGCGAAACGCCCCGGTGAAGAAGACCCGCATCATGTGCACGAACATGCTGGCGACGAACACCAGCGCCGCCCAGTGGTGGGCCTGCCGGATCAGCAGCCCGCCACGGACATCGAAGGAGATGTGCATGGTCGAGTTGAACGCTTCCGACACCAGTTGACCCTGGAGGGGGACGTAACTTCCCTGGTACTGCACCGGTGCTGATGAGGGATGGAAGTAGAAGGAAAGGTAGACGCCTGTGACGATGAGGACGAGGAAGCTGTAGAGACAGATTTCCCCCAACATGAAGGACCAGTGGTCAGGGAAAACCCTTCGCGCTGCAGCCCTGGTCACGCCACGGGTGCCCAGCCGGGTGCCGACCCAACGGGCGATGCTCTCACCTTTTCGCCGTTGCTGTGGTGCGGCCTGCCTGCTCTCGTTGCTCATCGTTCATCACTCATTCCTGATCACCCGCAGCGACTCTCGTCCCAGGCAACGGGTCACGGGTCTCGCCCACCGCTGTCCCTGGCCGGATTTTGATGCTCTGTTCTCATTACGACCGGTTGGCCAGTGATGGTGTGACACACCCGTGCCCAAACCGACGTGGTGACCAGGAGCGACAGCCCGATCACACTGTCTGCAGGCTCGTACGGCGTCTCGGTTCGCGCGCGATTACGCTGCGGGCTTCGCCGCGGCCCGGCCGGCACGTGACGCACTGCCCCGCCTCATGGCCCGGCGTTCCGCTTCTGTGGTGCCGCCCCAGATTCCCTCCACCGGATCGGCGTCGAGGGCCCAGCTCAGGCACTGGTCGATCACGGGGCATCGGTGGCACACTGCCTTCGCCTCAGCGATCTGGATGAGCGTGGGGCCACTGCTCGCATTGCCGACAGGGAAAAACAGATCAGGATCAGTGCCTTGGCAGATCGCCGATTCATGCCAGTCCACGAAGAACCTCCTGCGGTGCGAGATGCGTAGGGTTCAACGGCTCACTCGTCGTACGGCGGGAGCCTCTCGGACAAGGGAGCCGAATGCCTTGTCCTGCGTCGGGACCGCAGTGTTCCGAAGCGCCCTGAGCACTTGGAAGACGTTTCCCGCTGCGGTCGTAGACGCCCGTCAGGTCTCTGACAGATGAGACCGAGCGGTCGGCGTATATGTGACACCGGGGGCCTGTCGGCCACCGATCGACAGCCGCATAGGAGCGGCTCGGTGGCGCACTGTAGCCATTATTTACCGTGAACAATGCTTCCACTGCCTGTTATGCCGATGTCACAATGTCTGTGGCTGTCCTGTCTCTGTCGCGTACCGGGGCCTCGCCGTCTGTTTGCCGTTCAACTTCCTCTGGTGCGGACTCGTCACAGTAGGTATCCGCCGACGGGACGGCGGAGCCGCTGAAGTGGTATCCGAGAGGAAGGATGCGCATGAAGTCCGTCGGTCAGGTGGTGCCGATCGCGGAGCTGACGGAGGAACGGCACCACCTGTTGGATGTCGCGCACTGGATGCTCGGCAACGGTCCAGGGCCTGAGAACGTCGTCGATGAGGCCTATCGGCTGTGGTACGGGCTGTCCGATCATGAGCTGGCGCGGATCGTGCAGCCGCGCGCTTGGCTCGTGAAGACCGTCGGCGGTATATGCGTGGACCGGCTTGCCCAACCGGACGAGGAGCATTCACCTACGGTCGGCGAGTTGGCGTCGGAGCGGTACGAGATGCTGTCACAGGAAATTCATCAGGTGATGCTGAACACGCTGGAGTCTCTGTCTCCGACCGAGCAGGCGGCGCTCGTACTGAACGACGCTTTCGGGACGGCGCGGAGTACAGTCGCCGACATCGGCGGTCAGCCACAGCCGGAATGCAGGCAGCTCACCGACCGTGCACGCCGCAGTCTGCAGGACCGGCGCGCACGGCCCACGACGCCGCAGCAGCACAACGCGGTGACCGGCGCGGTTCATGACGCCTGCGTGGCGGAGGAAGTCGGGCTATTGGCGTCCCTGCTGGTACCGGACGTGACCGTCTACTTCGACGGCGGTGGCAAGATACGGGCCCTGGTCCGGCCCGTCCACGGCAGACAGCAGGTCGCCCGCAGCCTGCTGACGCTGCTTGCCCGGCACCCTCGCACCACCCTGGACACCCATCCCGTCAATGGACGTACCGGTCTTGTCGTTCGTTACGACCGCCAGGTCGCCGGGGTCATCAGCCTGGACGTCGCCGGACCTCACGTCGTACAGGTCTGGGTCACCCTGAACCCGGACAAGCTCCGTTCATGGAACCGGTCCAGTGCCGCTCGGTAGTGCCGCACGGCCCGGGAGCAGGCACGGTCTTGGGCGTCCGACAGTCACCGACTGCCACTGTCTCGGACGGGCCACCCGGACTGACCGTGCTGTCGGCCCCCGTTCCCGCCTTTCGTTTGAGTGACCACTGCGGGCTGTCCCGTACATGGTGGTGACGCTGTGTACGCGATCCGCCTATGATGTTCAGGGGCACCCGTCTCATCGTATGGGGCGAGCGAGCGGCACCAGAGGTGTGCCTGACGAGCACGCAAAAGTATTGAGGACAAGAGGACACATGGTCTCCGTAAGCCACACGGCGCACAATATCGAGATCACCGCCGAGAGCCTTCAAGAGGATCTGGCCCGCCTGGAGATTCAGAAGCAGGCGCTGGAGCGGGAGCTCGCTGCGGTCGTCGCTCATCTCGGCTCCGTACAGCGGGCTCTCGAAGCCCTCGAAGCCCTCATGCACGGAGGTGCCCAGCCGCAGGCAGCCGACGCGGCGGCCGCGGTGTCCACGAAACGGCGTCGCCCCTCAGCACCCGTGCCCCCGCAGGAGGGAGCCCCCTCCTCGGAATCTGCGGACGACGCCACCATCACACGTGGTGTCCAGAAACAGCAGCCGGCGGTGAGTCGGCAGGGTCCGCGGGACTCCGCCTCCCCGGCCGGAGCCAACGCGGTCAGCCGTACCCCCAGGCCTCACGCCAACGATGACGGTGACGATGACAAGAAGTACGGCAAACTCACCGAACAGATTTTGGAGTATTTCGAGGGGGCCGGCGACACCGACGTGCGGGCCCGGGATGTCGCGGCGGCTCTCGGCCGCGACAAGGACAGCGGGAGCATCAACGCGGTCCGCAGCACCCTGGACCGGCTGGTAGGCACTTCTCGTATCCAGCGGACGGGGCGTGGCCTCTACGCCAAGCTGGCCTGAGACCGCCGGCGACCAAGCCTTGCCGCTCACCTGGTCAGCGTGACTCCGGGCACCGTCCACGGGGGGGGAGGACGGCACCCGGAGCACGGCACCAGGTCGGCTCTGAGACCTCGGTGCCAACGTGCGACATCTTCACGATGACCGTGTCGAACATGATGTCGCGAACGTTGTGATCAGTATACCCACTAACACCGTGCGATGTTGTCGGACTGGTTGGCCGACAGGCTGAGGGCACCGTCGATTTGCGCTGTCGGCCTCCGTTTCGGAGGAGCAGACCGCGTCCCCCTCCCGTCGGTCACCGCACCAGGGAGCCCAAACGGCTGGCTCACGGGGCGGCGGCCTCGGGCTGCTCACTCCGGCGTGGGTTGCCCCGAGCCACGAAGGCCTCCCGGGGATGCTGGACCGAGGCCAGGGAGACGATGTCACGTCCGTAGAGCGCGGCGGTCATCCAGACAGCCAGCACGCGGACCTTGCGCTCCCATGACGGTACGGCGAGCACGTGATAGCCGCGGTGCATGAGCCATGCCGGGAAGCCCTTGCTGACCAGACGCCGATACTGGAAGACCCCGCGGCCCAATCCCAAGGTCGCTACCACTCCGAGGCTGTGGTGGACGTAATTCGTGGTGGGTTTCCCCCGCAGCGTAGCCAGAATGTTCTTCGCCAGGCGCTTTCCTTGTCTTACCGCGTGCTGGGCGTTCGGGACGGTGTACGCTCCCGATCGTCCTACCGCCAGGTCGGGGACAGCCGCGTCGTCGCCCGCGGCCCACACGTCTGACACTGTGTCCGCCTCTGTGCCGACGCGGAGGTCGGGACGTACGAGGAGGAGACCCCGGTCGTCGAGGGCGAGGTCCGTGTGATTGTGCACGGTCGGGTTCGACGCGTTGCCGGCAGCCCACACGATGAGTCCCGAATCGAACTCCGCGCCGTTCGACAGGACGACGTGTCCGTCCTCGGCGGAGACAAGCTGGGAGTTCAGGTGAACCGACGCGCCTCTCTCCTCCAGGGACCGGACCACCCAGGCGCCGGGCCGGTCACTGACCTCGGGAAGAATGCGACCGCGCGCCTCGACCAGGTGAAAGGACAGCTCTTCCGCGTCGATTTCCGGGTAGTGCTTCAGTAGCCCGCCCGCAAGGGAGAGCAACTCTCCGAAGCCCTCCACACCGGAAAAGCCGCCACCGACGAAGGTGACGGTGAGGAGTTTGCGACGTTCGAAACCACGAGGCAGCGTTGCTGCGCGGTCGAACGAGGTCAGTAGCCGGTCACGGATGGCGACGGCTTCCTCGACATGCTTCAGGCCGAACGCCTGGTTGCTGAGTCCGGGTATGGGAAACGTTCGGGTGACCGCTCCCGCGGTGACGACGAGAATGTCGTACGTCAACTGGTAGTCCGCTCCGCTCGCCGGCCGAACGGTGACCGTGCGGTCACTGTTGCGGATTTCTGTCACCGCACCGGCTACCAGTCGCTGCGGTGCAGGTGCCGCCGCAGTGACACCGCCGCGTGGCGGGCCTCGATCGAGCCGACCACGACCTCCGGCAGAAAGGGTTGGTACGTCATGTACGGACGCGGGTCCACGACAGTGACGCGAGCTTCGCCCCGACGTAGCTTCTTTTCCAGGCCCCACGCAGTGTAGAAGCCCGCGTAACCGCCGCCGATGATCAAGATCTCACGCACGGTGTCCCCTGTTCCTCTCGGTTTCACCTATGAAGACAAGCCGATACTGCTCGTTGTGACATGTCTTCGGCTGGCCCAGCGGCGTGCGGGCCCCTACTGCGGGCTCGGAGCTCGGTACCACGGGCGCAAGAGGCTTCGGCGTCCGACCGTCCCGCCCTCTTCCGATAGTCGGATGACTGATGTCTCAGAGCTTGACCGCACCGAGACTCGCAGTACCCCGATCGACCCGGTGCAGAGGTGCGAACTCTTCGATTCATTCGACGCGCACTTCGCCGCGCTGGGCGGGTGTGCTGAGCACCCGTCGGTCCGGGAAGAACAGGAAGGGATGACACTGATGAGCGGGAACGCCTTCGACGCCGACGACGATCGCGGGTGTGCTGATGCGGAAAGCCACCGCCACGAAGGTGTCCACACGGAGCGCACGGGCGTCGGATGCGAGACGGTGACCTGTCGCACGCTCGTACGACTAGTTCAAGATCAAGAATACCCGCAGGCGACAACAGATCTTCGGTATGACAGCGCCGAACCTTTCTGAGTGGGCCTGGAGTTCAATGTGGGCTCCGATAGGTCCGTCGAGTGGACATTCGGCCGCGAACTCCTGGTGTCCGGTCTGCGGCGGCTCAGTGGTTTCGGCGACGTGCAGATCTGGCCCTCCAGGATCCGAGGTGCCGAGCTTGTATTCATTTCTCTGCACTCGGGTGACTCAACAGACCTGGTCGCCGCACCGGCGATAGTGATCAAGGCCTTCCTTGAACGCACCTTGGCGGTTGTACCTCTGGGAGAAGAGACGCGCTATCTGGACATGCAAAGCGCCACCGCCCCACTCCTGAACGAGACATGACCCGGCTCACCGCCCACACTCATCCCGGTACCGACGGGTGACGTCCGGCGGGCGCGGGTGTCGACCGCTCCCACACGTCCCGCCGGTTCTGTCTTTCACCGACAGGACGCGGCCGCTGCGAAGGAGATCCCCCGTTGCCGGGGATCTGTGTCACACCCGCACGGTGAGCGTTGTCTTACTGGTAGCGCCGAGGTTCGTGCCCGTGCCAGGGGCGCGGAGGTTGCAAATTGTTTGTCCTCCCCAGAGAGGTTTACTGATGTCCACGCGCACCGTTTCTGTCAGCGAGGGCAGACGCCTCGCCCGCACCGTTGTGATCGGCACCCACCTTCTGAGATCCGATGAATCGGAGCCCGTCAGTTCCGACACAGGTCCCACCCCAGGAGAGCTGCTCCTGGCGGCGCTTGGGTCTTGTACCTCAATGGCCGTACGCGCCTATGCCGACCGGCACAGCTGGCCGTTGCATCAGGTCGACGTAGACCTCACGTTCGGTTCGGACGCAGAGATCATCAAAGAGATCCATCTCTCCGGCGAACTTGAACCTTCCCAGTCGGAACGGCTACTGGCAGTGGCCGGCCGCTGCCCGGTGCACCGACTGCTGACAAACAGTGTCTCGGTGGTGACCCTCTCCACCGTGTGGCAGGGATCAACCGGTCAGCCCGGACTGGCGAGTAGACAAGCTGTGCCGGAAGAGTGATTCGGAACATGGTTCTCACAGTGGCCCGTACCCAGGTCCTAGATGTGAGAGGGCGAGATGTGAGCCTTTACCCGGTTCGTCGTTGAGTTTGGATGAGGCGCAGTGATCAGTGGTTCGGGGAGTGGTCGATACCAGGTGCCGGGCGATGGGACTCAGCCGGGCGGGAGCCGGCTCGGACGACGGCCGCCACTCTCGCCTGAGCAGCCCGTAGACCCACGAGTCAGAGACCTCGCCGTTGACAACGCAGTCTTCCCGCAACGTCCCCTCACGCACGAAGCCGAGCTTCTCCAGCACGCGAGCAGAAGCCACGTTGCGCGTATCGGCCTCAGCCTGGACGCGATTCAGGTCCAGCGTGTCGAATGCCCACCGCAGCAAAGCGCGCGCGGCCTCGGTCGCATAACCGTGGTCCCACGCTGCATCATCGAAGCAGTAGCCCAGCGACGCGCTGCGGAAGTCCGGATTCCACCTGTTCAGGGTGCACCAGCCGATGAACGCCCCGTCGGAGACACGATCCACGGCCAGCCGCGCCCCGGTGCCTTCCTTTTCCATCTCTCGGCAACGGGTGATGAACTTCTCGGCGCGCGCGTTCGGTCCACGGTGGATCGTCCCAGTAGCGCAACACGTAGGCGTTGCTCTGCAGCGCGAACAGGTCGTTCGCGTCCGCGTCTTCGAAGGCACGCAGTCGAAAGCGAGAGGTCTGCAACGAGGGGGTGGGCAGCGACATACTCGTGTTCCATCCCGTGACCGGTGGCCGATCAATCAGATATCCGATGCGGCTCACTCACATCAAATGTGACCAGGATCGGTAGTTGGCATCAGGCAACGTTCGCGACCTGCACTGATGCCAACTACCTTCCTCAGCTCTACGCCCGGGTTCAGAGATTTAGTTGGCACTTTGGTACACCGCAGGTCACAGGGGTGCCGGGGCGTTCCAATGGATCACTTGGCCGTTGGGACAGGCATGGCGTCGACCAGCGAGCAGTCCTCGTCTCGGCCGCGGCCGGCATCGCCCCAACCGTCGGCGGCGTCATCACTGCCGTCCGCGACGCAGATGCTCTCCGTACCGACATTGCCCAGGCCCGGCGTTTGGAGTGCCAGGGCGCCGCGGGCGGGGACGTGCACGCGGTGCCGGGGCGGTGCCGTCGGCGGGAAGGGGCGGGGATGCACCGGGCCCGGATCGCGGGCAGTGAACAGGTCGAGGCCGGTCAGGTCGGGCCGCCGCAGGAGTTCAACGGCGAGTTGATCTGCTGGAAGTGCCCGGTGCCGGTCACGGCCGTGGGAAGCCACATGCGGGCCGGGGTGCTTCAGCCGGCCCTGTTCGGGCCCGCCGCCCGGCACACCCACGAGGATGACTGCCCGCCCAACTTTGTCTCGTTCACCTACCGGATTGCCCGCGGCGCGTGCGGCCTGGCCGACGTCGACGCCGAGGGCGTCCTGCGGCTGAACCTGCCCGCCGACTTCGCCCGCGTCCCGCCCGTCCCGCCCAGCGGGGGCTCGCTTTCCGGACCCAGTGGACCAGGCCCGGGTTCACATGGTCCGGCCGTTGCTGCCTGCGGATGTGAGCGACCTATCCTTCACACAGTCTCGGACGCTGTCATGCGTGTTCCAGAGTCCGGGTGCTGGCATCGGAGCCGGTGTCCGCCGCGGCGGGCGGGACCCGGCGGCGCGCGGCCGGAAGCCGGACCGCTCGGCAGATCAGGGGCCAGGCTCCCTGCGGGGCGAAGCGCACGACCACGATGAGCAGGATGCCTTCGATGACCATGGACAGTGTCTGCTGGTCCTGAAGCAGACGGGTCAACCCGTAGTAGACGACGCCCACGCCGACGACGGCACGACCGGGACCACCAGCTCTCGTTTTCCATGCCGCTCGGCAGCATCCCGCCCAGGCCCACGTCCCGCCATATCCCCGTGGGGAGAGCCACTTCACCTGGGAGCTGCGGACATCCGTCGCGCCAGGTCCGGGAGCTCGACCGTGCCGCCGTCCGGCGTGGTCACCGTGTGCGTGAGCACGGGGGATGCCTGCATGAAGCCCAGCCTGACGGCGATCTTGTAGAACAACCCGAGCGCGGCCAACTCCCGCGCCCACTTCGCCCCACCGTTCGGAGACGGGTGCCCCTCGCCACGCAGCCGCCAGTTCTCCAGCGCTTCCGTCGTCGCCTCCTCCCAACGAAGTCCGCGGCGCTACAAGTAGGTGAAAAACAGCCGGTAGTCCGGCGCGTACGTCTCCTTGGTGCCCTCGGCCTTCCGGGCGAAGTCCCGATGTCGGAAGACGGTGCTCAACCGGGGATCAACGCGGCCGTCCGGGGCTAGGAGGATCGGCTGTCCGGACCGGATCCCGAGCCCGCGCTCCCGCTCGGCCAAGTCGCCCCAGGAGCCCGCACATCGTTTCGACCACCATCTGGGTCACCACCGACCCGCGTCCGGAACAGACGCCACTCATCCATAAGTCAGCCCGCTCCGTGCGCAACACGACCTTCCGCAACAGGGGAACGTACACACAAGCTCGAAGGACGAAGGCTGTGGCAGCTGAAGTGGCCCATCCGGGACGCTCGCAGGACGCAGGGAAACCCAACGTTTCAAGGCTGCTGCCTGACGGCGGTGGCGGATGGTAGGGGGCGAGGCGGTCGCCGTCGGCCAGGGCCTCCTCCAGTGCGGGGCCGTCTGTCAGCAGTGCCCGGTGCATCGTTTGTCCTTCGGGGCGCCCTGGGGGTCATGCCGGCCGGGAGTGGGCTCACGGCGTCCGGTGTGTCGCGAGCCCCCGGATGATCTGAGGGCAGGGTTCCTCAGGAGACGCTCTGGTTCCTTGCGGTCTGTCGCCGAAGCATGAGCCGGAGCCTTCTGGAGGCTGGTTCCTTCGACGTCGAGGTCGGGCAGGCCCCTGTCCAGCCAGCCCGGTAGCCACCAGGCGCCCCGGCCGGCGAGAGCGAGTACTGCCGGTACGAGCGTCATGCGGACGGCGAAGGCATCGATGACCACGCCCACGGCGAGGGCGAACGCGATGGGTTTGATCAGGGAGTCGTCGAGAGGGAAGAACCCGGCGAAGACGGTGAACATGATCAGGGCGGCGGCGGTGACGACCCGCACACTGTGGCGTGCGCCGTCGACGACCGATTGGCGTGCTCGGCCCGTGTGAGCCCATTCCTCGCGCATACCGGATACGAGGAACACCTCGTAGTCCATGGCCAGTCCGAACAGCACACCGATCAGAATGATCGGCAGGAAGCTGACGACCGGGCCGCTGTGGGGCACCCCGAGGATGTCGGCCAGCCAGCCCCACTGGAAGACGGCAACGACCAGACCGAGCGAGGCGCCGACCGAGAGCAGGAAGCCGACAGCGGCCTTGACGGGGATGACCAGCGACCGGAAGACGATCATCAGCAGGAGCAGGCTGAGGCCGACGACGATGGCGACGAAGGGCAGCAGGGAGTCGCTGAGCCGGTTGGAGACGTCGATGTTGACGGCGGTGGTGCCGGTGACCGAGACGGAGGCGCCGGTCGTGTCACGGATGTCGGGCGCGGCCTTGCGGATGTCACGGACGAGTTGGTCGGTGCGGACGCTGTCCGGACCGGAGGCGGGCAGGACGGTGATGACGCTCTGTGCCGGGTCGCTGGTGGGCTGAGGCGGGAGGACGGCCTTGACGTTCTCTAGGGTCTGGAGCTTCTGGGCCACCCGCGCGCCGGCCGATGCGCTCGCGGCAGTCGTGCCGTTCTCGGTCTCGGCCAGGACGAGGAGCGGGCCGTTGAAGCCGGAACCGAACTTGTCGCTAATCGTGTCGTAGGCCTTGCGCTCGGTGGAGGAGTGCGGGGCGGAGCCGTTGTCGGGAAGGGAGAGGCGCATGTCCATGGCGGGCAAGGCGAGGGTCGCCAGGATGCCCGCCACCGCGAGCACCGTCAGCAGCGGCTTGGCGATGACCCACTTGGTCCAGCGGGTGCCCATGGTGGCGTGGCCGGTGGACCCCTCGGTGTCGGCGGCACGCCGGGCGGCGCGGCTGTTGGGCTGGGGAGTGAGCCGGGAGCCGGCGAATCCCGCGACGGCGGGCACGAGGGTGACCGCCGCCAGTACGGCGATGAGTACGGCTCCGGCGGCCCCGAGACCCATGACCGTCAGGAACGGGATGCCGATGATGCTCAGCGCGGCGAGCGCGATGATCACGGTGGTGCCGGCGAAGACCACGGCGCTTCCGGCCGTGCCGGTGGCCAGCGCGATGGATTCCTTCGGGTCGGTTCCGCGGGCCAGTTGCTGTCGGTGGCGCGACAGGATGAACAGCACGTAGTCGATGCCGACGGCCAGGCCCAGCATGAGGGCGAGTGTGACGGCGGTCGAGGAGATGCTGACCGCGGGCGCCAGGGCGAGTAGCCCGGCCAGTCCGACTGCCACACCGATGAGCGCGGGCACCAGTGCCATGCCCGCGGCCAGCAGTGAGCCGAACGTCACGACGAGGACCAGCAGGGCCACGGCCACGCCGATGATCTCCGACGGGCCGACGTGGAGGCCTTGGCTGCTGTAGACGGAGCCGCCCACCGAGGTCTTCAGCCCGTCCTTCTCCGCCGCTTCGGCCGTCTTCTCGATCGCGTCCACGGATGAGGTGCGGACCTGAGCGTTCTGGACGGGGTACTGGACCTGGACGATCGCCGTGGTCCGGTCGGCCGAGACGGCGCCGGAGTCCCGGGGGCCGACGACCTCGCTGACCTGGGGAGCCTTCTTGGCCTCCGCCACGGTCCGGGCGATGGCCGCGGCGTAGGGGGCTTCGGTGACCTGGTGGCCCGTGGGGGCCGTGATGACGATCTGCGCGTTGGCACCCGAGGCATCCGGGAGGGTCTTGCTCAGGCTGTCCAGCGCACGCTGCGACTCGGTGCCGGGCACCGAGAAGCGGTCGTCGAGCTTGCCGCTGAAGACGCTGACGCAGGTGATGAGCGCGGCCAGGACGAAGAGCCACAGTCCCAGGACGAGCTTTCGGTGCCGGTAGGCGCTGTGACCCAGCCGGTGGAGCAGGACGGCCATGACGAACTCCCTAAACGGTGGCGATCCCCGCACCCGGGCAGCGGACGTGGGCGGGGGAAGCGGAGGGCACAGGGTCGGACTCCGGCCACGTGACGGCAGCCGCGCGACCTGTCGGAGCCGATGGGTGCCTCGCTCGGTGCGACCGACTTTATCACCCGCTCAAGTCAAACGACCGAGTCAATCGCCTATAACCTGCGTCACTATTGCCACGCCAGGTCAGATGGCGTTTTCGTGTGATTGGATCTGGCGACATCGTCACTTGACCATGTCATCCGCATGTGGTTTGCCGACCGCTTCCCCGCTGTGAGTCAAGGAGTGATCATGACCAGTACGCGCGGCACGCGAGCCGCCAACGGCCAATGGAGCCGACAGGCCGACCCCGTCGTGATCGGTGCGGGACTGGCCGGGCTCACCGCAGCGTGAGAGCTCGTCGCGGCAGGCAACTCCGTGGCTGCTCCGGAGGCCCGCGACCGGGTCGGCGGGCGGCTGCTCAACCACGACCTGCGTGACGGTCAAGTGACCTAGATGTACTGCCCAGGCAGGTTGGTCGAGTTTGTGCTCTGACATCGTCTGAATCGGGTGACGGGTGAAGGCCTCCGGTTGTGGAGTGGAGCTGTCGAGGAACCGCTCCGCCAACCAGGAGGCCTTCGTGTCTCACGCTAACGCTGCTTTGACGCCTCGTGCCCGTTTGCGCCTGGCACGCCTGATCGTCGATGACGGGTGGCCGGTCGCCCGTGCAGCCGAGCGCTATGACGTGTCCTGGCCCACCGCCAAGCGGTGGGCCGACCGTTACGCCGAGTCCGGTCCGGCCGCAATGCTCGACCGGTCCTCACGGCCTCACCACAGCCCGGCCCGGACCACACAGCCGCAGGGCCGCCGGATCGTGCATCTGCGCTGGAAACAGCGGCTGGGCCCGGTCCAGATCGCCGGGCGGCTGGGCATGCCCGCCTCGACCGTCCACGCAGTCCTGACCCGGTGCCGAATCAACCGGCTGTCCCACGTCGACCGCGTCACCGGCGAGCCGGTCCGCCGCTATGAACACGATCACCCCGGCGCAATGCTCCACATCGACGTCAAGAAGCTCGGGAACGTCCCCGACGGCGGAGGCTGGCGTTATGTCGGACGCGTCCAGGGCCGAAGGAACCGTGCCGCAACACCCGACAGGCCCCGGAACAAGTACCGCGGACCGTTGCTGGGGACCGCATTCGTCCACACCGTCGTCGACGACCACTCCCGCGTCGCCCACGCCGAGATCTGCGATGACGAGACGGCCGCCACCGCAGTCGACGTCCTGCGCCGTGCGGTCAGCTGGTTCGCCGCCCGCGGGGTGAGCATCGAGCGGGTCCTGACCGACAACGGCTCGGCCTACCGCTCCCGGCACTGGTCCCGGGCCTGCGACGAGCTCGGGATCACGCCGAAGAAGACCCGGCCCTACCGGCCGCAGACGAACGGCAAGGTCGAACGCTTCCACCGCACCCTCGCGGACGGCTGGGCACTGGGACGCTTCTACACCAGCGAGTCAGCCCGCCGTAAAGCCCTGCCGGCCTGGCTCCATCACTACAATCACCACCGCCCCCACACCGCGACCGGCGGCAAACCACCCATCACCAGGTTGACCAACGTCCCCGGGCAGTACACCTAGATCAGCAGGCAGTTCGTCGGCCCTACCCAGGACCACATCTTGGCGCTGGCAAAGAAGGTCGGTGTGACCCACAAGCGCGTGGCCGTCCACGACACACCGTTCTGGCGGGCGGAGGGCCATTCCGGCATGGGTCTGCTGCGTGTCGGTTCTCCCATATGTTGGACAACAACCCGCCCGACGGTGGACCGGGCGTGCTCATGGGTTTCCTCGGCGGCAGGGAATGGCGCAGGTGGGCGCACCGCCCGGTGGGCGAGCGCCGCGAAGCGGTGCTGCGCTCCTTCGTCCACGTCGTCGGCGAGCGTGCCTTCGACACCGTCGACTACGTCGAGCAGGACTGGGCCGCCGAGCAATGGACCCAGGGCGGCCCGACGTCCGTCGCCGCCCCGGGGTGCTTACCGAGTACGGGGAGTGGATGGGCCGGAAGTTCGGTCGCGTGCACTGGGCGGGGTCCGAGTTCCTCCCCCTACCGGAACGGCCTCATGGACAACGCGGTCCGCTCCGGCAAGCACGCCGCTACCGAACTCCTGCACTAGAGCTGAACGACAGAACACCAGAGCCGAGCGATGAAGAAAGATCACTACCCACCAGGTCAGCGAACGCTCTGTCATCGAGGCTCCCGTCGAGCGGGTCCGGGAGGTCATCTCCCGCACCGACCGGTACGCCGGATGGGTCGCCGACGCCATCGAGGCCACCGACCACCACGGCATCGCCGCCGTGGGCAGGACCTACGCCGAACGCAACCGCGCCCTCGGCCCGCTGCGCACCGAGGTGTGGACCGTGGTGGAGATCGACCCCATGAGGTGCCGCGTCGACACCGGCGTCAGGTTCGCTCCGCCGAAGAACGTGACCAGCAACTTCGAGTTCCAGCCGAGCCCCGGGCGCGGACGGCAGGGAGGCCGCGCGGATGACCTACAAGGTGGAATACGCCACCGGCCTCGGCCCCCTGGGGCTGGAGCTCGACTGGATACAGCAACCGGGCATGCGCGCGAACATGCGTACCTCGATCGCCAACCTGAACACCCTGATCCGTTCCGAGGCGCCCAACACGCGCGACCAGTGCGGTGACCGGCAAAGTTCCTCGCAAACCATGTCAGCTCGCAGGAGCGGGCACCAGGTCCAGCCGACCGCCGGCCATGGCCACCACGGCGGATACGAAGGCCTGCAGGCAGGTGTGCTCGGCCTCCTCGTCGGGGTGGGAGAGACGTTGCATCGTGAGCCCGTCGAAGCCGGCGAGGAAGAACCGCGCAATCGTTTCCGCAGGCTGGGCAAGGATCAGGCCGGTGCGCTCGGCCGCTTCGGTCACCAGCCTCGCCGTCACCTCGCTCACGCCCCGATAGTGGCTCTCCAGTGCCTCGCTCAGGGCGGGTGAGCGGAGCGCGAACATGGTCAGTTCCGTGAGCAGCTGATGACTGGCGGGCTGCTCGCGCACCGTCCGCCACAGGGCGGCGGCAAGCGTACTGGCCGTTTCCTCGAAGCCGACGTCGGCCGGTGCGGCCTGCTCGACCTGAGTGATCAGGTCCTGCGTGAGCTGCTCCATGACGGCGCGGTACAGCCCTTCCTTCGTGCCGAAGGTGTAATGCACCGTGGCCTGAGCAACCCCCAGCTCGGCGGCGATGGCACGGGTGCTTCCGGCCGCGACTCCTTCCCTCGTCATGAAGTCGATGGCCGCTTTGATCAGTTGAGGGCGGCGCTCGGCCGCGGGAACGTGAGCCATGACCGCATCATACCGACTGAGTCGCACGATGAAGTCACCCGAACAAGTCAGGTTGCTCGCAGCCGGATGTCGTGGCGCGGCCGCTGAGGTCCGGTCCGTGGCCGCGCGGGTCAGTTCCCGCTGAACGGCGGGTGAATACGTTTCCTTGAACACCCGTGAAGCGGGACGAACGAGGAGGCAGGCCCGTGAAGGAAAGCCAGTTTGATACGTGCGTGATCGGGGCGGGGCCTGCCGGGCTGGCGGTCGCCAGGGCACTGGCGGAGCGGAATCTGCCGTACACGCATCTTGAGCGGCACACCGGGCCCGGCGGCATCTGGGACATCGACAATCCCGGCAGCCCGATGTACGAATCGGCCCACTTCATCTCCAGCAGGACCCTGTCGGGCTTCAGCGGCTTTCCGATGCCCGACGACTTCGCCGACTACCCGCCGCACCGGCAGATCCTGTCGTACCTGCGCTCCTTCGCCGACGCCTACGGGCTGACGGACCGGATCGAGTTCGGCGTCGAGGTCGAGAGCGTCGAGAAGAACGCGGACGGCACCTGGACGGTCACCCGGGCCGACGGCCGCGAAAGCGTGCACGGGCAGGTCGTCGTGTGTACGGGCTCGCAGTGGCACCCCAACATCCCCGAGCTTCCTGGGGAGTTCAATGGTGAGGTCCGGCACACCGTCGGCTACCGCAACGCGGAGGAGCTGCGCGGCAAGCGCGTCCTGGTCGTGGGCGCGGGGAACTCCGGCTGCGACATCGCCTGCGACGCCGCCCGGAGTGCCGACCACGCGGTGATCAGCATGCGGCGCGGCTACTGGTTCATCCCCAAGCACCTCTTCGGCCGGCCGGTGGACACCATCGCCGGCAGCGGGCCGCACCTGCCGATGTGGCTGGCGCAGCGGATCTTCGGTGCCGTCCTGCGCATCATCAACGGCGACCCGACGCGGCTGGGGCTGCCGAAGCCGGACCACAAGCTGTTCGAGACCCACCCGGCCATCAACTCGATGCTGATCCACCACCTCCAGCACGGCGACATCACCGCCAGGCCCGGGATCGCCCGTGCCGAGGGCAGAACCGTGCACTTCACCGACGGCACGAGCGACGACTTCGATCTCATCCTGCTGGCCACGGGCTACGTCCACAAAGTGCCGGTCGCGCAGCAGTATTTCGGCGACGAGCAGCACCCCGACCTGTACTTGTCGTCGTTCTCACGCGAGCACCTGGGCCTGTTCGGCATCGGCTTCGTGGAGACCAACTCCGGTGCGTACCGACTCTTCGACACCCAGGCGCAGCTGATCGCCGGGTATATCCACGACGCGCGGCACCGGCTGCGGAACGCTGAACGGTTCACCCAGATGATCCGCGCCGACCGCCCGGATCTGTCCGGCGGGCTGAAGTTCGTCGATTCGCCCCGCCACACCGGCTACGTCGACAGCGGGGCGCTCGTGAAGTACCTGGGCAAGGTCGCGCGCGACATGGGCTGGCGTACCGAGGGCCAGCCGCCGCCGGTGCGGTCCCTGCGCGCTGTCAAGGAAGGCAGCGCGGCATGAGCGGGTTCGACTACACCGACAAGGTCATGCTGGTGACCGGCGGCGCGGGCGGCATCGGCAGCGCGCTGTGCCGCCGCTTCGCCTCCGGCGGTGCCCGGTGCGTCGTCGTCGACATCGACGAGACCCGTGCCAAGACCGTGGCCGCGGAGCTTCCCGGTGCCGGGCACACCGGCCTCGGCTGTGACCTGATGGACCGCGCCCAGGTGGAGCGGGTGTTCGAGCTGGTCGCCGAGGTCTACGGCCGCCTCGACGTGCTCGTCAACAACGTGGGCATGACCAGCGCGGAACGCTTCGATGTCCGTAGCGTCGAGAGCATCGAGCGGGAGATCGGCCTCAACCTGACCTCCCCACTGGTCACCACCCGGATCGCGATCCCCCTCCTGCGGGCCTCCCGGGACGCCCGGGTGGTCACGACAGTCTCGCTCGGCGGGATCTTCCCGCTGGGCGAGACCCCGATCTACACGGCGTCCAAGTTCGGGCTGCGGGGCGCGATGCTCGCCATCGGTCTCGACCTGCCGAGCAAGGGCATTCTGGCCGGGTCGGTGCTGCCGTCGGCGACCGACACCCGGATGCTGCGTCAGGAGGCCGTGGACGGCGGGAACTCCCTGCAGTTCCAGGACTCACCGCAGCAGCCCGCCGACGTCGTCGCGGCCGTGGTGAGCCTGCTGGACAAGCCCCGCCTGGAGGCCTACCCCCGGCCCGGCGAGTCCCGTCTGGTGCGGTTCGCGATGCTCATGCCGAACCTGCTGCCCAAGGTTTTCCCGCTGTTCCGCAAGCGCGGTGACCGCGGTATGGCCCGTTATCTCGAAGATCTCCGCCGACGCGGACTGGCCCGCCGGACCGACGGGCGCTGGGAGCTGGTGGAGGAAGCATGACCACGAACGAGATGCTGCAGGTCGTCAACCCCGCCACCGGCGAGCCGATCACCTTCCTGGCCGCAGCGAGCGCCGAAGACGTCGCCAAGGCGGCCGAGCAGGCCCGGCAGGTCCACGAGGCGGGGGTGTGGTCGCGGCTGCCGGCCCGGGAGCGCGGCGCGGTGCTGCTGCGGCTGGCCGACCTGATGGAACGCGACGCCGAGATCCTCGCCCGGCTGGACAGCGAGGACGCGGGCAAGCCGATCACGGAGTGCCGTACGGGCGACGTGCCGGGGGCGATCGGGTCGATCCGCTGGTTCGCCGAGGCTGCAGACAAGGTGTTCGGCCGCCTCGCGCCGAGCGGGCCGGATGCTCTCGGTCTCATGAGCCGCGAACCGGTCGGGGTCGTCGCGGCGATTCTGCCGTGGAACTACCCGCTCGCCATGACCGCCTGGAAGGTCGGACCGGCCCTGGCCGCGGGCAACTGCCTGCTCGTCAAGCCCGCCGAGGCGACCCCGCGCTCGGCCCTGCACCTGGCCGAACTCGCGACCGAGGCCGGCCTGCCCGACGGAGTGCTCACGGTGCTGCCGGGGTACGGCCGGACAGCCGGAGCGGCCCTGGCCCGCGACCCCCTGGTGGGGGCGCTCTCCTTCACCGGGTCCACCGCGACCGGCCGCCGCATCCTCACGGCCGCCGCCGACAGCAACTTCAAGCGCGTATCACTGGAGATGGGCGGCAAGAGCCCCCAGGTGCTCATGTCCGACGCGCTCTCCTACGGCGACGAGCTCATCGACAACATGATCGAAGCCGCGTTCCTGACCATGGGGCAGAACTGCACGGCCGGTTCCCGGGTGCTGGTGCACCGCGGTATCGCCGAGGAGGTCGTCGAGCGGTTCACGGCCGCGGCGAGAGAGCTGGTCATCGGTGATCCGGCCGACCCGCGCACGCAGATGGGGCCGCTCATCGACCACGCTGCCTTCGAACGGGTCGCGGGGGCCGTGGAGGCCGCACGGGCAGGCGGAGCCCAGATCCACACCGGGGGACTCCCGCACGGGCTGCCTCCGCGCGGCGCCTACTACCCGCCCACCGTGATCACCCGCGCCCCCGCCGGCAGCGACGTTCTCACCAAGGAGCTCTTCGGCCCCGTCGTCACCGTCGAGACCTTCACCTCCGAGGACGAGGCAGTACGCAGGGCGAACGCCACCGAGTACGGACTCGCCGCCTCGGTGTGGACCCGCGACCTCGACACCGCGCTGCGGCTGGCCCGCGGCATCGAGGCCGGCGTGGTCTCCGTCAACGCGTACAGCGAGGGCGACATCACCACACCTTTCGGCGGTTGGAAGCAGTCCGGATTCGGTGGCGTGGAGAAGTCCACCAATGCCTTCGACCAGTGGACGCGGGAGAAGACGGTCTGGATCCGCACCCGCTGACACGGCGATACGTCATTCCGACCGTCCCGTGTCCCTGAGCATCCGCTCCCGCAGACGGACCGGTGAGGTGCCGTGCCAGCGGCGCACCGCGCGGCGCAGCGCCCGTTCGTCGGAGAATCCGGCCTGGCGGGCGATGTCGCGCAGTGTCAGTTCCGGACGGAGCAACAAGTGCTCCACACGCTCCCGGCGCACTCCCTCGACGAGTGCCTCGTACGTCGTGCCGCACTCGGCCAGCCGACGGCGCAGCGTCCGCTCGCTCGTCGCATGCCGCCGCGCCTGCTCACCGAAGGAAGGCGCCAAGGGGAGGCTCTGCGCAACGGAGATCTCCAGCACCTCCAGCAGATCCTGCTGGTCACGGCGGGAAGCCATCTGCGCGTCGAGTATCTCCAGAGTCGACGCGTAGCTCACCGGATCCCGGCCGGGCATCCGGGTGCGGGCCCACGCGGGGTCGATGACCAGGCGGTTGGCGGGGGCGTCGAACCGGACCGGACAGTCGAACAGGGCGACAAACGGGTCGTGTCGGCGGGGTGACGGAAAGGAGAACTCCACGACCTTCGGTGCGAAGTCCAAACTGACGGCCAGCCTGGACAGGGTGACCACGGAGGCGAAGGCCTCCTCGAGCAGGAAGCAGGCCACGACCGGGTCCATGGCGGGATCGGGAAGATCGGCGCGCAGCACGAAGGCGCCGTCGTCCTCACCCGCACCGGCCGACCACACGACCATCGCCCCGGACAGGTTCTGGTACCTCACCCCCGTCCCGATGGCGTGCCGCAAGGTGTCGTCGGCCATCAGGGCGAAGCCGAGCAGGCCCCACGCGGTCAGGTGCTGCGCCGCGCCGACCTTCAGCCCCAGGCGCTCGTCCCCGGTGAGCTCCACCGCGCGGCGGATCACCGCGCTGCCCTGCCGGTACGACACCCGCAGCGCGGCGGAACGTATGACTGTCTCGTCCAGCCCGACCTGCTTCAACACGGGCCGCAGGTCGATGCCGCGCTCGTCGGCGACCACGACCAGGCAGCGCAGGATGTTCGGCTGGATCGTCGCCGACGTGCTGCGGCTGGTCCCGGGAGAGTCCGCCGGGCCGGGGGCAAGGGGCATCGCACTCACCTTCTCCTCAACGACCACCGTAGGCAGTCGGCACGTCCGGCGCACGCCTCTGGCCGCCGAAGTCCCCTCCACGGCCCCTGGCGCCCTGAGCCTGCCTTCCGCGTCTGGCTACGGTTTCCGGAACCTGCACCCATTCGACTCGCTGGACCTCGACTGGTCACCCAGCGCACACAGGAATGAAGGCGCGACAGCATCATGTCCTTCAACGCTCCAACCCGGGCGGGGGCCGGGCACCCGGTTTCCAAGACCGGCGCCCGCAGGGGCGCGACCCTCGCGTTCGCCGTACAAGGTCTGTCCGTCGCCGCCGTGTACACGACCGTCCCCGCGGTCACCGAACACCTGAAACTGACTCCGCTCCTGACGACCACCCTGATGGTCGCGGTGGCGCTGATGGCAGGGGGCGGCAGCTTCCTGGGCCTGGCCGCGATCCGCCGCGCCGGACCTTTCGCCACGATGCGCGGTGCCGTGCTGACGGCCGCCGCCGCCCTGGTGCTGATCGGGTGGGCCCCCGACGAGGCGACCGCCATTTGCGCGTACATCCTCTTCGGGCTCGCTGTCGGTGCCCTCGATGTCGGGGTCAACACCCAGGCGGCGGCGATCGAACGCGCCTACGGCCGCAGTATCTTCGGCTCCTTCTACACGGCATGGAGCGTGGGCGGTGTGGTCGCGGCCCTGCTCACTGCCGGGGCCGCCCGGCTGGACTGGCCCGTAGCCGCCGGCCTGAGCGTTCAGGCAGGGATCGTGTTGCTCCTCGCCGTCCGCATGCGCACGTACGCCCTGCCCGCCTCCTCCGCGGGGTCGCCGGACGCCGTCGCGCAGCAGCCGCTGGGGCGTCGTCTGTGGATCCGGCTCGTCCCGTTCGGCCTGGTCCTCCTCGTCGTCTACGTCGTCGACTCCACCGTCTCGGCCTGGTCGGCCGTCTATCTGCGCCAGGGCCTCGCCGCGTCCCTCACGGTCGCGCCGCTGGCGTACGCGGCCTACCAGGCAGGTACGGTCGTCGGTCGCGCCTCCACCGATCGGCTGGTGCAACGGTTCGGAGCAGTCGCCGTCGTCCGCGCCGCGGCCCTGCTGGTCGCGGGCGCCCTGACAGGCATGGCCGCCGCTCCGAGCTGGCCGGTCGCCGTCCTTGCGGCCGGGACGGTGGGCCTGGGCGCGTCCGTCCTGGCTCCGCTGTGTCTGGCCTCCGCCGCACGGTTGCGCCCCGCTGCCTCGGAGGTGGTCCTGGCGCGCCTGAACCTCTTCAACTACGTCGGCGTCATCACCGGTGGCGCAGTGGGCGGCCTCCTCGGCTCCACCGGCCAGTTCCGTCTCGCCTACGCGGTACCGGCCGCCCTGGCGCTCCTTCTCCTGGCCGCCGCCCGCCACTTCACCCAGCCGTCGGCCCGGCCCGTGCGGAGAGCGACTCTCCCGCCGTCCGGGCAGACTCCTCCACGCCTCGGCTGAGGTTCCCGCATCGCGGGCTTCGGGGCGTGGATGTCGCCCGGGACGGAGCCTCTGCGCGTTGGCATGCGAATCCGCTCTGCGAGGGTTCGAGGCCCCTTCCTCAGCTGGCGGGATTCGGGTCCTGCCCCTTCAGCGCGTCCATTCCGGGCTCGTTGGGGACGTGTTTGGGACGCCAGGATAGGAAAAGACCGACAAAACGGAGGCACGGAGACGTGGCGCACCCACCCAGCCCGGCCAGCAAAATCAAGGGGAGCGCCGAGCTGCTCGACGCGGCCTCATGAGCGACCAGTGCAGCGACGTTACGTTAGGTGACGAGGACGCGGTGTCGTCAGGCCGCAGGGCATGGTACCCAGCATGGACGGGCCGCCGGCCGGATCGTCGTAAGGCTTCGTGGAGGCCGTGGACTGGTGGCGATGTCACGGCGACTCCGGCTGGCAGCAGGTTCGTCAACCCTTCGGGTCCCGCACCAGCGGCCTACATCGCTGCCCAACAGGCCCCATGGCCATTAGTATGTTTACGGAGTATCGAGGTGCAAGCTACGCGCCAGCGGTCCGCAATGGACAGAACTCGATTTCCAATCCGACATACTCCGTGTACGTATTCCACCAGGACGGAGCTGAGGACGTGGTCGAGTCGGTTTCAGCGGGAGCGGTGAGATTCCGCGACCCTGGACGCGCCGTCCGGCGAGCGCCCGCGCCGGTACCCGTCGTGTCGCCTACGACCGCCCCAGGGCACCTGCTGCGCCTGGCGCAGCAGGTACACACCGAGCTGTGGGGCTCACGAATCGACAGCCTCACGGGACCGCAGTACGCGACGCTGGTGGCGATCGCCGGATGGGACGACGTCGACCAGCGGCGCGCCGGGCAGCTGGCCTCGCTGGACAAGTCGACCGTCGCCGCAGTGGTGAGCCGACTTGTCGGGAAAGGGTGGGTGCGGCGGGTGCGCCATCCGGATGACGGTCGGCGCCGTCTGTTGACCCTCACCAGCGGATCATGGGATCGGCTGGCCGAGGTCACCGAGGTTGCACGCTCGGTTCAACAAGACATCCTGAGCCCGCTTCGCCACTCCGACCGCCGGGAGTTCATCGAACGACTGGGCCGGGTCGCACGCATCGAGGAGGCCGACGTCGCCGGACAGCAGTACGAGGACGGCGTACTGCTCATGCGCACCACCCCCGGATACCTGATCCGCCGCGCCCAGCAGGTGCACACCGCACTCTGGAGCGCCGCCGTCCCCGACGTGACCGGGCCGCAGTACGCCCTGCTCGCCGCGGTCGCACAGCTGGGCGCCGCCGACCAGTCCCGAATCGGCGAGGCCGCCTCTCTGGACACGTCGAGCACCGCCGACATCGTGGCCCGGCTCAGCACCCAGGGATGGGTTACCAAGGAGACCGCAGCGAACGACCGGCGAAGAACCCAGGTCCGACTCACCGCTCCGGCGAGGACAGCGCTGCACGCCCTCGCGGAGCCGGTTAAAACAGTCCAGTCCGACGTCCTGGCTCCGCTCGCACCCGACGAGCAAGCGGTGTTCATCAGCCACCTCCAGCAAGTGGCGTTCGCCAGGCGGCACATGTAGAGCTTCGCCCCCCACATTTGGACGGTCTGATTCGGACCCGTTGACACACCTCGACCATTCGCAGCAAGCTAATACTACGTGTACGGAAGATTAGCGAGGTGAACGATGCCCACTTCCCGGTTCAGATCAGACGAGCCATCACTCGACGCCTTCTACACTGAGCTATCTGACAAGCAACTTCAGCCACTCTGGGAACTACACGGACTGCTCACTCCGACACCTCGTGTGCGGGCGATCCCCTATCGTTGGTCTGCGGATGACCTTGCCAAGCTCGGCCGCCGGGCCGGTGATCTGGTCCCGATCGACCGGGGCGGCGACCGGCGGGTGCTGGCGATGGCCAACCCAGGCTTGGGCGGCGCGCCGTTCATCTCGTCGACGCTATGGGCGGCGGTTCAGTACCTTCAGCCCCACGAGTCGGCACCCGCGCACCGGCACACACCGGCCGCGCTACGGTTCGTCCTCGACGGGGAGGGCGTGTACACCCTCGTGAACGGCGACCCGATCGCGATGGCCCGCGGAGATCTCGTCCTGACACCGTCATGGACCTTCCACGAACACCACAACCCCGGCGACATGCCGATGATGTGGCTGGACGTGCTCGACCTTCCGGTGGTCGCGGCGCTCGACGCGGTCTTCTTCGAACCGGGCGGCGACTCCGAAGCGGACCGGACCGGCATCCCTCGTTCGACCGCCGAGCGCCGCTGGGGTGCCGGAGCCGGTCTCTCCCCCGCCGGAACACCCGATCTGCCCCCGCACTCCCCCCTGTTGGTCTACCGCTGGCAGGACACCGATGCAGCGTTGGACGACCTGCTGGAGGTCGAGGACACAAACGACGTCACCGTCCGGTTCCAGGATCCCTCCCGCGGCCGCGACGTCATGCCAACAATGCGCTGTGAGATGCGGCGGGTGAATCCGGGCACGACGACGCGCCGGGAACGCCAGACCGGAACCCGCGTCACGGCGGTGCTCGACGGGTCCGGCACGGTCGTGCTCGGCGGCGAGTCGTTCGACCTGTCTCCCGGTGACGTGTTCGTCGTGCCGTCCTGGTGCACCCACCAACTGCACGCGCGTACCCGCCTTGACCTGTTCACCACCAGCGACAGCCCGGTACTGGAAGCCCTGCACCTGCACCGGTCCGAGGAGGTTGACTCATGAGCGGGCACGACACACTGGTCGTCGGCGGCGGCATCGGGGGGCTCGCGGCGGCACTGGCCCTGGCCCGCGCCGGCCGTCGGACTCTGCTGACGGAACAGGCCCCGCAGTTCGCCGAGATCGGTGCCGGACTCCAGCTGGGGCCGAACGCGATGCGGGCCTTCGACCGGCTCGGCATGCTCGGGCCGGTTCTCGAAACCGCCGTACTGCCCGCCCGCGCGGTGATCCGCGACGCCGTCACGGGCGATGAGCTCACCGTGCTCGACCTCGGGCACCCGTTCCGTGCCCGGTACGGCTACCCGTACGTCGTCGCGCACCGCCACGACGTGCTGTCCGTCCTGCTCGACGCCTGCCGGGCCGAACCCGGCATCGAGCTGCGGACCGGCCGCACCGCCGCCAGCGTGCGTGAACGGGACGAGCACGCCGACGTCACCTTCTCCGACGGCGAGGTGTTGACCACACAGCTCCTGGTCGGGGCGGACGGCCTCCGGTCCCAGGTGCGCCGCCTCATCAACACGAGCCCACCCCGGTTCAGCGGTCATGTCGCCTACCGGGGCGCGAGCGACCGGTCAGAACTCGGCAGGGGCCTGGCGCCCGACGACGTGACACTCTGGATCGGTCCAGGCATCCACCTGATGCAGTACCCCGTGCGACGCGGCGAGCTGTACAACCAGGTCGCCGTCTACGAGCGCCCCGCAGGTGCACGGGAGCCGCGTGGCGATGCGGAGGAGTTCCGCGCCGCCTTCGCCATCGCGCACCCGAGTGTCCGCGAGTACGTCGCGCTCCTCGATCCCCACCGGGACTGGCCTGTGTACGACCGGGACCCGCTGCCGACCTGGACGACGGCACACACGGCGCTGGTCGGCGACGCCGCACACGCCATGCTCCAGTACCTCGGGCAGGGCGCGTGCCAGGCCCTGGAGGACGCGGTCGCGCTGGGCGACGCCGTCTCGGACCATCAGCACTCCCAGGACCGGGCGCTGAAGCAGTACGAGGAACGGCGTATCGCCCGAGCCTCCCGCTGCCAGACCGTGGCCCGGCCGTGGGGCAACCTCTGGCACACCCAGGACCCGACACTGCTCGCCCTGCGCAACCGCGTGTTCCGGTTGCGCCAGCCCGACGACTACTCCGATCTCGACTGGCTCTACACCGCTTCCTCTGAGGACACCGCATGAAACTGCTCAGCTTCATCAGGCCGGACGGCATCGCCACCGCCGGACGGCTCGACGACGACCGCGTCGTGGACCTCGGCAGGCCGTTGCGGACGCTGCTCGGCGATCCCATACCGGAAGGAACGCCGCGTGGTGCGGACGTTTTCCACCTTGGAGAGGTCACTCTCCAGCCGGTCGTTCCCGAGCCGTCGAAAATCATCGCTGCGCCGGTCAACTACCGCGACCACCAAGCCGAGATGAACGAGGCCTACCACATCGACGCTCTCGGCATCTTCCTCACGGCCCCGTCGTCGGTCCTCGCCCACCAGGGCACAATCCGACTGCCGTACACCGACCGGCGCTTCGACCAGGAGGGCGAGCTCGCACTCGTCATCGGCCGACCCGGACGCGACATCACCGTAACCGACGCCCTGAAGCACGTCGCCGGATACACCTGCCTGCTCGACATCACCATGCGCGGCGGCGAGGACCGCTCCACCCGCAAGTCCTTCGACACCTTCACCCCGGTCGGCCCCTACCTGGTCACCCCGGACGAGGTCGGCCCGTTGGAGTCACTGACCCTGCGCACCTGGGTCGGCGACGAACTGCGGCAGGACGCCGACATCAAGGACCTCATCTGGAGCGTTCCCCGACTGATCGCCTACGCGTCCTCGGTCATGACCCTCCGCACGGGCGACATCATCACCACCGGAACGCCGGCCGGCGTCGGCACCATCACCGAGGGCGACCGCATCACGGTCGATATCGGCCACGTCGGCCGCCTCGAAGCCACGGTGAGCACGCAAGGCGCCGTCCCCTGCCCCACCAAGGGCGCACACCGCGGCCCCGTACCACCGAAGACGGTGACGCCTACACGCAGCAGGTGATCGGTGCGCTCTCCAAGGCCACGACACATGGGAAGCCCGCCATCGCCGTGGCCCGGTGCGTATACGACGCCCCCGCGGCAGGGTCATCTGGGATCCGAAGCGTCAGTTCGAGGCGTTCTTCACAGCAGGGCAGGTCACCGCGCGTCCTTGAGGGCGAGGTCGAGGGTGACGGGGGTGTCCGAGGCGTTGGAGAAGGCCACCTCGCGGGCGATGCCGGGGCCGCGAGGCCAGGTGAGGCGGCCGAAGTCCGCGGCGGTCGCGGTGACCGACACCGGCTGGTCGACGGCGCGCTCCGCGTCGACCAGGCCGGAGCCCTGGTCGTACACCGACTCACCGGCGGTGGGGTCGGCGCTGGAGACCAGGGCCTGGGCCACCTGCCGGGGCGTCCAGTCGGGGTGGGCCTGCATGACCAGGGCGGCGGCGCCGTCGACGGCGGGTGCCGCCATCGACGTACCGGACAGGCGGGTGTAGTGGTCGTCAACCGGTCCCACCGGCCCTCGCGCTCGACATCGCCGATCGGGGTGCCCTTGGCGCGGGCGGCGGTCTCGGCGACGCCCGGGGTCTTGATATTGGGCTTGACTGTGTAGCCGCCGAAGAGCGGGCCCCGGCTGGAGGAGAAGGTCGTCACCCGATCGTCGCCGCCGGCCGCGCCGACCGCGAGAGCGCCCTCGGCGGCGGCCGAGGGAGGAGGCGGTGGTGCCACTCGCGGGGGCAGCACCACCTCATTACCTGGGTTTCTCAAGGCACAGTAAAATCAACGGAGTTAAGCAATTCCGCCGGAGCCGTCGGCGCCGACCGATGCGGCCTCAGGCAGCCGCCAGGGCCAGGCGCTCGCTGATTTCCGCCGCTGCGGTCAGCAGCTTCTGGGCGACCTCGGCCTCCGCCTCGGGGTAGAGGCGGGAAGCCAAGGCCGCCACACTCACCGCCGCCACGACCTGTCCACCTTGACTCCGGATCGGCGCGGAGATACCCACGACGTCGAGGTCGAGTTCGCCGCGGGTGACGGAGTAGCCGAGTCTGCGGATGCGGCCCATACGTTCGACCAACGCATCGACATCGGTGAGGGTGGATGGAGTGAAACGGCGCAGCTCGGCAGCCCCCAACAGCCGGCGAACCTCGTCCTCGGGGCTCCAGGCCAGCAGAACGAGAGCCGCAGCTCCGGCGTTGAGGGGGAGGGTGCTGCCGCGTTCGTAGGAGATGCGGACCGCGCGGGACTCGCTCTCCGCGCGGTCGACGCAGACGACGAGATCGCCGGCGCGGCGGGTGAGCAGGACGGTCTCCTGCACCTCGGCCGCGAGTTCCTCCATCAAGGGCAGGGCGACCTCGGAGAGGCCGTAGCTGCGGCGGGCCAGCCGGGCGATCTCCAGGACCCGCAGGCCGAGCCGGAAGCCGCCGCCGGGCGCCTCTTCGAGGAAACGCCCGGCGACCAGGCTCTGGAGGTAGCGGTACGCGGTAGAGCGGGCCACACCCAGCCGCTCCGCCACGGCCGTTCCGGAGACGACGAGTTGGTTGTCGTCGAACATGGTCAGGATGTCGAGGGCCCGGTCGGCCGTGGAGTTACGCTCGCGGTAGCTGGGGGACACTGTTCCTGACATGCCGGACACTCTAGCGGCTGGGGACGGGTCGGTGGGGGTCATGTCACCGGTGGTCCTTGACGATGGTGTTGCGCAGTTCCCCGATGTCCTCGACGGTCGTCACGAGTTCCTGCCCGGGGCGCAGGAACACCTTGGGGTCCCGGCCCGCGCCCACGCCGCCGGGGGTGCCGGTGAGGATGAGGTCGCCGGGCAGCAGCGTGATGATGGTGCTGACGTAGGCGATGACGTCGGCGACGTCGAAGAGCAGGTCTGCGGTGTTGGACTTCTGCATGGTCTGGCCGTCGACGGCGCACTCGATGGCCAGCCCGGAGGCGCCGGACGGGAGTTCGTCCGGCGTGACGAGGACGGGCCCTACCGGAGTGGTGCCTTCGAAGGTCTTGCCGGCGAGGAACTCCCTGGTGCGGTGCTGCCAGTCCCGGACCGTGACGTCATTGGCGACCGTGTACCCGGCGACGTGCTCCAGTGCTTCCTCGCGCGACAGATGGCGGCCTGCCAGGCCGATGACGACGCCGAGTTCGGCCTCCCAGTCGAGGTCGTCGCTGACCGGCGGCATATGAACGTCGTCCCGGGCGCCGATCAGGGAGCCGTCGTACTTGGCGAAGAGGGTGGGGTGCGCCGGGGTCGGGCGACCCATCTCCTTGATATGGGTGGCGTAGTTCAGTCCCAGGCAGACGATCTTGTTCGGGTGCGGGACGGTCGGAGCGAGGGAGACGCTGTCCCGCGGGACCCGGTCCCCGTTCCGGGCGGCTCGTTCCCGCCAGTTGGCTCCGGCGGCGAGCAGCGTGCCAACGTCGGTGTAGGGAAGCAGGACGAATTCGTCGCCGTCCTGACGAGCGGCGGTCGTGGTGCGGTTCCCGTCGTCGAGACGGACCGTGCTGAGCCTCATCGGCGTACTCCTTGGAATGGCGGTGTCTCGGGGGTGGCTGGGCGGGAGGCGCGGGCGCCGGTCGAACTCCGTAGCTCCACCTCGACCTGGCCCGCCTGGTCGGGAGGGAAGACGGCGGCCACCATCCGGTCGGGACGTACGAGTACGAAGTGCCCGGCCAGGTCCTGGAGAAAGGACCGGGGGCCACCGTCAGCATCCGTGATCGCGGGCCGTTCGGTGGCGCGGCCGAGGGCCAGGTCACCGATGACCACATCAACCTCGGTGCCAGGCGGGAGGCCGACTTCTCTGACCGAGGTCCAGTCGGCTTCGGTGAGGCCCACGCCCAGGAGACTCCAGCCAGTGCCGAGGACATCGTCGAGGAGGACGAGTCGGTAGCTGGGACCGAGCAGTACGCGCGGCTGCGGAAGCACCGTGCCGACGAGCGGGTGAACTCGTTTGCCGGGCCGGACGACGGCTCCGCTCCGTGCCCGGGTGTCCGGACGGTAGCGCATCTCGGTGAGGTAGCGGCGCCCAGGGCCGGTCAGCAGTGCGGCGCGCACCAACAGATCCCGCAGGTGTGCACGCGGACGGCTGGTGGTCATGACGGTCCGGCCGAGCCGGACGGACAGGTCGATCACCGCTTGGGCGTGCGGTCGGCGTTCCACGTCGTAGGTGTCGAGGAGGACGTCGTCAGCCCGCTCATTCAGAACCTCCGTCAGCTTCCAGCACAGATTGGCAGCGTCCCGGATGCCGGAGTTGAGGCCCTGTCCGGCGAACGGCGGCATCATGTGCGCGGCGTCGCCCACCAGGAAGCAACGGCCCACCCGCAGTCGCTCGGCGAGCAGCGCGTGGAAGCTGTAGGCGACGGCCCGCTCCATCTGCCTCGGAGTGATCTCCCGAAAGGGCCGGAGGAGCCGACGCACGAGATCGAACGGCGGCTCCTGACCGGCCGCACTCTCGCCGGGCCGCAGCAGGAACTCGTAGCGGCAGCGGCCGTCGCGGCCGGGCACGATCACTGTGGGGCGAGACGGGTCACCGATGTGCATGCCGTACCGCTCGCGGTGCGGGTCGTCCAGGGTGTCCAGCACGAGCCACACCTCGTCGGGGAAGCTGCGCCCCCGCATGGGAACGGACAGCAGCCGACGCACGGTGCTGCGTCCACCGTCGCACCCGAGTACGTAGGAGACCTCCAGGTCCTCGGCGGCACCGCCGGTGCTGAGGGAGACGCGGACATGGGTGGCGTGCTGTGCCAGCCCCACCAGCCGGGTACCGAAGCGGGCCTCGACGTGCGGGTGACGGGCCAGTTCTGCCTGGAGCACCCGCTCCAGGTCCGGCTGGGCGAACGGGTTCTTGAAGGGGTGGCCGAAGCGCCGATCACCGCTGCCTCGGGCGTGCACCAGAGGGCGGCCGCCCACGCCGAAGTACCTCGTGCCGGTACCGGGCACGATGATCGGATACACCGCGGCGGACAGGCCCGCGGACTGCAGGGTGCGCAGCGACTCGTCGTCCAGACTGATCGCCTTGGCCGCGTCGCTGGTGGTGGTGTTGCGCTCGACCAACAGGACCCGTACACCCAGCGAACCGAGCAGGTGGGCCGCGGTCAGGCCGACGGGGCCCGCGCCGACGATCAGCACGGCGGGGTCGGCGGTGGTCTGCGCCTGACCCGGTGGAGGGCTGGTTCCCGATGTCGGTTCACTCATCAAATGGGCTCCGTTGTGGTCGTCGGGACGGGGCGGCGAACTCACTGGACGGGCTGATAAGCGGGCCCTCCTTCGGTCAGCAGCCGCTCGGACTCGGCGAGGATCTCCTCGGGCGGCAGGTCGAGGTCGATCGTTTTACGGAAGGGCTGGCGCACGTCCCGCTCCAGCCGCAGGTAGACCTCGTTGCGGTTGCCCTCCGGATCGAAGAAGTAGATCCCGATCGCGTTGCCGTGGGTGACCTCCTGCTGGACCTCGATGCCCTCGGCACGAAAGCGGTGGTGGAAGTCGATGACCGACTCCAGGGAGTCCACTCGCCAGGAGACCTGGTGCGTGAGTTTCGCTCCGTCGGGTGCCGTGCGACCGCGCTGGAGCACGAACTCGTGATGCTCCTCATCGGGGCGGGCGGACAGGAAGACGATCCCCCGTTCCTCGTCCTCGTCGGTGACGGTCAACCCCATCACGCGGCTGTAGAAGTCGCGCATCAGCTCCAGGTCGTACACCCAGAAACCGGTGTGCCCTAGGCCAGTGATCATCTTCGGCATCTCCCTTTCAGGACTGGCTTGTCTGTTGTCAGGACATGTTCTGGTCGAGTGGTGACAGGCTCAGGTCCACCGCGGAGACACCGCAGTCCGCCATGAGCACGGCGCCGGTGACGACCGCCGAGCGCGGCCCGGCGAGGAACGCGATGACCTCGGCGATCTCCGACGGCTCCGCTGCACGGCGCAGCGGAACCAGCGATCCGGCACGTCGGTAGGCGGTATCCCGGTCCTGGCCGGACCGGGAGCCGACCTCGTCCATCACGCGGTCGAGCATCGGGGTGCGCACGGCACCGGGACAGATCACGTTTGCGCGGACCCCGAGGGGTCCGAAGTCGGCGGCCAACGACCGAGTGAGTCCGATGAGGGCGTGTTTGGAGGTGGTGTACGCGGCGGCGGCGGGCACGGCGAGCGTCCCCGCGAGCGAGGACACGAGCACCACGGCACCGCCGGTGTCGATCAGCGCGGGCAGCGCGCTGCGGGTCGTCACGTAGGCGGTGTCCAGGTTGGCCCGCAGCGTGTCCCGCCAGCCGGGCTCCGAGTCCAGGACTGTCCCGAAGGTACCGAGGCCGGCGCAGCACACCACGGCGTCGAGTCGCCCCCCGTCCAGGAGCGCGGTGTCGACCGCGCGCCGTACGTCGTTCTCGTCGGCGGCGTCGCCCGGAACGGCTGTCGTCCGGGGCAGACCGGCGACCTTCCCGAGACCCGGATCGTCCGGCCCCAAGGCGACCACGGTGGCCCCGCGCTCGGTCAGCAGCTCCGCGGTGGCGTACCCGATACCGCCGCCGCCCCCGGTGATCAAGACGGTACGACCGGTGAACTCCCCGGTACTCATGCGAGGTCCACGGCGAGAGGCTCGGTCCCCGAAGGGACGGTTTCTTCCTCGTCACCGCGGTCGGCCGTCGGCCGACCGCTCGGGTAGCGTCGGCCGAGCAGGCGTCGGGCGACCCTGCACAACATCGGCCACACGCCCTGCGGGGCGAAACGAACGATGAGGATGAGCAGGACGCCCTCGATCACCAGGGAAAGCGTCTGCTCATTCTGCAGTTCGCGGGTGAGGCCGTAATAGACGACGGCCACGCCCAGGAGCGGGCCCAGCACGGTGCCGGTTCCGCCGACCACAGCCATCAGCACGGCGTTGAGGCTCCAGGACACGCCGGCCACACCGTCCGGGGAGATGACGACGAACTGGGAGGCGATCACCGCCCCGGCCAGTCCGGTGATCGCGCTGGAGGGGAGCAGCGCGGCGAGCTGGTGGCGGCGGACGGCGACACCGAGTCCGGCGGCGGCCGGTTCGTTGTCGCGGATCGCGGCCAGCCGGAGCCCGAAGTCGCTGTGCCGCGCGTGCAGGGTGAGGGCCATGGCCAGCGCCGCGACGATCACGGCGATTTGGAACAGGTTGCCGCCGCTGGGCACGGAGTCGACGGGCAGGGTGACACCACTGGCACCGCCCGCCCAGTCCCAGTTGCGGATCAGTGCCTGGAGAGCGATGGCGATGGCCAGGGTGCCGATGGAGAAGTAGTCGCCGCGCAGGCGCAGCAGCGCGGCGGACAGCAGAAGGGCGAGCAGCATGGCGGCGACCGGCGCCGCCACTACGGCCAGGGGCCAGCTCAGGCCGGTGTGGACGAGCAGCAGCGCGGCTGCGTAGCCGCCGGTCGCGACGAAGGCCGCGGCGCCCAGCGAGACCAGGCCGCCGAAGCCGGCGAGTACGTTCCACGCCTGGGCGATGGCCAGGTAGCACAGCAGGGTGACGCCGAGGTCGAGGGTCCCGTGGTCGAGCACGCCTCCGAGCGCGAAGCAGACCAGGGTGGCGAGAAGCAGGGCGAGCGCGGGCCACCAGCGCCGCAGGGTGGGTGTGGGTGTCATGCGGCATGCGCCTTTCGGAACAGGCCCTGCGGGCGGACCGCGAGGACGAGGAAGAAGGCCAGGTAGACGACCACGTCGCGCCAGCCGCCGCCGAAGAGGCTGACGCTGACGGACTGGAGAACGCCCAGCGCCACGCCCGCGGCCAGTACGCCGCCCACGCTGCCGATGCCCGCGAGGGCCATCACGGCGAAGCCGGTGAGCAGCAGCGGCAGGCCGCTGCTGGGGGTGAAGCTCTGCGCGACGCCGGTGAGCACTCCGCCGGCCGCGGCGAGCGCCGCCGCACCGGCGAAGGTCATGGCGTAGACGCGGTTGACGTCGATTCCGAGTACCGCCGCGGTGCCTGGATCGGCTGAGGCCGCCCGCACCGCGCTGCCGGCCCGTGTCCTGGTGAGCACCAGGTGGGTCGCGGCGCACAGCACGACGGTGAGCCCGAAGGCGATGACGTAGACGGTCTGGACCCGTACGCCGAGCATGGACAGGCCGGTGTCGGCGTAGGAGGCGGGCAGCGCCTTGGGGTGGGTACCGAAGGCGGCCTGGAAGAGCGCCTGCCCGAGCAGTGAGAGGCCGAAGGTGGCCACCAGCGGGGCGCTCTTGCTGTCCCTGAGCAGGGGCGTGAGCAGATAGCGCTGCAGCGGGTAGGCGATCAGCGCCATGGTGGCCATGGCGAGCGGCAGCGCGGCGAGCGGATCCCAGCCGGCCTCGACCACGAGCAGCGAGGCCAGGTAGGCGCCGCCGATGACGAGTTCGCCGTGGGCGAGGTTCATCAGTCCGAGCACCCCGAAGACCAGGGAGATCCCCAGGCCGATCAGGGCGTACAGACCGCCGGCCAGAATGCCGGCGGCCAGCACGTCTGGGCTCATGTCTCGATTCCCTTCTGCCGTTTCGGCGGACGGTTCAGCGCAGGCCGGAGAGGGGCTTCAGGGGGATGGCACCCTTGGCCGGCCAGACCTGCTGGATCTTGCCGTTCTCCCACTGCCCGATGAAGGACGGTGTGGTGCTCTTGTTGTCCGTGAACTTCACGGGGCCCAGAGCGGACGACATGTCGGTGGTGGCGAGGGCCTTGTTGATGGCGGCGGGGGTGGCGGTGCCGGACCGGGATATGGCGCTCATCAGGAGTTCGGCCTCGTGGTAGCCGAGCGCGACCGAGCCCAGATCGTTGAGGGCGGGGTACTTCGCGGCGAACTTGTCGACGATCATCCGGGTGTCCGGCAGTCCCGCGGACTCCGTCCAGTTCAGCTGGACGAGGGTGCCGTCGCCCAGCGAGCCCAGGGAACTCCAGCCAGGGGTCTGGGCGCACTGCAGGCCGATGGCGAGCTTCGGCTTGTACGCCAGCGCCTTCATCTGCTTCCACATGGCGAAGCAGTCCGGTGGTGTCATGTTCGCGATGAGTATCTGAGCACCGGTTGACTTGCCGGACTGGATGACGTCGGAGAAATCCGTGGTGCCGCCCGGCACCGCCTTGCTGGAGGCGACGGTGAAACCGGCCTTCTTGCCCAGCCCGCCCCACAGCTGCGCGGTGGCCTTGCCCTGGGCGTCATTGGTGCCGACCATGAGGATCTTCTTATTGGTGGACGCTGTGGCAGCGAGTTCGTAGAACTTGTCGGCGCCGTCAGCCAGGGACTGGAAGGAGTCCCAGGCGTAGCCGTTGCCCGCGGGCAGCAGTTCCACCGGGAGGGCGCCCATGATCAGGGGGGTCTTCAGCGCGTCGGCCTGACCCTGCATGTCGATGTTCTGCTGACAGCAGGAGCCCAGCAGGGCGACAGCGTGGTTGCTGAGCACCAGGGAGCGGACCTGCTGCACCATCGTGTTGGTGTCGCTCCGGTTGTCCAGCACGACCAGCTTGATCTTGCGCTTGACCCCGCCCACCTTGACTCCGCCGGCAGCGTTCACCTTGTCGACGGCGAGCTGGTAGCCGTCCTTGATCGAGGTCAGCACCGTGGTGCCGGACAGGGAGATGCTGGTGCCGATCACGATGGGGCCGCTGCTGCTGGCGCTGCTCGCGCTCGATGTGTCGTTGCCGGCGCAGCCGGCGACGAGCAACGCGGCGCAGGCGGTGGCGCATGCCAGGCGCAGGGAGGGTCTGACTGCTCTCATGAGGGTTCTCCAGTGGTGCGTGCGGGTGAGCCGGAGTGCGAAGCTTCGGTGGAGACAGAGGCATCCGTGGTGTCGGTGCCGAAGTAGGCGGCGTCCAGGTCCGCGTCGTCCAGCAGGCCGGCCGATCCGCCCTGGTAGGAGACGCGTCCCCGAGAGAGGACGACCGCGTGGTCGCAGATGCCCAGGGCCCGCTTGACGTTCTGCTCGACGAGCAGGATCGCCACGCCCTGGGCGTTGATCTCGGCGAGTGCCCGGTACAACGCGTCGATGGCGACCGGGGCCAGGCCCAGCGAGATCTCGTCACAGATCAGTACGGACGGATCCGCCATGAGGGCGCGTCCCACGGCGAGCATCTGCTGCTGCCCGCCGGACATCGTGCCCGCGCGCTGCCCCGCGCGTTCGGCGAGCACGGGGAACACGGTATGCACCCGCTCCATCCGGCCTTGCACCTCGCCCCTGGCCAGCGAGAGCGGGGCGCCGAGTCGCAGGTTCTCGGCGACGGTCAGATCGCCGAAGACGCGGCGGCCCTCCTGGCAGTACGCGATGCCCAGGCGGGCCCGCTCGTGCGCCGGCAGGCGGGTGATGTCCCGGCCGAACGCCGTGATGCGGCCGGTACGGGTGGCCACGGTGCCCATGAGGGTGCCGCAGAGCGTGGACTTCCCCGCGCCGTTCGCCCCGAGCACGGTGACGATCTGTCCGCGCCCCAGGCGCAGTGAGAAGTCCCGTAGGGCCACCATGTCGCCGTATCCGGAGGTGACTCCGTCCAGGACCAGCACGTCGTCGGTGCCGCGCTGAGAGGCGGTGACCGCAGTGTCCTGCTCTACGCTCTGCATGTCCTGATTAGCGCTATGAGAACGGGCGGTAGGGCTGCCGCCCGGCGCAGAGCTGTCGCCGAGGTAGACCGCGCGCACCTGCTCGTCGACAGCAATCTGCGCCGGAGTGCCGTGCGCTATCGGACGCCCCCAGTTGAGCACCAGAACGCGGTCGACGATCTCGCGGACGACCCGTTCGATGTGCTCTACGAGGATCACGGTGGTGCCTCGCTCATGGACCTGGCGAATCAGGTCGATCGCCTCGTCGAGTTCGCGGCCCACCAGCCCCGCGGCCACCTCGTCGAGCATGAGCACCCGCGGCCGGGTGGCCAGCGCCCGCGCGACCTCCAGTCGTTTCAGATCCAGGACGCGCAGCGAGTCCGCGGAACGGGCGGCTTTGGTGTCCAGACGGCACAGGGCCAGCAGGTCAGCGATTTCCGGCCCGCGCATAGGCGGCCCTGCAGCCATGGCCCCGATCCGCACGTTGTCGCGGACGGACAGGCCATGGAAGGGCCTGGGGACCTGGTGAGCCAGAGCCACGCCCAGTCTGGTGATGCGGTGCGGCGGCAACCGGTCCAGCCGGTGATCTCCGAGATGGATGCTTCCCGAATCCCGCCGGTGCACCCCGGCGATCAGCTTGAGGAGGGTGCTCTTTCCGGCCCCGTTCGGCCCGATGACCGCCACGGCCTCGGCACGGCGCACGGTGAGGTCGACACCTTCGAGCGCCGTCACACCGCCGAAGTTCTTTCCCAGTCCCCGCACGGTCAGGGCGGTGTCCGAAGTACTCACCTGCGCGACTCCTTCGATGTCGTTGACCGACGTGTGGACGCAGGCTAATGTCCCCCCAATCGAAATACCAGTCCTAAATAACGGGACTTTTACGAGACTACTAAGAGTTGAGGAGCGGCCGATATGTCCTTCTCAGGGCTGACCGGACGCGTGGCGCTGGTGACCGGCGCCGGCAGCGGGATCGGGGCGGCCACCGCGCGGCGCCTCGCCGACGAGGGCTGCTCGGTCGCCCTCGTCGACCGTGACGAGGACGCCGTGTCCGCCGTCGCCGCACAGTGCGGGCCGCAGGCACTGGCCATCACGGCCGACGTGTCGCAGGAGCCCGACGCTGCGGTCTACCTCCGGGCCGCCGTGGACCACTTCGGCGGTGTCGATCTGTTCCACCTCAACGCGGGGGTCTCCGGCCCCTTCGGGTCGTTCGCCGACCTTGACGCGGCGGACTACGACCGGGTCGTCGCGGTCAACCAGCGCGGTGTCTTCCTCGGTCTGCGCGACGCACTGCGTCACTTCCGTGCCACCGCCCGGCCCGGCGCCGTGGTGGTCACCAGTTCCCTGGCCGGGCTGCGGGCGAGCGCCGCGATCGTGGCGTACACGGCGAGCAAACACGCCGTGATCGGCCTGGCCCGCAGCGCCGCGATCGAGGGTGCCCCGCTCGGGGTACGGGTGAACGTCATCGCACCGGGTCTGATCGAGACACCGATGCAGCAGCCCCTCACGGAAGCACTGGGTGGTGAGCCGGCGCTCACCGCACTGCACAAGCACAGCCCGCTCGGGCGCATGGGCACGACCGACGAGGTCGCCGCCCTGGTCGCCTTCCTGCTGAGCGACGAGGCGCCGTACATCACCGGCGCCGTCCACGTCATCGACGGCGGCGTCGACACCAGCGACCCCATGCAGATCCGCCCCTGAACCACTCGGCTCGAAAGGCACTGGCATGAACGTTTTCGACGTACGCGACGTCGTCAAGGAGCCCGACGCTCTCCTCGCGGTCACTGAGAACCCGCGGCACAGGGCGATCCTGCTGAACTTCCGCAGGCACGCGCTGCTGGAGGTCTCCGGGCGCTGGCGGGAGATCCTCCAGCCGGACATGATCGTCGACGAGCCCGTCTACCGCATCAACGAGAAGGGCACATCGCTCCATCTACGCGGCAGGGCCGAGATCGGCGCGTTCTACGCGGGCATCACCGACGCGCGCGCCAACGTCTTCGGGCCGATCACCGACCACGTGGCCGTAGCGGACTGGGGCCTGGCCATCGAGTCCTTCTTCGGCCACCACCTCCCCGGCCGTGTCCTGGCCGAGCAGGGCGAGGACATCGACGACCCGGACGCCTACTATCAACTCACCCACTACATGGCGTCGTTCTGGCCGTACGACGCGGACTGCCGCCTGATCGGCGAGCACATCTACGAGGACACCGGCAGCCGCCGCATCGAGAAGATGGACCCGGCGGACGTCATCACCCCGGAACGGGCACGCGAGCTGCTGGCCCCCTTGTTCGACCGCGCCCCGCTCGGACCCGACCCGGCCGCACACGGATGACCAGCAGGATCTCGCGGGGTGCCGTGGCCAGAGGATGATGGACTGCGGATGAGCGAGGCGAGCGAGGTGGCCGTCATGACGAGCGCGGGTGAGTGGCTGCTGGGATTGCGGCCGGACGGCAACAGGGCCGGCCCGGCACCGGCCTCCTCCCCCGCGACCGTCGCCGAGGCCGAAGCCGACCTGGGCCCCGGGCCCATGGCCTGGGCGGTGGAGACGGCCGCCGGGGCCGCCGAGAAGTGCGTCCGTCAGTCTCCCGAGATCGCCGACGGACCGGTGGGGCTGCGGACGGCACGCCGGTCGGTGGAGGCGTGCTGCATCGCGATCCTGCGGGGGCTGCTCCACGACACCCCCCCAGGCCTCATCGCCGTCCCGCCCGAGGCGGTCGACGGCAACCGTGATCTCGTGCACCGGGGCGTATCGCTGGACCGGATCCTGCGGGCCGTGTGGACGTCCCACGTGCACACCTACGAACGTCTGCTCGCCGCTCTGCGGCTCCTCGTCGAAGCCGACCGCCGGCCCGACGAGAGCGAGCGCGTCGCACGCCTGTCCTTCGCCTACGTGGAAGAACTGACCACGGCGTTCACCACGCAGTACGCGGCGGTGCGGGAGCACTGGGCGGGCAGTCGCACGGCGGCCCGCCGCAAGCTCGTGGAGGACCTGCTCGCGGGCCGACCCGCCGACCCCACCGCCGTGGAGAACACCCTGGGCCTCGACCTCGGCCACCACCATATGGCCGCCATCCTGTGGACGGCCGACGGGGAGGAGGCGCAGGTCTCGTCCGCGCCGCTGCACCGGCTCGCCACCGATCTAGTCGGCGCGTCACGGGCCGTACGCTCCCTCGTCCTGCCTACCGGCACGTCCGAGGTATGGGTATGGCTGAGCTGGCCCGGGCAACCGTCGACGGATCTCGCCGTCTTGATCCGCGAAGGTACGGCGCCGACAGCACGCTGCGCCGGCGGTGTCTACACGGCGCTGGGGCCGTCGGCCAGGGGCAACCAGGGTTTCCGGGCCAGCCACCTGGCGGCCCGGGAGACCCAGCGGGTGGCACAGGCACTCGACAACCCGGGCACATACGCCTACGCCGACATCGCTGTGCTGTCCCTGCTGACCGCCAACGCGGAGCACGCCGAGCGCTATATGCGCGATGTCCTGGGACCGCTGGCCGTCCCCGACCCGAAGGTTGCCGCGATCCGGGAGACGCTGCGTCTGTACCTGGCGCACGGGCGGAGCCGCAGCCTGGCCGCCGAGGACCTCTTCGTGGCGCCCACCACCGTCGCCTACCGGGTCAAGCGGGCCGAGGAGCTGATGGGCCAACCCCTGCCGCAGGACCATCTGCCGTTGCTCCTGGCGCTCGAGATCAGCCGGGTCATCACCCCCTGACCGCAGGCCCCGACTGCTCCGCGACGACAAAGCCGGGGCGCGAATCTGTCGTACGGCGCCGAAGACACGCGCAGGACGACATCCGAGGATGACCGGGCCGGGCACGAAGTGGTGTCCACCGGGCAGCGGAGCGGCCCATGAGCCGAAGAGCCCCGGCGCAGAGGCTGTTCCCCGCCGAGGGGGACTTCATGAAAGGGACTTCATGAGCACCCCGTCCGTCCCCGTGGTCGCGACCACACCGATGTCCGTTGTGCCGCAGGCTCAGCCTGCCGGCCCCACCCAGAACTGGCCGACGGAGAACAAGTGGCTGCACGGCCCCTTCTCCCCGTGGGCGGAGGAGAGCCACGGCTACGACCTGCCCGTGAAGGGCACCATCCCGGACGATCTCGCGGGCGCGCTGTTCCGCATCTCCTCCAACCCCCGTCTCCAGCCCCGCAACCTGGACCGCTACCACTGGTGGGAGGGCGACGGGATGGTGGCCGCGCTCTACCTGCGGGACGGCAAAGCGGCCTTCCGTACCGGCTGGGTGGCGACGGACTCGATGAAGTTCGAGGTCGAGCAAGGCGAGGCCGTCTACAGCGGCTTCGTCAACGGCGGCACGCCCGGGCGACTGCCCAAGGGCGCCCCGCCCGCGAAGAACGTGGCCAACACCAATGTGGGTATCTTCGACGACCACCTGCTCGTCTACTTCGAGGGCGGTCTGCCGACGGCGATGCACCCGCAGACGCTGGAGACATACGGCGCCTACGACTTCCACGGGGGCATCGACGTCCTGTGCACCGCTCACTACAAGACCGACCCGGCCACCGGCGACCTGCTGTTCTTCGCCGCCACCAGCCCCGTCATCACCTGGTACCGCGCCGATGTCCGGACCGGACAGGTCATCGACTCCCACACCATCGACATCGGCATCCCGGCACTCATGCACGACTTCGTCGTGAGCGAGAACTACGCGATCTTCTTCGTCGCGCCCAACCTGTTCCGTCTCGACCTGATCGCTCAGGGCCGCCCCGGCGTGGTCTGGGACGAGTCGGTGCTGCCGCACGGCACCCAGATCGTGCTCATGGACCGTCGTACCCACGAGGTGAAGTGGTACGAGGCCGGCGGCATGTTCGCGCCCACACACTTCTACAACGCCTACGAGATCGGTGACGAGGTCGTCATCGACATGCACCGGATCTCCCGCATCGGCAGCCCCGCAGACGCGCTCACCCCTCTCGGCTCCCACGAGTGGTTCCCCCCGGGCTACTCATGGCAGTGGCGGATCGACACGACGACCGGAAAGGTCAGTGACCGACGCGTCTCCGGCGTCGCCGGCGAATTCCCGAAGATCAACGACGCTTACGTCGGCCGCCGGCACCGCTACGGCTACTTCGTCACCACCCGCGACCTGGCGCCGGAGACCATGACCGACGGCCTGGCCGTACACGACTACCTCAAGGACTCCACGACCGTCGTCGAGGGACCGCACCCGCTCACCAGCCCCAGCGAGCCGGTGTTCGTCCCCCGTGCCCACCCGGGCAGTGAGAACGACGGCTATCTGCTGACCCTGTGGTGGAACCCCGAGACGGGTCTGAGCGAGTTGCTGATCCACGACGCCTCCGACCTCGTCGCGGAGCCGCTGGCCCAGGTCCGGCTGCCCGTGCGGGTGCCGTTCGGCTTCCACGGCAGCTGGGCCGACCAGGCCGTCCTCGACCAGAGCGTGTCCGCCCTCAGCGACAGGCACTGAGCCGCCCCTCTTGAGCCGCCCACCGACCCCGGAGACCACCTTGACCACGACAATTGAAACCTCGTCAGCCCCCGACCGCCTGCCATGGAACGGAAGGATCTTCGACGGCACCTGGATCCAGGGCCACGGCGGGACCCTCGAAGTGACGGCACCGGCCACCGGCAGGCCGCTCACCACCGTCGGCGCCGCCTCTCCCGCCGACGTCGACCGAGCCGTCGAACGCGCAGCGAAGGCCCAGCGGGACTGGGCCCGGTTGCCCTACGACCAGCGGGCGGAGGTGTTCCGCAGGGCGGCGTTCGCCCTGGAGAGCGACCCCGACCGTCTGGTGCGCTGGCTCGTTCCCGAGGCCGGGTCGGGAACGGGCAAGGCCGCCTTCGAGACAGGTCTGGTGGTCTCCGAGCTCTTCCAGGCCGCCGCCCTCGCCGCGGAGCCCTACGGCGAGCTGCTCCGCAGTACACGGCCACGGATGTCGCTCGCCCGCCGGGTCGCCCTCGGGGTGGTCGGGGTCATATCGCCCTTCAACTTTCCCGCCATCCTCTCCATCCGATCGGTGGCACCCGCGCTCGCCCTGGGCAACGCCGTCATCCTCAAGCCCGACCCGCGCACCCCGGTCTCGGGAGGACTGGCTCTCGCCCAACTCCTGGCCGAGGCAGGGCTACCCGAAGGGCTCCTGCACGTACTGCCAGGCGGCGCCGATGTCGGTGAGACGCTGGTGACCCATCCCGGCGTGCCCTGCATATCCTTCACCGGCTCGACGGCCGCAGGCCGCGCGATCGGTGCCGCCGCCGGGCCCCTGCTGAAGAAGGTGCACCTGGAACTCGGCGGGAACAACGCCCTCCTCGTACTCCCCGACGCCGACCTCGACGCGGCCGCGTCGGCTGGAGCCTGGGGATCCTTCCTGCACCAGGGACAGATCTGCATGACCACGGGGCGTCACCTGGTGCACACCTCCGTCGCCGAGCAGTACGTGGCCAAACTCGCGGAGAAGGCCGGGGCCATCACTGTCGGCGACCCGACCGATCCTCAGAACGTGCTCGGCCCGATCATCGACGAGCGCCAGCGTGACAGGGTCCACGACATCGTCACCCGCAGCGTGTCCCAGGGTGCGCGTCTGGCTGCGGGCGGAACCTACGACGGGCTGTTCTACCGGCCCACCGTCCTGGCCGACGTTCCTCACGACGCGCCCGCGTACACCGACGAGGTCTTCGGCCCGGTCGCCCCCGTCTCCGTCTACGAAACCGTCGAGGAGGCCATCGAGCTGATCAACCGCTCCGAGTACGGCCTGTCGGTCGCCATCCTCACCGAGGACGTGTTCGGCGCGTTGGAACTCGCCGAACGCATCGAGTCCGGCGCCGTCCACATCAACGACCAGACCGTGGACGACGAGGCCGTGGCACCCTTCGGCGGCGCCAAGGCGTCCGCGGCCGGCGGTCGCCTCGGCGGCGGAGCCAACCTCGACACCTTCACCGAGGTGCAGTGGGTGACCGCGCAGGCGAAGATCGAGCGGTACCCGTTCTGACCAGAGCCGGTCGGAGCCGCCGTCAAGAACGGCGACTTGGGCCATGACGCTTCTGCGGCCTCTGCGGTCCGGCCAGGAGTACTGGCCGGACCGCAGACTCTTCCCTGCTGGGCGACACACTCTTCTTCATCAGCGGTGCCGGACTCAACAGCCCTGGAGTCGACGGGCTGTCATGCGCCGACCAGTGCGGGTGACCCAGCCGGCGCAAAGCCGTGCGGTCACCCGGTCAGCGACTTGATCGGCCGACGATGCCAGACCACCGAGCTGCCGTCCTCGTCGGCCCTCACGGCGAGCACGCGCAGCACGATGATGTCGTGGTCGCCCGCCGGACACGTGTGCTCGATCGGGCACTCCAGCCCCAGACCGGAGGACCTTCTCCTCGGCACGCTCCCGCTGCACGCGGACGGCGTGCCTGGCGCTCAGCTCTGGCCCGCACCGCCGCGCGTCGCGCTGATCGCCCGCGAGAGCGGCGGCGATCAGCGCTTCACCGAGTCCTTCGGTCTGGCGACGACGATGATCCACAAAGGCGCCCGACTGGTCACCGCCACCCGCTGGGCGCTCCCCACCAGCTTCGCCTTCCACCGCCCGGCCGATCTGCCGGAGTCCCTACGGCCGCTCACGGAGGCCGTGGTCGCCATGGACGCGGCCCAAGAGGACCACGACCCGATCCGCCATCTCGGCGCCTGGCAGCGACAGCAGCTGCTCAGCACGTAAAACCCCGGCATACAACGGAGATGCCCAGCTCAGAGCCTTGTGCAACACGCAGTAAGAACTCCTAACAAAGTGTGAGTGCCTTCAGTCGTCGCCAACAGATGATGCTGCTGCGGTGCCGTCGGCGAGGGTCTGGGCAGGGAGTGCCATATAGATGCCCCAGCGAGGTCGGAGCATGGCTCACTGGTGCGGTGAGGCGAGGATGCCGCGGGAGAGGGCGACGGTGACGGCTGCGGTGCGGTCGTTGACGCCCAGCTTGACGAATGCTCGCAGCAGGTGCGTCTTGACCGTCGCTTCGCTGATGTACAGCTCTCGTCCGATCTCGCTGTTGGACAGACCGCGCGCGACGAGGCCGAGTACCTGCACCTCGCGGGGGGTCAACTGCTCCCCGGTTGGCGCCGGCACGTGGGTCACCAAGCGGGCGGCCACCGGGGGGGCGAGGACGGTTTCGCCGCGGGCGGCCGCCCGGATCGCGTCAGTCAGGGTACCGATCGGGGTGTCCTTGAGCAGGTACCCGGTGGCGCCGGCTTCGATCGCGGGCAGGATGTCGGCGTCACCTTCGTAGGTGGTCAGCACGAGCACGCGAATGCCGGGGTGCTCCTGGCGGATGCGCGCCGTGGCGGTGGCGCCGTCGGTACCCGGCATCCGCAGGTCCATCAGGACGACGTCCGGGCGGTTCTCCATATCAGGCTGCCTCACTGTCGTCGTCGAGCTCGCCGTCGTAGGGGTCCAGGTCTTCGTCGTCGGGCTCGCCCTCGGCCAGTCCGGCCGGTGTCCATGCCGCATGAGGTTCGGTGTCATCCGAGAATGCGGCTGGCGTGGTGCGCGGGTGGATGCCCAGGTCGGTCAGGCGTTTCCACAAAGGGGCCAGGGCCTCTTCCGGTGAGAGCGCGAATGCGCTGCTGCGTATGCGCCAGAATGTCCAGCCGGCGCGGCGCAGTTCGCGTTCTCGCTCGGCGTCGTCGTGAATCTGCTGCCTGGTGGAGTGGTAGGGGCTTCCGTCGCATTCGACAGCGAGGCGCCCGTGGTCTCCGGTGACGACGAGGTCGATCTTTTTGCCGTTGACTTCCCACTGCGGCACCACGTCGTAGCCGCGTCCCTTGATGTGCAGTAAGACTCGCTGTTCGAAGAGCGAGTCGAAGGGTTTGCAGCGTTGGTCTGCGCTGACGTTGGTCGGCTGGTGGGCGTGGGTGTAGGGCGGGGGCGGGCTTTGCATGTAGGTGAGCAGGGAGTGTCGCAGGTCTTTGCTGCTGAGCTGGTCGGCGGTCATGGAGTGGAAGAGCCACATCTGGTCGCGGGCCCGGCTGGCGGCCACGTTGAAGCGTCGTTCGTGGTGGCGGCCGGTCGCGGCGATGACGTTGGCCCCGTCGATGACCATCGACAGCAGGATGACATCGCGTTGGTCACCTTGGAATTCTTCGGGGGTGCCGATCCGGATGTTGTGGCGTTCTCGGGCAGGCATGTCGATGCGCTGGTCAACGAGATCTTGTACGAGCCGGGTCTGGGCGCCTTGGCGCAGGATGATGACGCCCATGCTGCGGTCGGCGTAGGCGGGGTCCTGAGTGAGGCGGTGGAGCTGGTCGACGACAGCTTCTGCTTCTGGCCGGTTGATCAGCTTGTCCCTGCGTCCCTCGCAGTGACCCTCGGACACGTGGACCACTTTCAGCGGGGGAAGCCGGTCCGAGCCGTGCTGACGCAGCAGGACGAGCTGGTTGTCGGGATAGAACTGCATCGAGGACCACTTGATGATCTCGGGCATGCAGCGGAAGTGCTCGGTGAGGCGGATCACCTCGGTGAAGCGAGATAACAGCAGTTCATACAGGTTGGACTTGGGGTCGAAGCCTTCGCGCTGCCAGGGTTCGAGCGCGGCCATGCGTTCGTCGAAGATCTGGGTGATCCGGTCGTGCTTGCTGCCGGTGTAGTAGGGCGCGCACTGGCGGTCGTCTCCGACGACGATGATCCGCGGGGCGAGCCAGAGCAGCAGCAGTCCGTTCAGACCGACCTGGCTTGCTTCGTCGACGATCACGACGTCGAAGGAGTCCGGTTCCGGGCTGATCGTTTCGGCTACCTGCCTCAGCGGCATGATCCACGCGGGTACCGCGCCCTGGGCTGTTTGCATGGCTGAGCGTGCGTGGCGTTGATGGCGTTTGCCGTACTCGGTTGTCCCCTGGCCGGCGTTGGCGATGGCGCTGGCGTAGGCGGCCAGGGCTTGCTTGTGCTTCGTGGTCATACGGCTAATGCAGTGGAAGGCCGCACGGTCACAGACGAGTTGTTCCACCAGATCATCGAGCCGGGCTTCGACCTGGGCCAGCTCCCCCTCCACCTGCTCTTCACGTCCAGGAAACAGATAGGTGTCAAGGAAATCCTGTGCCTGCCGCCATGCCCAGGCCTGGGGCAAGGCGGTGAATCGGGCGCGCCAGTGCGCCGTGTGGGGATCCGCAGCGAATGCCTGTGCCAGCTCGGGGTGGGCTTCGCTCAGGCGCTGGAAGAGTTTGCCGGTCTCGCGCCGGTCCGCCTCGCGCTGGTACGCCGCTGCCAGTGCCTCCACGGCCAGTGCGTAGGCCTGCGCGTCGCGGGCAGCTGCCGCATCAGCCGCGTGCTGGAGCTCCTCGACACTGTGTGATTGTGGCTGGGGAAGGCTGGCGAGGAGCTCGTCGAGCTGTCGGCCTGCCGTCCTGACCTGCAGCAGCTGCCGGGCCCGTGCCGTGGCGTGGCGAATGTCCTGCCATTGGTCAGGGGTGGTGACCGATGCCGGGATGCCGCTGGCCAGCAGGGTTGCGTGGACTTGGCGGATGACCTCAACACACGTGTCGACGGCCTGCAAGGCAGCTGCTCTGTCCAGGAGTTCGGATACCAGCAACTCGGCCGTGTCCTGTCCGACGGTCGATCCGACGCCTGCCCATCGGCCGTGCCGGGTACGGGCATGGGCGCGCATTTCCAGATGGCGAACCACCGCGGCGATCCGCTCTCGGCCGTCGGGAGCCGTGCCTTCGACACGGCACTGTTCCAGCAGGACACGGGCTTGTTTGAGAACGGCCGGCCGTGGCCAGCGCTTGTTCAACTGCCCGCCTTGCAGGACGTACTGCTCCACGTTGCGGCCGCTGATCAGGAGCTCTTTCTCCTCGCTTTCGGAAAGCTGCGGTATTTCCACCTCGAGGAAGGCGGCGGCCGCTATCTCCTGCTGGGTCTGCTGGGCACGCCGTGAGGCGTTTCGGACGCTGTCCCACATTTGCTGCCATCGGCGTGCGATGCCGTCTTGAAGTGCACGAGTGGACCACATCTCTTCGTGCCATGACGCAGGATCCGCAGACAGGCCCACACTCTGCAGGGCCTGTTGGGCTTGGTCGAGCAGCGTTTCCAGCACCGTGAGTTCCGCGTCGCCGTGGTCGGCCAGCGTCTGGGCCAGTGGCGTGAAGGGCTCCGGCCCGAGAGCTTCCTCGGCCGCTTCCAGTTCCCTGATGCGGGCGGCGACATCTGTGGGGTTCGGCAGGGTGGCGGGATCGGGGCAATGATGGATGTGCGCGTCGAGGATTCCCGGACCGTGCATGGTAACCAACAGCCACAATCGCTGAGCCTCATCCGTGGTCAAAGGCGGCAGCGGCTCCGGCTGCGCGGGCAGGGACGGCAACCACTGGTATTCACTGTGCCGCGCTCGACTGCCTGCACAATCTCGTCGAGCCGGCCACGATATCCCGGCGCGATCTCAGGGTGCTCGTACCACTCGACTTCTCGCACCGCCCGCAGGCGCTCCCGCAGCTTGGCCTGTTCCGCCATGAGCTGGTGCCGCTGGGTCTGCTGGTCCTCAATACGCTGCTGCAGCCTGTCGGGATTCGCGGTCGCGCTCAGGTGGGCCAGAGCACCGAGCGACTGGCGCAGATCACTCAGGGCGATCACCTTCACAGCCCCATGCTCGGCGCCCTGAGGGCGTCGGGCTGCAGCACCCAGCGCCTGGTCGCGTCGATCAACCAGCTCCGTACTCCAGCCAACCGCAAGGGCGGCAAACGCGAGCTCCTGCGCCGCCTCGAAACGTACTCCGCCGTCCTCGCTACCGCCTGCGACCAGCGCACTGACACTGCTGCGATCGCAACCACCCTTTCCACTCCCGCCGGTACCAACGAGGCGGGCCGGATGCTCGGTCCCGTCGCCCGAGCACTCACGGGAGCATCTCTGTGACCTTCCGTCCCTTGGCACGGAGCCTGGCCCCGTTGCCGGAAGAATCTCTGCCTGGCTTCCTGCTACGGCTCTCCAGCCGACTCGAGATCCCTCCCCGTTGGCTCGCGGTCCGATGCGGTCTTATTGAACACTCAGTACACAACGCCCGCATTCCAACCTTGCTCCTGCAGGATCTCCCAGGCGCTATGGCCCAGAACTTCGCCCTGGCCACGGGGCTGGACCTCGCCGAAGTCAGCGCGCTGACATTGAGACGGTTCCAACCTCATTACTCGCCCCTACGGACCGCGTATCACACCCCGCACCGTACGACCACCACGCTCAGCGCTCGCTGGGCCATGGAGTTCTCACCGCGCTATTTCCCCCCATGCCTGCGCGGCAACGGGAGCGCGATCCAACAGGCATGGGGCGGACCCTGGAAACTGCAGTGGCATCTACCCGTGGTCTTCGCCTGCCCTCAGCACCACCGTCTGCTGGAATCGGCCTGCCCAGGCTGCCGACGGCAGCTCAACACCTCCAGCTCGGGACGCTTCAACCTAGTCACCAGCCCCGGCACGCGACTGCACGCATTGCAATGCCGCAATCGCACCGAGGACGCGGAACCCGAGGCCCGAGGAAATCGCCGCTGCGGCACCCGGCTGGACCGCCTCGGCCATGTCTCAGGCTCACCGCCTGGCCTGATGGCCTCCGACCTCGACCGGCTGCTCGCCCTCCAACACCGCATCGACCGGCGCCTCTTCGGAGACCAACAAGAGCCAGACGGCAACTCGTACTTCGAAGACCTGCTCCTTGCCGCACACTTGATCACTCTCAGCTGGCCGACCGCTGCCGATCTCATCCCCTCTCGCTCCCTGCAGGCACGTCTCGACGAGCACGCGGCACCGATCACCGAACTGATCCAGGCCAGCCAAGTCACGGGCCTACCCTCGCGGCGCTCCGGTACCCGTGCGGCCCCCGCGGGCACCACGCAACGAGCAGCGCTGCTGCTGGCGGCCGACACTCTGCTCGGCGGGCACGACCAGACATCCCTCCGCGAACAGGTCCGGCCGTTGGTCCAAACCGTCCGGTCCCATGCCCCGATGTTCTACGGCCAGATCGCCCGGTCGCTCAACATCTCCCCTCGTTTCGCCCAGGCCCTGGCCACCAAGAGCTACGGCACTCACGGGCACCGCAGCCCGCGAACACCGGCCCGCAAGCACCGGTTTTCGGTCGAGGAGGTCCCGGCCTACCTACCGAAACCTTGGTTCGACACCTACTTCGATGGCTTCCTCGATCACATGCCAGAAGACCAACGCCCCAGGGTGCGCGCGCTGCGCCGCGCCGCCTCTATCCGGCTCGTGAGACTCATCACCGGCGCCTCCTGGCCCCGATGCGCCGAGGTCCTCGACCTGACTCCGAAGATGGCCGCCAAGCTCATATTCAGCCTCGCCAAGCGCTTCGATCCTATTAACCTGTGGTCTGAGTTCGACCGACGAGTCGACCAAATCGCAGATCACCTCGACGTCACCCAAAACAGGATCAACTACGCGAACCGCCGCCAGCGCCTGGCCGAGTGGCGCATGGCGAGTGAAGAGTGGCACCTTCTGACTGCCGGCATCCCTCGCCTCCGCAGACTTCATGAGCAGGGCGACCCTGAGATTGGGGCCGCCCTCGCATGGAGCGGAGCTACTCAGGGCGAACCTGTCCACAGCCCCGTCATCCGTGAATCCGAGCGCAACGGCGGTGACGTCACCTTACTCACCAGGGAACTCTCCGTTCTCCAGGGAGACGACTTGCGCGGTGCCCGGCTCCATCTCCGTAGACGTCTCGACGTCTACGCGGCGCATCTGGCGAGCGCCTGCGACCGTGGGGCCAGCCTCCAGGTCCACATTGACGACATCCTGATCCGGGGCTGACCTTAGCGTGAGGATCACGTCAGGCTTCACCCTCCTGGGGGACGAAGCAGCGAGCAGTTCCGCTGGCGCGGACGCCTGAGATTAGACACGACTCGGGACTCCCTGCGACCAGAATCTGCGCCTCCGTGTCTCAGTACGCACGATCATCTAGTAGATGACACGAACGCGCAGCACGCCCGAACCTCACCAGCCCTGAGGAAGCATCAGGTCAGCCGCCTCAGGCAGTCTGCAAGCCAGGTCCGCTACCCTCCGGTCCGCACCTCGCTACGGTGCCAACTGTCCCGCTTTTGTGCCAACTAAAAAGCCTCGTCACATCAAACTAACGCCGTACCCTCGGCATCCCCAGACCGATCCACGAGATGATCTCGCGCTGGATCTCGTTGTTGCCGCCGCCGAAGGTGAAGATCACCGCCGAGCGGTAGCCGCGCTCCAGTTCGCCGCGGAGCACCGCGCCCGCCGAGCCTTCCCGCAGCGCGCCCGGGGCGGCGACGATCTCCAGGAGTGCCGCGTAGGCGTCCCGGCGTGCCTCGGAGCCGTAGACCTTGACGGCGGAGGCGTCCTGCGGGGTGAGGGTGCCGTTCTGGACCGCGGTCACCATCTGCCAGTTGAGGAGCTTGAGGGCGTCGAGCCGGGAGTGGGTGCGGGCGAGGAGGCGGCGCACCCAGGGCAGGTCGACAACACGGCGGCCGTCGGCGAGCTTGGTCTCCATGGCCCAGCGCTGCACGTCGTGCAGGGCGCGGATGGCCATGGTGCCGTGGGCGGCGAGGGTGACACGCTCGTGGTTGAGCTGATTGGTGATCAGTCGCCAGCCCTGGTTCTCGGCGCCGACGCGGCGGGAGACGGGGACGCGGATGTCCTCGTAGTAGCTGGCCGTGGTGTCGTGACCGGCGAGGGTGTTGATGAGGGTGCAGGAGTAGCCGGGGTCGGTGGTCGGGACGAGGAGCATGGTGATGCCCTTGTGGGGCGGGGCCTCGGGGTCGGTGCGGACGGCGAGCCACACCCAGTCGGCAGTGTCGCCGTTGGTGGTCCAGATCTTCTGGCCGTTGACGACGTACTGGTCGCCGTCGCGCACCGCGCGGGTCTTGAGGGACGCCAGGTCGGTGCCCGCGCCGGGCTCGCTGTAGCCGATGGCGAAGTCGATCTCGCCGGAGAGGATCCTCGGCAGGAAGTACGCCTTCTGCTCCTCCGTGCCGTACCGCATGATCGTGGGGCCGACGGTGTTGAGCGCCATCAGGGGCAGCGGGACACCCGCCTGGGCGGCCTCGTCGAAGAAGATGAACTGTTCCATCGCGGTCAGGCCGCGCCCGCCGTACTCCGTGGGCCAGCCGACGCCGAGCCAGCCGTCCGTGCCGAGCCGTCGGATCGTCTCGCGGTAGAAGCGTTTCTGGGCGACCGGGTCGGCGTGCCGGGTGGAGGCGTTGTCGGGCACCAACTCGGCGAAGTAGACACGCAGTTCGCTGCGCAGCCGCTGCTGCTCGGGCGTGTGGTCGAGATGCACGGCGCCTCCTGGCTCCCCTGGGCCGGTCCTGACGGCCCACACGGTAGAACGTGTTCCAATAATTGGGAATGGCGGGGAGACGCGAAATGGGGATGTGAAGAGGCCCTCGGCACGCGTGCCGAGGGCCTCTCCTACCGGGAACCGGTCACGAGGCCACGGGAGTCGGCCGTGCGGCGGCGACCTCCTGCGCCGCGGTCCGTGGCGCGAGCACGCGTTCCGCGAGCAGCCCGAAGACCAGCCCGAAGGTGGTCCACAGGGTGGCCTGCACGGCGAGTGCCGCCAGGCGGAACTGCCACAGCAGGGTGGCCGGGAAGTGCTCGGGGACCTCGTTGAAGGACGGCAGGAAGGCGTACGCCAGCCCGACGGCCAGGACGAAGAACGCGCCCGCGACGAGGGTCGCGTTCCAGTTGCCCAGGCGTGGCGCGAGGCGCCGGCCCAGGATGACGGTGGCGACGGCGAGCAGGACGCTCAGCACCACCATCAGGAAATAGAGGGTCGTGCGTTGTCCGATCGTGTCGGGGTCGCCGACGGCGGGCGGGTTGGCGGGGTACTTCAGGAACGGCACGACGTACACGGCGACCAGACCGGCCGTCGCCAGGAGCAGCGCCCTCGCGCGCGGCCCGAAGCGGCCGATCCGGCCGAGGGCGAAGCAGTACGCGAGGGCGGCGATGCCGCCGAACGCGACGCCGTAGACGAGGACACCGGTGGACAGGCCCGCGGTGGACTGCATCGTACGGCTGACGGGTTCGGCGCCTCCCGCGTGGTGGTGGGCGTGCGCCTCCTCGAAGGCGATGGCGGCGTCGACCCGCGACTCGCCCAGGAAGTAGGCGACGACGAGGGCGAGCAGGCCCGCGGCGAGTCCCGCGAGCATGCCCCGCACCAGGAGGGTGCGGACGGTGGTGGAGTTCATGGGCGGGTACGTCCTTCCCCGGCTGTCAGTGGCAGGGGAAACCGAGCAGGTGGCGCGCGTCGTGCACCCACTCGTGGACGTCCTCGCCGGACATCACGGAGGTGGCACCCTGTTCGGCGCCGACGAAGTAGAGCAGGACCAACATCAGGATGCCGAAGAAGACCGCCCAGGGGACGATCGCGCCGATCGGCAGCTTCTCGGGTACGGCAGTGGGGGCAGCGCTCGGCTGGACGGCGGACTGCGCCATGGCAGGACCTCCCTGGGGAACTCGCGTCCCGTATCGGTGGTGCACATGACGACGGACGCGGGTCTGACTCACCCGGCCCGCACCGAAGTGCGTGCCCGGCATACAGTGGCGCGACCGTGCCGGAATCCCACCGGCTTCCACGTACCGTCGTCGATTTCGACGTGACCGTACCGCGACGCAGGGAATCGGCCAAGGGCGCGTGCTCAGCCGCGTGCGCCCGGACGGGCCTGGTCACCCGTCAAGTCACTGTACTGGTAGGGGCGTTGAGGGCGGGAGTGACGAGCGTGGCGGAGTGGGCATGACAAGCCGAGTGATGTTGATCTCACCGGCGATCAGCGTGGCGCTGCGGGAGGCCCGCTTCGACGACGGCTGCCCCCTCGACCCGGCAGGCCTGCGCCGGGCCCGGGCCGTCGCGGGCACCCTGCCTGCCTGGGAGGCGGCTTGGTCCTCCCCCACCGTGCGGTGCCGCGAGACGGCCGAGGCACTGGGACTCGACGCCGTGGCCGTGCCGGAACTCGCGGGACTGGACGCGGGCCGCTGGCGCGGGGCGACGCTGGCGGAGGTGAGCGCGACCGAACCCGCGGCTCTTGCCGAGTGGCTGGCGGATCCCGGCTCCGCCCCGCACGGCGGGGAGTCGGTGCGAGCCCTGTGCGACCGAGTGGCCGCCTGGCTGGAAACGGCCGCCGACAGATCGGGCCGGACCGTCGCCGTCGTCGAGCCGGAGGTGTCCCGCGCCGCGATCGTCCGCACCCTCGGCGCACCGGACCAGGCCCTGTGGCGCACAGACGTCCCACCCCTGACAGCCGTCGAGCTCAGCGGCAGATCGGGCCGCTGGAACGTCACGGTCGGGCACCCGCTCGGCTGAGCACGGCGATGAGCCGCTCAGCGCGGAGGGCACCGCGGATCACGGTTTCGCGGGCCTGTCGACGCTTCGGGGCCCACCCCCAGCGGCCGATCGCAAGCAGGCGATCAGGCTCAAAGCGGCCCTGCGGCGCGCGGGTGTCCCGGTGGCGGCTGCCGTGCCGGACGGTCGGGGCGCCGGGACGGTCGGGCACCGGCTCGGCGGAGGCCCACTGACCCGCCCAGCCTCGCAGCGGCCACGGAACACCGGCCCGGGCCTGTCGACACGTCGGGGTCTGCCGGCCGGCCGCGGCCAAAGCGGTCGCGCGGCCTCGCGAAGGCCAACGGCCCGCGCCGAAGTGCGCGGACGGTGGGCGCCCGGGCGTACCGGTGGCCTGGCAGCAGCAGCCACGGATGTCGGCTGGTGGCAAGGCGCCTCGCCGACAGTTGCCGTGGCGCCCCGGCGGTCCGGGTGCCGGGCGTCGCGGTGAAGCGGTCAGACCAGGGTGGCGATGAACTCCGTGCAGGCCTTCGCACAGGCGCGGCACGCCTCCGCGCTCTCCTCGGCACCCGGTTGTCCGTCGAAGACATGTGCGGACTCCAGGCAGACGGTCCGGCACCACTCCAGCTGGACGCGGATGCCCGCCTCGTCCAGATGGTTCTGCTCGGACAGCACACGGCAGGTGGCGTCACACACCTCCGCGCACATGATGCCCTTGCGTCGTACGAGTTCCTGCTGTTCGGTCCCGTCCGGATCCACGAGGCTCGCGCGCAGCGCACACGCGCGGGCGCACTCGGTACACGCCTGCGCACATGCGAAACGGTCCTCCAGGAACCGGAAGAGCTCCTGCTGGGATGTCGTCGGTATCACGTAAGGGCGGGTAGCCGGTGCGGAGCCCGTCAAACCCGTGCGGCAGCCCCCTACAGAAGGTCATCGCGCGTTCACGGAACCGGATCGGCCGGTTCACTCCCCCTTCGAGGGGTATTCGGCTGGTATGAGTACCGCAACCATGCAGCTGGCCCAAGCGAGCGGGCTGCTCAGCATCGCGCTCTTCGTGGTCGGGGTGGCGGTCGTGGCCATACTGGCCGGCGGCCTCTGGCTGGGCTACCGCATCAAGCTCAACGAGTCGCCCCGACCGCGGCCGGACGAGCAGCCACACCTTCCCCCGGAGGGACCCGTCCACGAGGTCCAGCAGAACCGGGAACCCGACGAGATCCCCCAGATCTCCAAGGACGGCCGTGCGCTCACCCCGTACGAGCTGACCAACATGCAGACCCGCCCGAGCTCCTCCAAACAGCGGCCGCGCTGGGGCCGCGGCAGCAGCGGTTCCTTCGGCGGGGGCGGCCTGGGAGCCCACTGAGAGGGGCCGTCCCGTGAGACGGGCCGCCGTCGCGGTTCCCCCATCTGTCGATCGGCAGCCTGGGGAGAGCCGCGTACGGTCGCTGACGGGCGGCGAAGTCGAGGTGAGGTTCTGATCGCGCGTACGAGCACCAGCACGCCGACCGCCGCCCGGTGACGACGGTGCCGGCCGCCCGCCTGGAGCAGCTGCACGCGGGCGCGGAACCGACGTCCGTGCTCCCCCCCAGTCCCCCTGCGACCCGCGACCTCGTCCCAGCCCTCCAGCGCCCTTCAGCCCACCCCGCACGGCATCCCGGACCAGCGGGGCAGGCCGAAGGGCGACCGGATCTGATGGGATGCCCGGCGCGCCCGCCCGGTCCCGGTGCGTCATCGCTCAGCGTGATGACAGGCGGCCGCCCCGGCCGAGAGGCGCCCTCGTCCGGGGCGCGACCATGGGCCGGTCGCCCCGGGCGAGGGTGAGGGCGTCCAGATGGGCCTGGATGTACGGCATGGCCACCCTCTCCAGTTCGAGCTTCCCGTCCACGAAGGCCGGGTGGACGTTGACCTCGAACACCACCCCACCGTTCTCGACGGCCAGGTCGACGCCCGCGAAGGGCAGGCCGACGGAGGCGGTGGCCGCGACGGCGAGTTCGGTGAGGCGCGCGGGCAGGTCCTTCGGGGCGATGTGGACGGCGGTGGCGCCCTGGCAGGTGTTGCACGGGATGTCGGTCCGGGGCTGGATGTGCTCCCGGGCGTGGATGACCCGGCCCCCGAGGACGAAGACGCGGAACTGGTGACGGGCGCCGTCGGGCAGGATGTTCTCCGCGTCCCGGGAGAGCAGCCAGTCGGTCTCGCGCTCCGCGTAGAAGGCCGCGGCGTCCTTGAGTCGGTCCGGCGTGGTGACGTGGAAGGTGTCGTTGCCTCCCGTGCCGATCACGGGCCGGGCCCAGGTGTCCCCGCCGAGCCGGTCGAAGGCGGCCTCCGCCTCGCGTGGGCCGGGCCGGGACAGGACGACGGTCTCCATCTGGGCGACGCCGTCCCGGGCGAAGCGTTCCACGGTGAGATTCTTCTCGGTCGCCGTGCGCCAGGCGTCCGTGCCGGTGGCGAGGGTGATCGCCTGATGGTGTTCGAGGAGCTGCTGGAAGGCGGCGAGTTCCCGGCGGTGGTGCGGCTGGATCTCGTAGACCACGACGACGTCGGGCACGAAGTCCAGCCCCTCCTCGGGGACCCGCAGCCGTAAGCGCTCGCCGTCGCCGACTGCGCGGCCGGATCCGTCGGGGGCGAAGTGCCGGGCGTCGATACGGACGGGGGGTGCGCCGGTGAGCAGTTCGACGGCTGTGGCCAGGTACTCGCGGCAGCCTTCGGAAGAGGTGGGGTCGGCGATGAGGGCGATGCACGGTCGGGACACAGCGGCCTCCAAGGGCTCAAGGACACGCGCTCGGACCGCGGACACTCGGCTGCGGGGTCCGAGCGGTTTCACGGGGGTGGTGCCTGTCGCGCCAGTGGTCCTCGGGACACGTCGCTCCGGCCGCCGCGTCCGTGTGCGGGGCGCGTCGGGAGGTCGCGACGGCCGGGCGGGGCGGCCGGTGACCACAAGGGTGGGGCTTCGCCCTGCCGACGGACGGCGCAGGGCTGGGCGCCACACTGTAAGTGCCCGGCGGGACCCCGTAACAGGGCGCACGCACGCCGGTCTCCTGCTCCCGCCTCTGCGCCGTTCGCCCCGATGTGTGCGCCCTGCGGCAGGCCGTGGGACGGGGAATGGGTCAGGAGTCGGCGCGGACGCGATCCAGCCGCCCGACGCGGGCCACGTTCTCCCGGTCCTCGGCGTCCTCGCTGGCGTCGGCGGCGAACCAGGCGTCCAGGATCTCCTTGAGCAGCGGCTCGGAGGTCAGTCGCAGGCTCAGCGCGAGTACGTTGGCGTCGTTCCAGCGGCGGGCGCCGTCCGCGGTGTACGCGTCCGTGCACAGCGCCGCCCGTACCCCGGGCACCTTGTTCGCGGCGATGGACGCGCCCGTTCCGGTCCAGCAGCACACCACCGCCTGGTCCGCCGTCCCGGCGGTCACCTCACGGGCGGCGGCCTCCGAGCACACCGCCCACTGCGGGTCGTCGCCGTCCCGCAGCGCCCCGTGCTCACGCACCTCGTGGCCCCGGGCCCGCAGTTGCTCGACGAGGGAACGGGCGACGGGTTCGTCCATGTCGGAGGAAACGGAGATGCGCATGCCTCGGAGCCTACTCGGGCGAACCCCCTCTCACGCTCCCTTCCGTCTCACGCTCCCTCCCGCCTCTCTCCCCTGCCGCTCCCCCCGCTCCCCTCGTCTCGCTCTCCCCTCAGTGCCAGCGGCAGTGCACTGAGGCCACTGAGGAAGTCGGAGTACACCGGCCGCGCCGGCCCCGTCCGCTCCAGCCCCGCCACCGTGTCGCGCAGCCCCGCCAGGACGGCCCCGATCTCGGCCCGGGCCAAGTAGGCACCGAGGCGGAAGCGGGGCCCGTAGGCGAAGGTGACGTGTTGGTTGGGGGTCCGGTCCAGGCGCAGTCGATCGAGCTCGTCGAACACGCGCTCGTCGCCGTTGGCGGAGGCGTTCCAGACGGTGACGACGTCACCGGCGCTGACCGGTCTCGTCGTCCCGGTCGTGCGGGACGCCGACCGGCTCCCCCTCGACGCCCTGGCGAAGGAGTTGCGCCCCCTGACCGACCTGGCCCGCCGGGACGCGCTCCCGTCGGGCCTGCGCACCGGCGGCACGTTCACCCTGAACAACTACGGGGTCTTCGACGCCGACGGCGCCACGCCGATCATGAACCACCCTCAGACGGCGATGCTCGGCGTCGGCCGTGTCACCGACCGCCCCGGGGCGGTGGGCGGCAGGGTGGAGGTGCGCAAGGTCGTGCACCTCTCCCTGACCTTCGACCACCGCGTCTGCGCCGGCGCGACCGCGGCGGGCTTCCTCCGTCACGTCGTCGCCCGCGTCACCGCTCCCGGCGGGCCGGACCCGAGGACGACTCTTCCCGGTCCCCGGACGGCTTCCGAGTGACGCGGTACAACTCCTGGGACGTGCTGATCAGTTCCCGCTGCTCCTCCTGCGAGCCGACCATGGGCTGCGACCCGCGGAGCGGCACCTGGGCGCTCTCCGGCAGGAACCGCACGGTGACCAGGCCGATGACACCGGCCAGGATCAGGTAGTACGCGGGCATCATGTCGTCCCCGGTGACGCTGATCAGCGCCTCGGTGACCAGCGGCGTGGTCCCGCCGAACGCGGCGACCGCGAAGTTGAAGCCGATGCCCATGGCCGCGTACCGGACAGCGGTCGGGAAGAGCGCGGGCAGGGTGGCTGCGCTCGGCGCGGCGAAGCAGGCCAGCAGGGTGGAAAGGATCAGCACGCCGAAAATCGGCGGCCAGGTGCCCTGCATCTTGATCAGCATGAAGGAGGGCACGGCGAGGAGGATCATCGCAGCCGCGGCGAAGCCGTAGACCGGGCGCCTGCCGACCCGGTCGCTGAGCCGTCCGATGAACGTGATCAGCACCACGATCCACAGCATGCCGATGAGCACCAGCACGTCGGCAGAGCTGCTGGAGCGGTTCAGGTTCTCCGTCTGGTAGGTCGGCAGGAAGCCGGTCACCATGTAGTTGGTGACGTTGTAGAGCAGCACCAGGCCCATGCAGATGAGCAGCGGCTTCCAATGGTTCCTGACGATGCTCTTGAGCTCGCTGCCCGCCGACTCCTGGGCGAGGCTCTTCTCGTGCTCGTCGAGCTGCTGTTGGAAGGCCGGGGACTCCTCCAGCTTCAGCCGCATGTACAGACCGATCACGCCGAGCGGCCCGGCGATCAGGAACGGCACACGCCAGCCCCAGGAGAGCATCTCGGCGTCGGTGAGGAGCAGGTTCAGCAGCGTGACCAGGGCCGAGCCGAGCGCGTAGCCCACGAAGGTGCCGAAGTCGAGCCAGCTGGACAGGAAGCCCCGGCGGCGGTCCGGTGAGTACTCGGCGACGAAGGTGGTGGCGCCGCCGTACTCGCCGCCCGTCGAGAAGCCCTGGACCATACGGGCGAGGAGCAGCAGGATCGGGGCGGCGATGCCGATGGTGGCGTAGCTGGGGATCAGGCCGATGGCGAACGTGCCCGCCGCCATCATGATCATGGTGGTGGCCAGCACCTTCTGCCGGCCGAGCCGGTCACCGAGCGGTCCGAACACGAGACCGCCGAGCGGGCGTACGACGAAGGCCGCGGCGAAGGTCGCGAAGGAGGAGATCACCTGGGCGGCCGGGGAGGCGCCCGGGAAGAAGACCTTGCCGATGGTCGCGGCGAGATAGCTGTAGACCCCGAAGTCGAACCACTCCATACAGTTCCCGAGCGCCGAGGCTCCCACCGCGCGTTTCAGCAGCGGCGGTTCGACGACCTGGACGTCCTCCTCGCGGAAGGCCCGCTTGCTGCGGCGCAGCCTCCGGGTCAGGTCGTCCCGGACCTGACGAGGCATGTCCACGATCGCCTTCGCCACTCCGGACCTGGGCTGTCCGCCGGGCATGGCGTTCACCACTGTCAACCCCTTCTCTCGATCTTCGCCTACGCGAATCCTCCACAGGCTCGATCGACCCGCGCACCCCAAGCTCCTGCCCGGGTTTACTCGGGACATACGGGTCTCAGCACTCACACTCTCGGCTGTAAGCCGACTCACATCAGCCGACTCGCATCAGCCGGAAACGACCCTGATCACGTTTCCCTGCGGGTCGGCCAACAGGTAGCCACCTTCGCCGTAGTCGTTGCTGATGTACACAGCCATGCCCTCTGTCGCGTCCCGTCGATCGTTCGCCGACTGCAACAACAGGTAACGACTTGACGGCTTGTCGACTTTCAACTCCTTCTCGGCCCGCGCCAGCAGGGCGGGGACGGCGTCCCAGTCGAAGTCCTCCGCGCGCATCGGCTTGTCACCGCCGATCAGGGTGCCCTTGATGATGCTCGCCTCCACGCCCCGATCGATCCAGTAGGCGAAGGGGTCGTAGCGAGTCTGACTGCCACTGACCATCACCTTGGCCGTGGCGTGCTCCGGGTAGACGCTGAGATAGCCGTAGTTGCTGCTCCCCGTCTCCTTGTCGAAGGCTTCGACGACCTTCCGGATTCCGGCGGGGTCAGCAGGTTGGTGACCGGTTTGGCGCTGTCCGGTGAGGGCGTTTTGGTGTTCTTCCCGGACGGGCTCGCGGTGCCCTTCTCTGAGGGGCGTCCCCCTCCCGTCCGAGGGCGTGGGCGAGTTGCTCCTGGTTTCCCGGAGGGCGCCCGCGGGCGTGCGTCGGGGCGGACCACGCCGGTTGCCGCTGCCGGGCGTCGTTGGGCCCTGGGTGAGGGGCGGACCATACCGGTGCCTGCCGTGGGGGCGCCCACGCCGGTGGCGCGAGCGGGTAGGACGTGGGCTCCTGGTCCGCGGCAGCCTGAGACACGCCGCCTGCGGGTCCGTGTCGTGCTGCGCCGCTGCCAGCATCCGGGCCGCCGTCCCGGCATCCGGACGTGCCGCGGGATCCCGTACCAGCACCGCTGTGAGCAGGGGCGTCAGAGCGCCGGCCCTGGTCGGTGGGTCCACGTCGTCGTGCAGGACGGCGGCCAGGGTGGCGAGGGTGGTTCCCCGGCGCAGGGGGTGGCGCCCTTCTACGGCCACATACAGCATCATCGCCAGGGACCACAGGTCCGCCGCGGGCCCGCCCGGGTGGCCGGAGACCCGCTCGGGAGCCATGTAGCCGGGGGTTCCGATGATCGACCCCGTCGCGGTCAGGGTCGTGGCCTCGCGGATCGCGGCGATCCCGAAGTCCGTGAGCACCGGCCGGCCGTCGGCGCGCAGCAGGACGTTGGCCGGTTTCACGTCACGGTGCTCGACGCCGGCGCCGTGCGCGGCACGCAGGGCGTCCAGCACTCCGCGGCCCAGCTCGGCGGCTGCCGCCGGGGTCATCGGTCCGCGGGCGAGACGGTCGGCGAGCGAACCGCCGTCGACCAACTCCATGACGATCCACGGGAAGGCGCCCTCACCCCCGTCGACGATGTGATGGACCGTCACCACGTTCAGCCGAGCGGGTATGCGGCGGGCAGGCTGAGTGAACGGTCAGACGCGGGTGCTGACGTAGCGCACCGTCGGGTCCCTCTGCTCCATCACCGGTGCCATGCACCACTGACACAGAGGGTTCTCTGGGGCAAAAGGTGTGGCGCGAGGTGGAGTTAGATGACTCCTGCAGCTCAACGCCGGTGTCGCTGACGGTATCCGGCACCACAGGTGCGGCGCCATCGCTGAATCGAGCGATGGCGCCTTGCCGTGGGGGGGGACGTCTTCCCGACCAGCAGCAAGCAGGCGGAAGACAGTGCTGCCGACTGCCTTACGGGATGCCCAGCGATTGATCTCGGGGCGTCCTGGTCTGAGGGTTCGGCGGGCTGGCGGTTCAGCAATCGCCGGTCGGCCCGTTACTCGTACCGGTACTTCAGCGAATCCGCCTCCGCCTGCTCGATGTCAGCGATCGTCAGCTCCGGCATCCGCAGCTGGGCCAGCGTCACCTCGGCCGAGGTCGGCTGGGCGTCCGCCGGCAGCCACTGCTCCGGCTTCCACGCACCGCTGCGCAGCAGCGACTTGGGGCAGTGCGGGTAGACCTCCTCGATCCCCACCACCAGCGCACTGGCCGGCGGCTTGCCCACGGCGGTCAGCTGCGACAACAGCTCCGGGCGGGTGGAGACACAGGCCCGGCCGTTCACCCTGAGCGTCGTGGTGCGCCCCGGGATGACGAACAGCAGCCCGGCCCGTCCGGTGGCGACGACGTTCTGCAGGGTGTCCAGACGCTTGTTGCCGGTCGCGTCCGGTATCGCCACCGTCCGTGCGTCCAGGACGGCGACGAACCCGGCGGGGCCGCCGCGCGGGGAGACGTCACAGTTGCCCTCGGCGTCCGCGCTGGCGACCAGGACCAGCGATGAGCAGCCGATCAACCGCCGGGCCTGTTCGGTGAGTTCGGTCATCTGCTTGCGCACGGCCGTGTCTTTGGGGAGTTCGTAGACCCGGCGCAGCGCCTCCTGGTCGGGCACGGCGTCGAGGCGGAGCGAGTCGAAGGCACTGCTGGCAAAGGGTGTCATGCCCCGACCTTAATGGGCCGACCTGCAGTTTTGATCTTGGTCGGCGAGTGCGGCGACGACATAGAGACACCCGCGCGAGTTGTCTGGTGTGTGAAGCCTGCCGAACCACGACCCAGCCGAACATCCGGGCGAACACGCCCCGAGATCAATCCCGGGTCAGCCCGAACTGCAAGGCGGTCACCCGGTCGACGGCCTCGCGACGGCGTTCGGCGCCGACTAATGGTGACGTGGGGTATTGGAACTGTCCGAATGCCTGCCTCGCCAGCCATAGCCAGCACGTGCTCGGCAGCTGTCGATCACGGGTTCCACTGGTCGCAGTACTCGATGTGGATCTCGCGGGCGTCACCGAGGATGCCGTCGTTCGAGTGGAGCTCGGTGCAGAAGTACGGATAGCTGGGGTGGACCGGCACGTAGCCCGGTCCGTTGCGGGCGACATCGAGGAAGTGTCGAGCGGTCTCCCGGAACACCTTCGCGCTGCCGGTCATGAACAGCGTCTCGGCATGAAGGTGCTGGTGAAACAGGTCGCGGTTCTCTCGGTAGTGACGTGCTGCCCAGTCGACTGCGGCGCTGTCGACAGAATCTGTGTCGGGCAAGTTCACGGTCTGGGGACGACCGGCGCCGAGGCGACTCCTCACCTGTTTCCAGCGGGAGGGGGTGAACTGCAGCGAATGGTGCAACAGCACCAGGTCCAGCTGGAAGCCGACGTCGTACGGTACTTCCCGGGCCGGCGGGCGGTTTGCCCGCATCGGCAGGTGAATCAGCGAACGCGGTGAGCGTGCCGCGAGCATCCACAATCCGGCGATTCGGCGGGCGGCGTCTTGGTCGAGATAGACATCCAGGTGCCGATCGTGGTCGATGAGTACTGCATGGTTCAGAGGCTGGGCAGGTCGGATGACTCTGAACTCGTCCGCTCCCAAGCGGGCCTGGTGGATTGCGACCGGCAGCTTCATCTGTTCTCCGTTGCGGTGCGGCGGCTGACTTCGTTGGCGTAGGTGGTCCAGTCGCCCGCGCAGAGACGTTGCCAGGCAACGGCGACGTCGGTGTGGATGCCGAGCGTTCGGGCGAGGATCGCGGCGGGCATGTCGGTGGCGAGCTGGAATCGCGCCTACCTGCGCCGCCGTGGCATCCACTGCACCATCCCATACAAGGCTGACCAGGCCCGAAACCGCAGGAAGCTCGGCTCCCGTGGTGGCCGACCGCCGCGTTTCGATGCGGTGGATCACCGCGAGCGCCATGCGGTCGAGTGCGGGATCAACCGACTCAAAGGGCACAAGGCGGTGGCCACAAGGTACGACAAGCTCTCCGTCCGCTACGAGGCGACTGTGCGGGTCGCAGCCGTGAACGAGTGGACCAGCACCGTCGCAACGGCCCTCAGACGACGTCGAATTCGTTGCCCTCGGGGTCCTGCATGGCGGCGGCGTAGAACCCCATGTCCGGCTCATCCTTGATCCGCAGCACGGTGGCACCAGCTTTGACCAGCCGTTCCACCGTAGCCTTGACCAGCTGTGTGCGGACGTCCAGTGGGACGTCACGGCCCCCACCGACCTTCAGGTCGAAGTGCCACCGGTTCTTGGCGACCTTCGACTCCGGAACCTGCTGGAACCACACCCTCGGTCCACGTCCTGCGGGATCGATGATCGACTCCGGAATATCCCCAGCACCGGCCGGCAACTCTGCCTCGGGCACCCCCATCGCCACCCAGTAAGCACGCCACGTGGCGTGCCCGCCCGGCGGAGGCTCAGGCACGTAACCCAGGGCCTCGGCCCAGAAAGTCACCATTCTCTGCGGATCGGAGCAGTCGATCGTCAGCTGCACTGTCATCTCCATGCTCGGAGCATCCCAGGCAGGTCTGACAGGCGATCCACTTTCGCAACACGCTTTACTGACTTCGGCTCGTCAGGGTGACTCTGGATCGTCGAGGGCCAGGCCGGTGCCGGCTATGAAGCCGTCGAGGGTGTCGGGCCGGTACTGCAGGCGCTTGAGCCGGTTGCGTACGAGGGCTTCGAGTCGGTCCAGGGCGACTACGGCGAGGTTGGCCAGGCTGCGCTTGACGTGCGCCCATACCCCCTCGACGGGATTGAGGTCGGGCGAGTACGCGGGCAGCAGGAACACCGTCAGCCATTCACGCTCGGCGATCAGTTCACGCATGGCGTGGGAGACGTGGGTGTTCAGCCGGTCCCACACCAGCACGATCGGTGCCTTGACGAGGTGGTGGACGCCGTCGATCAGCGCGGTGAAGTCGCGCTCGCCCATGCTGCGGCGCTTGCCCTTGCCCGCGGGGTGAGTGCGCAGGCGGTGGCACAGCCGGGTGCGGGAGCCTGGCCGCATCGCGATCAGCCCGGCCACTGACAGGCGCCCCGAGCGGCGGCCGCTGACGGTCACGACCGGGGTGCGGCCGCGCCGGCCCCAGGTGCGTCCTTTCGGCGGCCGTCGGGTGAACCCGGCTTCGTCCTCGAAGCAGAGTCGGGCCCTGGTGGGGTTTCGAGCTCCAGGGGGTGGTCCCGGACATCGTCACGATGGGCAAGCCGCTCGGGAACGGGCATCCCCTCGCGGCGGTGGTCACGACTCGGGAGATCGCCGACGCGTTCGACACCGGCATGAAGTACTTCAACACCTTCGGCGGCAACCCCGTCTCCTGCGCGATCGGCGAGGCCGTGCTCGACATCGTCGAGCGGGATGGGCTGAGGGAGAACGCCGTGAGCGTGGGCGGGTACTTCGCCCAGTCGCTGCGCGAGCTCCAGCAGCGCCAACCGCTCATCGGTGACGTGCGGGCAGAAGGGCTCCACCTCGGCGTCGAACTGGTCCGCAACCGCACCACCAAGATGCCGGCCACTGCGCAGGCCTTCATGGTCACCGAACTCATGAAGGAGCGAGGCGTCATCGTCTTCCCCAACGGAGTGCACGACAACGTGCTGAAGATCAAACCGCCCATGACCTTCCGCCGCGAGCACGTGGACCTCTACGTCGAGGTGCTGGACGAGGTCCTGTCCCTGCCCTAGCTGAGCTCGGCCGTTCAGTCCTGAGACGGCCTCGACAGCACCAATTCCCGGATCCCGTTGACAACGGCCACCACTTCCTCTCATCATCATTCCACTAATCGAGTAGTGGAATGATGGTGGAGGGGAGTGGTGGCCGTGGAGTACCGCATCGACAGGCGGAGCGGTGTCCCCGCCTTCCA
>NZ_JBWKCC010000039.1:96896-103300 GCF_056436655.1 Streptomyces sp. NPDC043427 | reverse complement strand
CGGGGTGTCGATGACGCGGCTTTCGCCGAAGTCCTTCTGCAGGCCGTCGGTGACGCGGAAGACGCCACCGAGTTTGCCGACGTCCTCGCCCATGACGATGACCTTGGGGTCGGCCTCCAGGGCACGGCGCAGCGACTCGTTGATCGCCTTGGCCAGAGCCAGCTTCTCGGGCATCTCACTTGACCCCTTCCGCGTCCGCGAACGACGCCTGGTAAGCGGCGAACTGGGTGCGCTCCTCGTCGACGAGCGCGTGACCGTCCGCGTACACGTGCTCGAACATGGCCGTGGGCGCGGGGGCGCGCATCGAGCGGACCTGGTCGCGGAGGCGGGCGGCCAGGATGTCGGACTCGCGGTCCACGTCGGCCAGGAAGCCCTCGTCCGCCCAACCCGCCTGGGTGAGGTGGGTCTTGAGCCGGCTGATCGGGTCCTTGGCGGCCCACTCCCGCACTTCCTCGTCGTGGCGGTAGCGGGTGGGGTCGTCGGAGGTGGTGTGGGCGCCCATCCGGTAGGTGTACGCCTCGATCAGGGTCGGGCCCTCACCGGCGCGGGCCCGCTCCAGGGCCCAGCGGGTGGCGGCGAGGCAGGCCAGGACGTCGTTGCCGTCCACGCGGACGCCGGGGAAGCCGAAGCCCTGGGCGCGCTGGTAGAGGGGGACGCGGGTCTGGCGTTCGTTGGGTTCGGAGATGGCCCACTGGTTGTTCTGGCAGAAGAAGACCAGGGGGGCGTTGTAGACGGCCGCGAAGTTGAAGGCCTCGCCGACATCGCCCTGGCTGGTGGCGCCGTCGCCGAAGTACACGATCACCGCGGAGTCGCCGCCGTCCTGGGCGACGCCCATGGCGTAGCCCGTCGCGTGCAGGGTCTGGGAGCCGATGACCAGGGTGTAGAGGTGGAAGGCGTGGTCGGCGGGGTCCCAGCCGCCGTTGTTCGCGCCGCGGAACATCGCGAGCAGGTGCAGCGGGTCGACGGAGCGGCACAGGGCGACGCCGTGTTCGCGGTAGCTGGGGAAGACGTGGTCGCCGTCGGCGAGGGCGTGTGCGGAGCCGACCTGGGCGGCTTCCTGGCCGAGCAGCGAGGGCCACAGGCCCAGCTCGCCCTGGCGTTGCAGGGTGGTCGCCTCGGCGTCCACACGGCGGGCTCTGACCATGTCGCGGTACAGGGCGCGGAGATCTTCGGGGGTGATGCCGTCGACGTACGTGTCGAACTCGGCGTGCTCGGTGTGCTCCGCGTTCTTGACGCGCTCGCCGTCGGGCGTCAGCAGCTGGACCAGGTCGGTTGTCATACGGCTTCTCCGGGGAAGGGCAGGGGGACCGAGCGGTTCAGGGCGTCGTCGTAGACGGTGGCGAAGGGTTCCAGCCAGGGGGCGGTTGTGGTGAGGAGGGCTGCTGTGCCGTCGTCGCCGAGGGTGGTGTGGACGGTGGTGAGGGTCGGGGCGGGGGTGGGATCGTCGTGGTCGGGGAGGGCCAGGTCGACTCGGAACACACCGAACTCCAGGCCGAGGTGTTGTACGGCGCGTTCGGCCTCCGTCGCGATCGTCGTCCATGTGGGGCCGGGGAGGTCGGCCGTGTGTGGGGGGCCGTCGGGAGGGAGGGTGGCGATGAGGGCTACGTGGGGGCGGGCGGCGGTGAGGACGCCTACTGCGGTGAGGTGGATGGGGTTGTCGTTCGTGGGAGGTGCGACGAGGAAGCCGGCTGCTGCGAGGGCCTTGCGGCAGGCGTCGGGGTTCTGGATCGTGCGGATCACTTCGGGGCGGTTGCCGGGGAGGCCGAGGGCGGTGGCGGCCGCCGCGGCGGATTCCTGTACGTCGGGGCGCAGACCCAGGACGATGTCGAAGCGGTGGCCGCGGGCGGCTTGGCGGCGGGCCCAGGCGACGCAGACGTCGGGACGGGTGACGTCCAGGCCGGAGGAGGTGTCGGCGAGGGTTGCGGTGTCGGGGGTGCGGGTGGTGAGGAGCGCTGCGCGGTCGAGGACGTGGGTGGTGATGCCGGAGGACCAGGCTTCGAGCAGGGCGGGGATGGCGGTGGGGGTGGAGGCGCCGAGGAGGAGGGCTACGGGGGTGGGGGTTTGTGCTTGTGCTTGTGCGTGTGCCTGATGCGGGGCCGGCGCTGACCGGGTGTGCTGGTCGATCATGTGCCTGCCTTCCGGGGCGTCAGGGGGAGCTGGGTGAGCTGTGCGGGTGGGCCGGTGCGGGGGTGGGGTGGGTGTCGCTCGCCCGCGCTCGCGGGGTGCCGCTGCGCCCACCCGTGCCACCCCAGCGGCACGACTGCCCGCAGCTGGGCGGGACGTGCCGCTGGGGCGGCTGTGGGGCTAGTGTCCTGCGCCGTTAATCCGTCGGTAGTTTCGACGTGCCGCTCCGGCCCAATCCAGGCGGCCGACCGGGCGACTTGACCGATCGTGGCGCAGCAGAACTGCCTACGAACTTCGGGCGCAGGACACTAGGACTTCTTCGGGGTTTCCTGGGGGCGGCCGCCGAAGGCGAAGAGGCCGATGGCCAGGTTGATGGCCACCCAGATGAAGAGGACCAGGAAGCCACGCTGGAGGGCGTCGGTGAGGGGGGCGCCGTCGGAGAGGCGGGACGCGACTACCGTGGCGGTGACGGCGAGGCCGAGGGCGCCGCCGATCTCGCCGGCGGCGTTGAGGACGGCCGAGGTGGTGCCGGCGTCCTCTTCCGTGGCGTCGCGCGTGCCGACCACCGGGGTGGTCATCAGGCAGAGGACCAGGCCCACGCCCAGCAGGGCGGTCACGGGGAGCAGCAGGGACCAGTAGCCCGCGTCCGACGGGGCGTTGGACATGAGGACCAGGACGCCGGCCAGGAGGATCGTGCCGATGGCGTACGGGACTCGGGGGCCGTACTTGGCGATCAGGACCGGGACGGCTCCGGAGACGCCGAGCATGGCGAGGCTGGTCGGGATGTAGGCGAGGCCGACCTCCAGCGGGCTGTAGTGCAGCACCAGTTGCATGTACTGCGGCAGCATGAAGAAGGAGGGCAGCATCAGGCCGGCCGAGATGAGCTGGGCGATCGTGCCGGTGGCGACGGACCTGCGGCGCAGGAGCGACAGCGGCAGCAGCGGGGCCTTCGCGGTGCTCTCGACCCGTACGAACACGGCCAGCAGGACCACCGCGGCGACGAGCGCGGTGAGGGCGGTGGTGTCGCCCCAGCCCTTCGTGCCGGCCTGGACGATGCCGAAGACCAGGGACAGCAGGCCCAGGGTGCCGGTCGCACCGCCCGCCACGTCGGCGGCGGGACGGGGGCCGGTCGGGGCGCTGCGCGGGATGTACACCAGGCAGGCGAACAGCAGCACGGCGCCGATCGGGATGTTGATCAGGAACGCCAGTCGCCAGTCGACGTCGGTGATGGCGCCGCCGAGGAGGGTGCCGAGGCTGGCGCCGACGCCCATGACGGTGCCCCAGATGCCGAGCGCCTTGGCGCGCTGGTCGGGCTCGGGGTAGGTGGTGACCAGGATGGACAGCGCGGCCGGGGACAGCGCGGCGGCGCCGATGCCCTGGAGGGCGCGGCCGCTCAGCAGCAGGCCGCTGCCGTCGGCGACGGTGCACAGCAGTGAGCCGGCCGTGAACAGCACGAGGCCGACGGCCAGGACGTTGCGGCGGGCGAACACGTCGGTGAGGCGGCCGCCGAGCAGCATCAGGCCGCCGAACAGCACCACGTAGATGTTCATGACCCACTGGAGGTTCGTGGCGCTCAGCCCGATGTCGGCCCGCAGTTGCGGGAGCATCACGTTGGCGATCGTCGCGTCGAGGACGCAGATCAGCTGGGCGGTGGCGACCAGGAAGAGGACCAGGCCGCGCTTGACGGTGGCCGGAACCGCCGGAGCGGTCGGCTGCTGGAGGGCGGGCGCCTTCGCCGGCGCCTTCGTGGGGGCCGGTGCGGGCCCGGTGCGGGCCGTGTCGTGGGCGTCGATGCTCATGAGGGTGCTCTCCTTTCTTCCTCAGGCGGCTTCGGCGATGCGGGCGTAGATGGCGGACAGGCTGCGGTCGGCGAGCAGCTTGCCCACCGGGACACGGCTGCCGGTCTCGCGCTCCACGGCGGCGACGAGGCGGATCATGTGCATCGAGTCCCAGCTGACGACGTGGTCGAAGTCGGCGTCGAGGTCGTCGATACCGAGCGGGAGGTCGAGTTCGTCGCGTACGAGGTGGATGAATTCCTCTTTGGTCATTGGGGTGACCCTTCCAGGGCGGAGTCGAGCTGGATGTGGGACGGCACGGCCGGAAGGTCCTCCAGGTCGTGCCGGAAGCGGAGTTCGTCGTCCGCGGTGTGCGTGGTGGTGAAGCCCAGGGAGGGCCAGAACTCCCGCACGTTCTTGTTCTTCTTGGTGGGCCGGTAGCTCGCGGTGACCTCCGCGGCACCGGTCGCCCGGGCGTGGGCGAGGAGGGCGGCGACGGCGGTCTGCTCGATGCCGCGGGCGAAGACCCGGCAGGACAGGAGCATGTTGTCGACCCGCAGCGTGTCGCCGTCGCGCTGCGCGAACACCGCGCCGACGACGCCGTTGTCGCCGAAGCGGTCGGCCGTACGGATCACCAGGACGAGATGGTCGTCGGCGGTGGTCCGCTCGGTGACGTCGGCGGCCTGGAGGCGGACCGTCGTCAGGTTGAACTGATTGGTGCGCAGCGACAGTTGGGCGACCCGGTCGATGTCGCCGGGCGCGGCCTCGGTGAGCGTGACCCGGACGCCGAGGCGGGCCAGGTACTCCTCCTGGGAGCCGGCGCTCTCCAGCAGGTCGGCGCGCTCGGACTCGGTGCGGTAGAGGGCGGCGCGGGCGCGGTCCTCGGCGGTGAGGCGGGCGGTGTCGAACCAGCCGTCGGCGAGCAGCTTCTCGACGTGCAGGGCCGGTTCGTCGTCCAGGCGGACCACGGCGACCTGGGGCAGGCTGCCGGCGACGAGGCCGCACTCGAAGGGCGAGTCGTCGACGAAGACGAAGCTGTCGACGCCGAGGTTGAGCTTGCTCGCGATGTCCTGCAGATTGGCGTCCTTGGGCTGCCAGTTGGCGTTGATGCGGGCGAAGTCGGCCTCCCGCAGCACCATGTCGGGGTGTTCGCGCACGACCTGGATCACGTTGTCGTGGTCGTTCTTGCTGCTGACGGCGAGCAGGACGCCCTGTGAGCCGATCTGGCGGACCAGGCGCTGGAAGGTGCCGAACGCCTCGCCGCGGAAGGTGGTCGCGGCGGCGATGCCGTCCGGGCCGTCGTCGCCGAGGACGCCGTCCCACAGGGTGTTGTCCGCGTCGACGACCAGGACCTTCTTGGTGCGGCCGCGCAGCATCCGCGCCAGGTGGGCGACCTCGCGGGCGTAGCGGGCGAGCAGGTCGTCGCCGAGGGCGGCCTTCGCGTACGCGGCCATGCGCGGGTCGTTGAGGGGAGTCCCGGCGGCGACGAGCGGGTCGAGGTCGATGACGTGGACGCGCGGGTTGGCGAGCGCCAGGCGCAGCAGGCCGCTGTTGAAGTCGCGCCAGGCCACACCGGCGTGGGCGCGCGACTCGTGGTCGACGAGCTGGTGGGTGACCGTGCGGGGCAGTGGCACCGTGTTCAGGACGAGTACGGCCGTGGAGTGCGCGGTGAACGTGCCGGCCAGCCGCTCCAGTTCGGCGAGCTTGCGCCGCGTGGCCTTCGCGAGGTCCTCGACCTGCCAGGGCGAGCCCAGTTCGTCGAGGAGCAGCTGCGGGTCGAGGACGCACAGGGTGAGGTCGACGTCGGCGGCGTACAGGGTGCTGTCGGTGTCGCGCAGGTCGCGCTGGTAGGCGTCGAAGTCGCTCAGCCGGGTCTCCACCAGCACGCCGTGCCGGCCGAACTCGGCGGCCAGCGGGGCGCCGAGGCCGCCCAGCGTGGAGTGGCCGGTGACGGCGACCACCGCGGTCTCGGTCTGCGGCCAGGCGTCGAGGACCTGCTCCCGGTCGAGCTGGGCGAGGACGGACCCGGCGCGCCTGAGGTCGGCGTCGGCGCCGGTGGAGGCCAGTTCCGCGAGGAGCGGCGCGATCTCCGGGTACCGTTCGGCGAGTTGGCCGTCCTTGCGCAGGGCGCGCAGCGCCTGGAGTGGCGTCTGCCGGGTTTCCGGCGTGGCCGGGCTGGATACCGTGGTCAATGCTCTCTCCTCACGTTCGCCGCGATCGGCTGGGCCACCGGCTACGCAGTCGCGCCGCCCACGGCCAGGCTGATCGACTCCGCTTGAGCCCCACTCGCACGTCCCTGCACCCGCCGGTCGAGGCCGCACGCGCGAGTGGTGGTGGCCGGGGCGGGCTGTCATGGCGGGCTGTGCGGGTGGTGCGCGTGGCCTGGCCGGGGTGCTCTTGCAGCTCGGGTGGCCGCGGTCGGCCGGGCACGGCGGCTGCGGTCGGCCGAGTACTGCCGGGTCGCCCCGGTCGGGTGCTGGCGGGTGGTGCCGGTCGGGTGCTGGG
>NZ_JBWKCC010000039.1:51265-96799 GCF_056436655.1 Streptomyces sp. NPDC043427 | reverse complement strand
GGGGGTCGTGCCGGTCGGGTGCCGGCCGAGTGTCGGCGGATGGTGCTGCCGGGTGGTGGCGGGTGGTGCTGCCGGGTGGTGGCGGGTGGTGGCGGTCAGGTGCTGGGGGTCGTGCCGGTCGGGTGCTGGCGGGTGGTGCCGGTCGGGTGCTGGGGGTCGTGCCGGTCGGGTGCCGGCCGAGTGTCGGCGGATGGTGCTGCCGGGTGGTGGCGGGTGGTGCTGCCGGGTGGTGGCGGGTGGTGGCGGTCGGGTGCTGGCGGGGCTCGGGACTGCTCGCCCGGCGCCCGGCGAGCCCGCCGGTGGGCGCCGCGGGCGGGAGGTGGCGTACGGCTGCGGCGGCCACTCCGAAGCGGCGGTCATGCCGAAGCCGCCCCTGTGGCTGCCGGGCCCGGGCGCGCCGATGTGACGGCCGTGGCCGGACGGCCGTCACCGGTCGGGCGCCGCCCTGTCGTGCCGTGCCGGGGGCACGCCGGGCGCCCGGCGTGCCGTGCGCGGGCGCGCACCGGACGCGCACGTCGGGGCGTCCCCGGGGCGCATGCGTTTTTCATGCTTCGGGGCGGTGGCAATTCATGGGCGGTTGATGATCGGTGCACTGCCGCCGGAGCCCCGCTGGGGCGAACCATGGAGGACATCAAGCGACCCAGTGACGAATGGGGGAGGAGTCCGACATGGACGTCAAGATCCTGGGGTCCTTCGAGGCGACGGAGAACGGGGTGGCGCTGCTGCCGACCGCGGGAAAGCCGCGTCAGGTCCTGGCACTGCTGGCCCTTCAGGCCGGTCAGGTGGTTCCCGTCTCCACGCTGATGGAGGAGTTGTGGGGCACGGAACCGCCCCGCAGCGCACAGACGACGCTGCAGACGTACATCCTGCAGCTGCGCAAGAGACTGGCCGCCGCGCTGCCGGAGGACGGGCCGCGCACCGCGAAGGACGTGCTCACCACGCGGTACGGCGGCTATCTGCTGGACATCACGCCCGAGGAGGTCGACGTCCACGCCTTCGAGCGGATGACGGCGGCCGGCCGGCGCGCGCTGGACCTCGGGGACCGGGAGACCGCGTCACGGCTGCTGAGGTCGGCGCTGGCGGTGTGGCGCGGCCGGGCCCTGGTCGACGTGTACACCGGCATGAGGCTGAGCGTGGAGGTCACCCGGCTGGAGGAGAGCCGGCTGATGGCCGTGGAGTCCCGGGTCGACGCCGATCTGGCGCTGGGCCGGCACCACGCGCTGCTCAGTGAGCTGGCGGTGCTGACCGCCCGGCACCCGATGCACGAGAGCCTGTGCGCCCAGTACATGGTCGCGCTCTACCGCTCCGGACAGCAGTGGCGGGCCCTGGAGGCCTTCACCGCGCTGCGCGAGTGCCTCGTCGAGGAGCTCGGGGTGACGCCGTCACCGCGACTGCAGGAGCTCCAGCGGGCGATCCTCGTCTCCGACCCGCAACTGGACCGGTTCACGGCCCGCAGCGACCTCACCGTCTGAAACGCCCTCAGCTCGACCTCCCCCACGCACACCCCCCATGCCGACGCGCAAGGAGTCCGTCATGCTCTCGTCCCTCAAGGCCCTCAACCTGCTGGTGATGTTCCTGCTGGAACTCGCCGTGTACGCGGCGGTCGCCCTGTGGGGGTTCACCGCCAGTGACAAGTGGCCGGTGAAGGTGCTCCTCGGCGTCGGCGCGCCGGTGGCGATGATCGCGGTGTGGGCGATGTTCGGCGCGCCCCGTGCGCCCTACGCGGTGCACGGGGGCGGCCGGGTCGTCCTGGAGGCGCTGTGGTTCGGCGCCGGCGCCGCCGCCCTGGCCGCCTCTGGGAGGCAGGGCTGGGCGGCGACGTTCGTCGGCGTCTACCTGGTCAACGCGGCGCTGCGGTTCCTGTGGAACCAGTGACGCCGATGCGCGGGACTCACCACTTCGGTGTGTCGAGGAACTCCAGGACCGCCACCGTCCACATGAAGCCCACGCCCACGCCCATGGTGACCAGCAGGTCGCCGGGCCTGGGCTCGCGGGCTTCGACGACGTGGTTGATGCCGATGAGCTGGTCGCCGGCGCCCATGTGGCCGAGGTCCTGGCCCCAGTCGTAGACGGTGGTGGCGCGGTCGACGCCGAGCAGGGAGTAGAAGGAGAACTCCGCGATCGTCTCGGCGATGTTCGCGTGGACGAAGAACCGGGCGTCCGACAGCTTCGCGTCGGCGTCGTCGAGCGCCTCCTGGAGCACTCCGGAGGCGTGCTTCGTCATCTGCTGGATGACCCGGTCGTAGGCGCCCTCCTCCTTCAGGAGGTAGTCCGTCTTGCGGGTGCGCAGGTCGACCGGCTTGCCGTCGAGGAACGGGCCGTCGGTCCAGCCCTCCGTGCCGCGGTAGATGGGCTCCAGGGAGGAGTCGGAGTAGCTCGCGGTGGAGCGCAGCCGGGCGAAGCCGCCCCGGTTGGACAGGACGATCGCGCCCGCGCCGTCGCCGTAGACCTGCTGGCTGTCGGTGCCCCAGCGGTCGAAGTACGGCAGCCGGAAGGCGTCGCCGGTGGTGACCAGGGCGGCCTGCGGGTCCTGGCGGGCGGCGAGGTGGGAGGCGGCGAGTTCGACGCCGGCGAGGCCGCCGTTGGAGCCCTGGCGGACCTCGATGGTCAGTCCGCTGCCGCCGACCGCCTCGTTCTGCACGTAGTTGACGGGCGTCCAGAAGTCCTGTCCCTGGTGGCCGACGCAGGCGTGCAGCACCATGCCGTAGCGGTCGGCGGGCAGTCCGGCCCGTTCGACGGCCTGCTTGCCGGCGGCCGCGGCCATCACCGGGCCCGGCTCGTCGGCGCTCGCCACCCGCACCGCGCGGATGCCGTTGGCCTTGGCCTCCTCGGCGTCGTAGCGGCCGGCTGCCACGGCCTGGTCGGCCGTCTCCACCGTCTCGGGCAGGTAGGCCCCGAGACCGGCGACGTAGACGTTGTCCCAACGCATGGTGTGCTCCTGTTTCTACGCCACCTGGGGCGCGGTGTCGTGGCGGCAGCTGTCGATCTGCCGGACCAGCTGGTGGGTGAGGGCCGGGAAGAGGTCGTTCAGGAAGTAGAAGTGGCCGCCGGGGAAGAACTTCTGGGCGAAGCGGGCGGTGGTCTCGCGCCGCCACAGGTGCATCGCCGACGGCGGCGCCCAGGGGTCCTGGGTGCCGCCGAACACGGTCAGCGGCGAGGTCAGCGGGGAACGGCCCGGGTCCGGGCGGTAGTTGTCGACGGCGGTCAGGTCGGCGCGCACGGTGCGCAGGAACCGGTCCAGGAAGTCGGGGGCCTCCGCGGCCCGTTCCGGCATCCCGCCCAGCTCGAAGAGGACCTTCAGCAGCGCGCAGTCGTCGCGTTCGCTGAGCGGGGTGACGTCGGGACGCCGGAAGTGCGGGGCGACGCGCCCCGACACTCCCGTCCACAGCGGGGCACAGCCCAGGCCCTCCAGGGAGCGGGCCGTCTCCAGCGCCACGATCGCGCCCATGCTGTGCCCGAACAGGGCCAGCGGGGTGTCGCCGGCCCAGGGCAGGACGTCGGCGACGGCGGTGGCGACGACCTCGGTCATGTCGTCGAGGGGCGCCTGCCCGGCGCGGCGGCCGCGTCCGGGCAGGTCGAGCAGCAGCAGGTCCCAGTCGTGGGGCAGGTGCCGGGCGAACGGGTGGTACACCGCCGCCGAGCCGCCCGCGTGGTGGAAGCCGATCAGGCGCAGCGCGGGCGAGTCGACGGGGCGCGGACGGTGGAAGGTCCGGGTGTGGCTGTTCATTTCTCCCATCCCATGGCGGCGGACACCTGGTCGCCCAGGTACGCGAGGAGGTCACCGACCGGCATCTCCACCGGGCAGTCGAGCGTGGGCAGTTCCACCCCGTAGCGCTGCTCGACGCTCTTGGTGAGCAGCATCGCGGTGAAGGAGTCGCCGCCGACCTCGCAGAACGGGGTCGTGGGCGGCAGCAGACCGTCGGCCTTGAGGACGGCGGCGAGTTCGGTGGCGAGGTAGGAGCTGATCTCCGCCGGGTCGCGGGGCGCCTGCTGCGCCTGAACGGCCGGGAGCGGGATCTCGGCGGCGGCCCGGCTGCCCGGCTCGGGCTCGTCGGCCCAGAACCGCTTGCGCTGGAAGGGGTAGGTCGGGGCTTCCGTGAACCGGGCGCCGGGTGCGGCCAGTTGGGCCAGGCGCAGGTCGGCGCCGCCGTGGTAGAGCGCGGCGAGCGCCGCGGCCAGCAACCTGGGGGTGGCTTCCGGGTCGTCGGTGACCAGCGGCAGGGTCTCACCGGCGGCCTTCAGGTACGCCGCCGGGCCGGTGCCCGTCTCCCCGGCCGGGGCCGCCGAGATCCGTACACCCAGCGCGGCCAGCACCCCGCCGAGGCGGCCCGCCGGAGCGGCCGAGCCCTGCGCGGCGGCGGCCAGCCGCGGGAAGCGGCGGGCGAGGACGGCGAGGGCGCGTTCCAGTACCGCGTCGGAGCCGGACGCGCTCAGCGTGACGCGGTCGACGGCCGGGGCGCCGGTGCCGCGCCGCTGGGTGCCGAGGGCCGCCGCCAGTTCCCGGGCGTCGGTGCCGACCACGGCGAGCCGGTGCCCGAAGTGGACCCGCCCGGCCCGCAGGGTGTGCGCGAGTGCGGCGACCCCGGCCGTGTCCAGACCGGCCAGCGCGGTGCGCACCCGCTCGGTCAGCTCGACGAGCGCCTGCGGGTCCTTCGCGGACAGCGTCAGCAGCTCCGGGTGGCCCGCCTCGGGCGCCGCCCGCTCCCCGGTCTCCCCGGCCGGACCCGCGAGGACGACATGCGCGTTGGTGCCGGACAGGCCGAAGGCGCTGATCCCGGCCACCCGCGCCTTTGCCGGCGCGGGCCACGGGGTCGCTCTGCGCGGTACGTCGATGGCGATCTGGTCCCACGGGATGAGGGAGTTGAGCCGCCCGTCGCCCCGCTGCACCGCCGCCGGCACGGACTCCTCGCCCAGGACGACGACCAGCTTCATCAGCCCGGCGATACCGGCCGCCGCCTCCAGGTGCCCGATACGGGCCTTCACACTGCCGAGCGCGACCGGCTCGGCCCGCTGCTGCCCCGCCCCGGTGCCGATCACCGCGTCCAGCGCGCCCACCTCGATGGGGTCGCCGAGGGCGGTGCCGGTGCCGTGCGCCTCGACGTAGCCGACGGCGGACGGCTCGGTGCAGGCGTCGGCGAGGGCGGCCCGTATGACCTCCTGCTGCGCGGGCCCGCTGGGCACGGTGAAGCCGGACGACGCGCCGTCGTGGTTGACGGCGGTGCCGCGGATCACGGCGTGCACCGGGTGCCCCTGGGCGACCGCCTCGTCCAGCCGCATCAGCGCGACCACACCGACACCCTCGCCGCGCCCGTACCCGTCGGCGTCCGCCAGGAAGGTGCGCGAACGGCCGCCGGGCGAGAGGGCCTCGCCCTGGCACAGGGCCACCATCAGGTCCGAGCCGAGGATCAGGTTGGCGCCACCGGCCAGCGCGTACCGGCACTCGCCGCCGCGCAGCGCCCGCACCGCCTGGTGGATCGCCACCAGGGAGGACGAGCAGGCGGTGTCGACGCCCAGTGCCGGACCCGACAGGCCCAGCGCGTACGACACCCGGCCCGCCAGGAAGCAGTGGCCGCTGCCGGTGCTGTGGTACGGGTCGATACGGCTGTAGTCGCCGTCGCTGACGAACCGCTGCCCGTACTCGGACGCCATCACGCCGATGAACACACCCACCGGCAGCCGGTCCTGGCGGCGCGCCGCGATACCGGCCCGCTCCAGCGCCTCCCAGGACACCTCGAGCAGCAGCCGCTGCTGGGGGTCCATGATCTCGGCCTCGCGCTGCGAGATGCCGAAGAAGGAGGCGTCGAAGGAGGCGATGTCGTCCAGGAACCCGGCCCGGTCGACGTAGGAGTGACCGGCGGTGCCGCGCTCGGGGTGGTAGACGGCCCGCAGCGACGGACGGTCCTCGGGGAGGGGGGACAGGGCTCGGAAGTCGGGGTCGTCGGCGTAGAGGAAGTCGCGGTAGGCGCGCGGGCTGTCGACCCCGCCGGGCAGCCGCATCGCCATGCCGACCACGGCGACGGGGGCGTGCGCGCGGGCCTCGGCCGCGGCGAGGCGCTCCTTGAGCCGGCGGGACAGCTTGAGCTGGTCCTCGATCACCCGCCGCAGATCTTCTGGGTTCACTTTTTCGGGCATCTCACTGCTCCTGCGCTCGGTGGTCATCGCCTGCTCACTGGTCCTGGGCGAGGTCGTCGTCGACGGCCCGGAGCAGTTCGTCGAGGGAGAGGTCTTCGAGGGAGTCGAGGGAGTGGGGGGTGTGGGGGGAGTCGAGGGACGGTTCGGCGGCCGCGGCCACCGCCACGGGCGCGAGGGCCGGGGCGGGATCGGGCGCCTGGGCCGCGGTGGCGGCCAGGAAGCCACTCATCGCGAGGACGCTCGGGTGGTCGATGGCGACCGTGGCGGGCAGGTCCCGGCCCATCGCGTGGGCGAGGGCGGCCCGCAGGTCGATCGCCATGATCGAGTCGAGGCCGAGCTGCGAGAAGCCCTCCGCGTCACCGGAGCCGTCCTCGGGCAGCCCGTCGTCGGAGCCGAGCATCCTGGCGACGAGGCCCCGTACGGCGTCCCGCAGCACGTGCTCGGTGTCGCCCGCGTCGGCCGTCCGCAACCGGTCGCGCAGCCAGCCCGCCGGCTCGCCCTCGCTGCGCGGTCCGCCCGCCTCGCGCACCGGCTCCGCCAGGGCGGCGACCAGTGCGGCCCGCGGGTGCCCCGCGGTCTGCTCGGCGTAGCGTGCCGGGTCCAGGGCGACCACGACCAGCCGCTCCCGCTCGCCGTCTGCGGCGACCGCCAGCGGCATCGCCGCGTCCGCGTCGGTGAGGGAGCGGATGCCGAGCCGCTGCGCGGCCCGTTCGACGGCCGCGGCGGCGGCCATGCCGCCCTTGGCCTCCGGCACCCACGGGCCCCAGTTGACGCTGGTCGCGGTCAGGCCCCGGGCGCGCAGCGCCTCGGCCAGACCGTCCAGGTAGCCGTTGGCGGCCGCGTAGTTGGCCTGTCCGGCGGAGCCGAGCACCGCCGAGACCGACGAGAACAGCACCACGCCCGTCGGGTCGTGCTCCGCGATCGCGTCGGCGAGGACGTCGGCGCCGAGCGCCTTGGCGTGGAAGACCTTCTCGTACGACTCGTCGGTGAGCGACGGGAAGGCGCCGTCGGCGTTGACGCCGGCCAGGTGGTAGACGGTGCCCAGCGGCCCGTCGGCGGTCGCGGCGGCCACGGCCCGGGCGACGTCGGCCGGGTCGGTGACGTCACCGCGCACCAGCGACACGCGCACCCCGGACGCGGCGAGACTGTCGATGACCTGCTGCTCCACGGTGCCGGGCGCGGACCGCGCCATCAGGGTCACGCGGTCACCGCCCCGGGCGGCGTGCGCCGTGGCCACGGCCAGGCCGAGCGCGCCGAGTCCGCCGGTGATCAGCGCGCCCCCGGCACTCCGGCGGGAGGCGGCCTGTGCCGGCACGTCGACCAGCCGGGCGACGCGGACTCCGGTGTCGGTGTACGCCAGCCGGGTCTCCGTCGGCAGGGCGCCCAGCAGCGCGGCGACCCCTTCGGCCACCCAGCCGGCGTCCAGCCGCAGCCGGGTCAGCCGCCGCTCGGCCTGCTCGGCCTCCAGGGAGGTCAGCAGCCCGAACAGGGCCTCACGCAGGGGTGCTTGGGCGGCGCCGCCGTCGGCGAGGAGGACGTAGGGCAGGTCCTGCGGGAGGGCGCGGAGGGTGGCGGCGAGGGCACGGGCCGCGTCCAGCACGGTACGGGCGTCCGCCGCCTCCTGCGCCAACCACCGTGCGTCCACGACCAGTTCGGCGCCGGTGCCGTCCGGCACCGCGTCGGTGTGCACGTCCACCGTGTGGCCCGCCGCCGTCAGTGCCTCCGCGAGGCTGTTCGCCTCGCCCAGCAGCGCGATGGACAGCGGGGCGGACAGCGGGGCGGCCGCGTCGTCGGGCAGCGGGGCCCAGTCCACGGTGCGGACCAGGCCGTCGCCGCGCAGGCTGGCCTCCAGGACGGCGCGCGAGGCGTGCCGGATGCGGAACTCGTCGGCGCGGAACACGCTGTGCTCGGCGCCGGTGGCCGGGTCGACCGCGTACAGGTGCAGGTCGGCGGTCTCCACCCGCAGCCGCTCGTTGGCCAGCGGCTCGGCGCGCAGCACTCGCACCTGGCCCCACAGCTCGCCCTCGGCCAACGGCCGTCCGTGGAAGGACAGTTCGTGTGCTGCGAACGGGATCGCCAAGGACGGTGCCTCGATCGCGCCGTCGTCGACGAGGAACACGGCGATGGACTGGAAGCAGGAGTCGATCAGGCCGGGGTACAGCTCGTAGTCGGCCGGGTCGTCGGGCAGTTCGGGCATCCGGTAGCGGACCAGGGCCTCCTCGCCGCGGATCCACACCTCGTCGATCCACTGGAAGGACGGGCCGAGGGTGTAGCCGAGGGCGCGGAAGTAGTCGTAGAACTCGGCGCGGGTCAGGTGCCGGTCGGCGGCGGCCATGAAGGCGGCGCGGTCGGCGGGGCGCGGGCGGTGCGTGTCCTCGACGGCCGGGGCGGAGCAGCGGCCGCCGATGTGCTTCTGCCAGACGCCGCGTTCGGCGTCGAGGAGGCTCTGCACGGACAGTTCGGCGTCGCCGTCGGTGCCCGGCCGGTCGACGGTGATCTGGACCTCGTACTCCTCGCCGTCCTTGATGACGAGGGCGCGCGGGCAGATCAGGTCGCGGATGAGGACGGGCGAGCCGTCGCCGCCGAGGGCCGACAGGACGGTGGCCAGGTGCGAGGCGGCCGGGGTGACGACCGTGCCGTAGAGGCGGTGGTCGGTGAGGTACGCCGGGAAGTCGGCGGTGCGCGGGAAGGCGAAGGCGCGTCCGGTCAGGGCCGGGGACCTCAGCTCGGCGCCCCAGTGGCGGCCGCGCGGTGCGGTGACAGCCGTCGGGGTGCCGGTCGCCCGCGTCCAGTACGCGGTGTCCGCGAAGGGGTAGCGGGGGGCGGCCGCGTTCTTCGTGGGACGGCCGGTGATCGGGGTGAAGTCCAGGTCCTGGCCCTGCTCGTAGAGGTGCTTGGCGGCACCGAGCAGCTGGGCGCGGTCGGCGCCGCCGCGGCGCAGCGAGGGCACGCCCCCGCCGGCCGGGGTGAGTCCGGCGGCCCGTACGAGGTTGACCAGGGTCCGGTCGGGGCCGACCTCCAGCAGGACGTCGACGCCGAGGCCGGAAAGTGCCTGGGCGCCCTGGTGGAAGCGCACGGCCTGGCGGATGTGCCGGACGAAGTAGCCGGCGTCGTAGGTGTCCTCGTCGGCCTCGGCGCCGGTGACGTTGGCGATCACCGGGATGCGCGGCGGCTGGAAGGCGAGCGGGGCGATGGCGGTCTCGAACTCGTCGAGGACCGGGTCCATCAGCCGGGAGTGGAAGGCGTGCGAGACGGTCAGCGCCCGGGTGCGCACACCCTGTTCCGTCAGTCGCTCGGCGAGGGCGTCGAGGCGGTCCTTCGTCCCGGCGACGACCACCGACTGCGGCCCGTTGACCGCGGCCACGTCGACGCCGGCCTCCTCGGCCCAGGCGGCCACGGTGTCCGGGTCGCCCGGGATCGACAGCATGCCGCCGGGCTCGGTGGACTGCATCAGGCGGGCCCGGTGGGCGATCAGCGCGAGACCGTCCTCGCGGCTGAGCACACCGGCGTGGACCGCGGCGGCGACCTCGCCGACGCTGTGCCCCATCACGGCGGTGGCGCGTACGCCCCAGGACTCCCACAGCGCGGCCAGGGCCAGCTCCAGCGCCACCAGCGCGGGCTGGGTGATGCGGGTCTGGTTCACGGCGTCGGGGTCCTCGCCGTAGAAGACGAGGTTCAGCAGCGAGTCGCCGAGGTAGGGGGCGAGGATGCGGTCGCAGTCGTCGATGACCGCGCCGAACACCGGCTCCGTCTCGTACAGTTCGCGCCCCATCCCGAAGTACTGGGCGCCCTGCCCGGAGAACAGGAACGCCACCCGGGGCGTGCGCGTGGCCGCGTCGGCCGGGGCGCCCGCGGAGCGCAGGGCCGCGAGGAGCTGCTCGCGGTCGCGGCCCAGCACGGCCCGGCGTACGGGCAGATGGGCGCGGCCGGTGGCGGCGGTCGCGGCGAGGTCGGGCAGCAGCTCCTCGTCGGCGCCCTCCAGAGCCTGCTCCCACACGGCGGTCAGCCGCTCCAGGCCCGCCGGGTCGGACGCGGACAGCGGCAGCAGCAGCGGTCCCTGGCCGTCCGTCGCGGGTGCGGCCTCGGTCGCCGGGGCCTCGCCGAGCACGATGTGCGCGTTGGTGCCGGAGAACCCGAAGCCGGAGACCCCGGCCAGGCGCGGCCGGTCGCCGGGCGCCCAGGGGACACGGCCGTCGACGACCCGGAGGTTCATGTCCCGCCACGGCACGTGCGGGTTGGGCGTCTCGAAGTGCAGCCCGGCCGGGATACGGCCGTGGCGCAGGGCGAGCACCGTCTTGAACACGGAGGCCATGCCGGACGCCGACTCGCAGTGCCCGATGTTGCTCTTGACCGAGCCGACCAGCAGCGGCTCACCGGGACGCCGGCCGGGACCGAACACGTCCCAGGCGGCCTCCAGCTCGATCGGGTCGCCCAGCGAGGTGCCGGTGCCGTGCGCCTCCAGGTAGTCGATGTCCGCGCCCGTGACCCCGGCGTCGGCGAGCGCGTCGCCGATCACCCGGCGCTGGGCGGTGCCGTTCGGGGCGGTGAAGCCGGAGGAGGCGCCGTCCTGGTTGACCGCGCTGCCGTGCACGACCGCGAGGACCCGGTCCCCGTCGCGCAGGGCGTCGCTCAGTCGGCGCAGCACCAGCACCCCGCAGCCCTCGGCGCGTACGAACCCGTTGGCGGAGGCGTCGAAGGTCTTGCAGCGCCCGTCCGGCGACAGCATGTGGGCGCGGGAGACGGCGACCGAGCAGGACGGCGCGGTGATCACGTTGACGCCGCCGACCAGCGCGCGGTCGCTCTCGCCCGAGCGCAGCGAGCGCACGGCCAGGTGCAGGGCGACCAGCGAGGACGAGCAGGCGGTGTCCACCGCGAGGGCGGGACCGTGCAGGCCCAGGTAGTAGGCGATGCGTCCGGCGGCCGCGTTCAGGGCGGTACCGGTCGGGAAGTAGGCGTCCAGGGAGTCCAGGCCGCCGCCCTCCATGACCCGGGCGTAGTCCGAGTTGGAGATGCCGACGAAGACCCCGGTACGGCTGCCCGACAGCGCCGAGGGCGCGCAGGACGCGTCCTCCAGGGCGTGCCAGGCGGCCTCCAGCAGCAGCCGCTGCTGCGGGTCGAGGCTCTCCGCCTCACGGGCCGGGATGTCGAAGAACCCGGCGTCGAAACGGCGGATGTCACTCAGGAAACCGCCCTGCGCGGGGGAGTTCAGCGCCTCCGCGTCCCACCGGTCGGCGGGCACCGGGCCCACTCCGTCGCGGCCCTCCTCCAGCAGCGACCAGAACTCCTCGACGGAGTCGGCACCGGGGAAGCGGCCGGCCATGCCGACGATGGCGATGGGGTCGGCCTCGGCTTCCGGGGTGTTCCCGGGGGAGGCGGGCTGCTCGGTGGCGGTGGGCTCGGGGCGCGCGGCCGGGCGGCGGGCAGGAGTCCGCTTCGGCTTGGGTGCCGTACGACCCGACAGGCGGCCGGTGAGTTCGGTGGTCAGCCGCTCCAGGGAGGGGTGGCCGAAGATGTCGCCGATGCCGATGTCGAGGCCCAGTACCTCCGACAGCCGGGCGGCCGCGTCGACCGCCATGATCGAGTCGAGGCCCAGGTCCAGGAAGCCGGTGCGCTCGGGCAGTGCGGCGGGGTCGTCGTGGCCGAGGATCTCGGCGAGGACGCCTCGGACGTGGGCGGCGACCAGGGCGGGGCGGCGGTGTTCGGGGGCGGCGAGGAGCTCGTCGCCGGGGGTGACATCCGTGTCCTCATCCGCCTCAGGTGATGCGGTCAGCAGGTCGAACAGCGGGCGCGGGCGTACCGCGTTCATGACCGTCGTGAACCGCTCGGCGTCCAGTTCGCAGGCGACCACGTGGGCGCCCCGCGGGCCCGCGGCCGTGAGGGCCGCGCTGCCTCGGGTCGCGTCGACCGGGTGTACGCCCATGCGGGCGAGCTGGGCGCGGGCCTCGGTGTCGGCCATGCCGTCCAGGTCCCACGGGCCGAAGGCGACGCTGCTCGCGGGCCGCCCGGCCGCCGCGGCCAGCTCCGCCACGGCGTCCAGCGCGCCGTTGGCGGCCGCGTAGGCGCCGTAGCCGCTGGTGCCCCAGACGGCGGAGACGGAGGAGAGGTGGACGCAGAAGTCCAGCGGCCAGTCGGCGGTGAGCAGTTGGAGCCAGCGGGCGCCGGTGAACTTGCCGTGCAGCGCGGTCGCGAAGGCGTCGGCGCCGGCCTCGGCGAGCGGCAGCCGCTCGATGGCGCCGGCGGTGTGCACGATGCCGCGCACCGGGGGCAGCCCGTCGAGTACGCGGAGCGCGGCGGCCAGCGCGGGCCCGTCACCGATGTCGGCGCTGACGTACGTCACCTGGGCGCTGTCGAGCAACTCGGCTGCCTCGGCGGGGAGTTCGTCCTGGGGGCGGCGGCCGAGGAGGACCAGGTGCCCGGCGCCCCGGGCGGTCAGGTCGCGGGCCAGGACCCGGCCGATGGCACCCAGGCCACCGGTCAGCAGATACGTTCCGTCGGAGCGCACCGGCAGCGGGTGCGACCGCTCCTCGGTGGCCGTGAGCCGTGCCGCGTACGTCTGTCCGTCCCGTACGGCGAGCAGGTCCTCGGTGTCCCCGGCCGCGACCGCGGCCAGCGCGGCCGCCGCGTCCTCGGGGCCCGGCTCGGCCGGGAGGTCCACGACCCCGCCCCACACGCGCGGGAACTCCAGCGCCAGCACCGGCGCGAGCCCGTGCAGCACGCCGTGGTCACCCGCGACGATCGTGTCTCCACCGGTGACCTGCCGGACGCCGGCCGTCACGAGGTGGACCCGCCCGGGCCCTTCGGGCAGCGCTCGCACGGCCCGCGTCGCGGCGGCGGCGAGTGCGGCGGCGTGCGCGGTGGGCGCGGTGTCGTCCAGGGCGGTGGGCAGGGGGGCCGTGGCGAGCGCGAGCACCACATCGCCGGGGTGCGCGGCGCGGGCGGCGGCCCATTCGGCGTCGGTGGCGGGGAGGGTGTCCAGCACTTCTACGGGGCGGGCGGTGGCGGAGCGCGCGGCGTCCGCCAGCAGTGATACGAGGGTGGGGTCGTCGCCCGAGATGAGGAGCGGGCGTGCCGGGTCGGCCTCGGGGGAGAGGGCCGGGGTGCGCGGGGTCCAGGTGAGGTGAAGGGTGGGCAAGGGGGCTTCGGCGGTGGCGGCCCGGGCCGAGGCGGAGGAGGCGTCGCCGGTCACACCGGCTGCGTCCGCGTGGATGGGGGAGGCCGTGTCGGTGGCGGCGCCCTGCGCGGAGGTGGACGAGGCGGTGTCGGTGGTGGCCCCCTGTGCCGCGGCGGCGTCCGCGGCGGCCCCCCGCGCGGAGGCGGAGGCCGCGGAGTCCGCAGTGGCCCCGTGCCGCTGAGCCGTGAGGCCTGCGCCCGCCCCCTCTCCGACGTGGGCCGGCGCATACCGCACCCGCTCCCACGGATACGCCGGCAAGTCGGCCACCGCGCGCGGCAGTTCCGCCGTCGTCGGGTCGGCCGGAGCGTCCGGGGCGCCCTGCGAGAGCCGTACCCCTTCCGGCGTGCCGCCCTCGGCCAGCTCCCGAAGCGCACGCACCGCGCTCTCCGGGTTTCCGGCGTCGACCACGGCCCGTACGTCATGGCGGGCGCGACCGTGGGTCACCGTGTACGCGAAGGCGGCGTACTCCTCGCCCGGCAACCCCTCCAGGCCGTCGGCCAGGCGGCCCGCCCAGCCGCGCAGCGCGTCCTCACTTCGGGCGGACAGCTCGAAGCCGGCGACGGCGGGCGAGCCCGGTGAAGCGGCGAGCTCCGCCGCCGTCGGTGGGCCCAGGACCACGTGGGCGTTCGTGCCGCTCATGCCGAAGGAGCTGACGCCCAGGCAGCTGCCCGGGCCGGTGTCGTCGGCGTCCCAGGCGACCGTCTCGCGGGGGATCTCGATGCCCGTACCGTCGAGGTCGATGCGCGGGTTGAGGGTGCGCAGGTGTACGACCGGCGGAATCGCGCGCCGTTTCACCGACAGGACACCGCGGATGAGACCCGCGATGCCGGAGGCGGCCTCCAGGTGGCCCAGGCTGGTCTTCACGGAGCCGATGCGCAGAGGGGCGCCGCCGGTCGAGCGGTCGAGGGCGGTGACGATGGCCTCGACCTCGATGGGGTCGCCGAGGGCGGTGCCGGTGCCATGGGCCTCGATGGCGCCGATGGCGTCGGGGGTGAGGCCGGCGTCGTCGAGGGCGGCGCGGATGAGGGAGATCTGGGCGCGGACGTTGGGCGCGGTGAAGCCGGAGGAACGGCCGTCCTGGTTGACGGCGCTGCCCCGGATGACGGCGTGGATCCGGTCGCCGTCGCGCCGGGCGTCGGCGAGCCGCTTGAGGACGACGACACCGCAGCCCTCGCCGCGGGTGAAGCCGTTGGCGCGGGCGTCGAAGGTCTTGCAGAGACCGTCAGGGGCGAGGGAGTTGGTCTGCTGGATCAGCCGGGTGGAGCGCGGCGACAGGATCAGGTTGACGCCGCCCGCGAGGGCCACGTCGCACTCGTCGCGGCGCAGTGCCTGCCCGGCGAGGTGGACGGCGGTGAGGGAGGAGGAGCAGGCGGTGTCGACGGCGACCGCGGGGCCCATCAGGCCCATGGTGTAGGCGAGCCGGCCGGCGGCGAAGCAGTGGCCGTTGCCGGTGAGCCAGTAGGCGTCCTCCTGGCCGGCGGGCTGCCAGTCGCGGTAGTCCTGGCCGGTGACGCCCACGTAGAGCCCGGTGCGCCGCCCGGCCTCGGCGAGCGCGCGGGGCGGCAGGGCTGCGTCCTCCAGCGCCTCCCAGGCGACCTCGAGGAGCAGCCGGTGCTGTGGGTCGAGGCTGCGGGCCTCGCGGGGGCTGATGCCGAAGAAGGCGGCGTCGAAGCCGAGAACGTCGTCGAGGTGGCCGCCGCGGTGCGGGAGCGACTCCCAGTCGGCAGCGAAGGGTTCCTTGCGGTGCGCGGGCATCGGGCGGACCAGGTCGCGACCCTCGGACAGGGCGGTCCAGTAGCCGTCCAGGTCGGCGATCCCGCCCGGCAGCCGCAGGCCGACGCCGACGACGGCCAGCGGGCCGCCGTGGCCGCCCGCCGAGCCGGCCTTCGCCTCCTCCAGCTCTGCGCGCAGCTTCTTGATCGTGTCCATCGCCCGGCTGAGCGGGGTGGCGGTGCTGCGCCCGGCGCCGGACTGCCGGCCGGCCGGAGTCTCATGGGTCGGTGTGCTGGTCACAAGAAGTCCCTCGCGATCGGCAGTGGTTGCTTCGTCTGGGCCGGGAGCGGAACCGGGCGCCGCCCTGTTTCGGCGACGCCCGGCCCGGTGTGTCAGATCCCCACGGGATCAGTTCCGTACGGGATCGTCGGGGCCGGTGAGGCGCCCGGTGAGCATTCCGGCGAGGGCCGCGGTACTGCCGTACGTCCACAGGAGCGTGGGCGACAGCTTCATTCCGAACGCCGCCTCCAGCCGGTTGCGCAGCTCCAGGCTCATCAACGAGTCAAGCCCAAGGGACTTGAAGGGGGCTTCACGGTCGATCGAATCGGCCTCGAGCCGCAGCACCCGCCCGGCCAGCTCCCGGATCTTGCCCTCGACCAGCTCGGGACGCTCGGTGTCGCCCGCCTCCCGCAGCCGGCCCAGGAACTCCTCGCCACCGCCCGAGCCGCTCCCGCCGTCCTTGGCGAGCTCGGCGACGACACCCCAGCTGGGCTGGGCCGCCGTCTCGGGGTAGGCGTCGAACCAGTGCCGGGCGTCCAGCGGGACGTACGACACCACACGCCCGGGGCCGTCCAGCAGATGGGCGAGGGCCTCCCAGGCCTCCGCCGCGGTGAACCCGGACATGCCGTGGTCGGCGAGGCGCTCACCGCGGATCGCCTCGTCGGCGGCGAGGCCGATGTCGGCGAACGGACCCCACTGGACGGCCAGTCCGGGCCGCCCGCGCCTGCGCCGGGCCTCGGCCAGCGCGTCCATGAACACGTTGCCCGCCGCGTACCCGGCCTGCCCGGGGTTGCCGACGAGCCCGGCGACGGAGGAGAACAGCACGAACACGTCGAGCGGGTCCTCAGCCGTCAACGCGTCCAGGTTGCGCGCCCCGTCCACCTTCGGCGCCAGCACCTTCGCCAGCTGAGCCTCCGTCAGGTTGCCCACGGTGGCGTCGTCCAGCACACCGGCCGCGTGGAACACACCCCGCAAGGGCGGCAGTTCGGCCCGCACGGTGTCCAGGGCCGCCGCCAGCGCCGTACGGTCGGCGACGTCGACGGAGAGCGTGGTGACCTCGGTTCCCCGGTGCCGTAGTTCCTCGATGCGGCGCTCGGCCTCGGTGCTCGGCGCCGAGCGGCCCAGCAGGACCAGGCTGCGGGCGCCGCGGTCGGCGAGGAACTCCGCGAGGGACAGGCCCAGGGCGCCCAGGCCGCCGGTGAGGAGGTAGCTCGCGTCGGGACGCAGGCGGCCCTCGGGCAGCGGTTCCGGGGTGACGGAGGTGACCTCGGCGGGCCCGGTGAGCACCAGCTTGCCGGTGTGCTCACCGCGCGCCATGGAGCGCAGCACCTCGGGCGCCTCGGCGAAGGGGTGCTCGGTCACCGGCAGCGGCGGCAGGGTGCCGTCGGCGACCCGCTGCCACACCGCGTCCAGGATCCGCGCGAAGCGGGCCGGGCGCCGGGTGATGAGCCCTGCCACGTCGACGGCGGCGAAGCTGGTGCCCTTGGCGAAGGTGCGCAGGCTCACCGTGCGGGAGGCGTAGATGTCCCGCTTGCCGACCTCGACGAACCGGCCGTCCTCGGCCAGCACCGCCAGGCCCCGCTCGATCGCCGCGCCGGCCAGCGAGTTGAGGACGACGTCCACGCCCCGACCGCCGGTGATGCGCTCGACCTCGTCGGCCCAGGACAGGGCACGGGAGTTCAGGACGTGCTCGATGCCCATCTCCCGCAGCCGGGCCCGCTTCTCCTCGGTGCCCGCGGTGGCGATGACGTGGGCGCCCAGGGCGCGGGCCACACCGATCGCCGCCAGGCCCAGCCCACCGGCGGCGGAGTGGATCAGCACCGTCTCGCCCGCCTCCACGCGCGCCGTGTCCGCCAGGGCGTACCAGGCGGTCGCGGTGACCAGGGGCAGGGCGGCGGCCTGCGCGGCCGTCAGGCCCTCCGGGAGCGGCTTGACGTGTTCGGCGCGTGCCGTCAGGTGTGAGGCGAGCGCCCCGAACCCGCAGGCCACGACCCGGTCGCCGACCGCGATCCCGGTCACCCCGGGGCCGACGGCGGTCACGGTGCCCGCGCACTCGCCGCCGAGCAGCCCGGCACCGGCCGACTGGTCGGGGTAGGTGCCCATGGCCTTCATGACGTCGATGAAGTTGATCGCGGCGGCTTCGACCGCCACCTCGACCTCTCCGGCGGCCGGCGCCCGGCGTCCCAGCGGACGGAACGCCAGCCCCTCCCACAGTCCCGACCCGTCGGGCCGCAACCGGAACGGCTGCGCGGGACCGGCCCAGGGCACCGACGCGGTGACGGCTTCCTCCTCCTCGCCCCGCACCACCCGGCCCACATGGCGCTCGGCGCCGCGCAGCACGGTCTGGTCCTCGGGGTCGGCGGACAGCAGCAACCGGGCCAGCGGACCGGCCCAGTCGTCGCCCGCGGTGCGCACGTCGACGAGGGACGCGGCGAGTTCCGGGTGCTCGCGGCGCAGCACGCGGCCGAAGCCCCAGTACAGCGCGGCCCCCGGGTCGGGGGTCTCGTCGGCGGCCACGCTCTGGGCGCCGTCGGTGACGACCACCGTGCGCGGCGGCACCGGCAGCGCGGTGGCCGCCCGGACCGCCTCGGCGAGCGTGAGCAGCCCGGCCCGCTGGGCGTCGAGCCCGCGCTCGGCGCCCGGCGCGAGGAACACCAGCGCGTCCGGGTCCTCCACCTCGCGCAGCCGGTCGGCGGCGGTCAGCAGCGTGACCGAGGCGCCCTCGGCGGTGAGCGCGGCGGCCAGGGCACCGCCGGTGCCGGCGCCGTCGTACACCACCCAGTGCCCCGTGGCACCCGAGGCCGCGGTGACCTCCTCGGCGGCCCTGAACTCGAAGCGGTGCAGGCGCGCCGGGTCCACCGTGCGCTCGTCGGCGGTGTCGATGGCCTGGAAGGCGAGGCCCGCCATGCGCAGCACGGCGCGGCCCTCGTCGTCGTGGCAGACCAGGTCGAAGGTGCCGTCGCCGGTGCGGTGGGCGTGCGCGGTCACGGCCGTCACGGACGCGTCCCGGCCGACGGCGTAGTCGACCCGGGCCACGGCGGTCGGCACGACCGTGGTGCCGCCCGGCACCAGGGCGAGGGTGACCTGGAGCGCCGCGTCCCACAGCGCGGGGTGCAGCTCACCGGGGCGCACCCCGGCCAGGCAGGAGTCGGGCAGCCGTACGGTGCCGACCGCCTGGTCCGCGCCGACGTGCAGGGCGGTCACGCCCCGGAAGGCCGGCCCGTAGTTGAGGCCGCGGGCGGCACAGTCGGCGTAGAACGACTCGGGGGCGACCTCCCGCGCACCCTCCGGCAGACCGGACACCCCCGGTATCTCCACGGCACCCGAGCCCACTCGCGCGCTCGCGTGCCGCGTCCAGCCGTCCGCGCCCGTCGGCAGCGACGACAGCGTGAAGCCCGCCGAGTCGGTGCCGTCCTCGCGCCACACCGCGCCCAGCCGGGCCGGCTCGTCGGTGAGGGTGAGGTCGCTGCGGAACCGTACGGCGTGCAGCGCGGCCGGGTTCTCGCCGGTGCGGGCGCGGGCGGCGGCGACCGCCAGCGCGAGCATCGCGGCACCGGGCAGCACGACGGCGTCGTACACCTGGTGGTCACGCAGCCACGGCAGGTCGGCCAGGGACAGCTCGGTGCGGCCCTCGTGGACGTCCTGCTCGGTCGCGGCGGGCGTGAACGCGAAGCCGAGCCCGCTCGGCCCGCCGCCGCGCCGCCCGCCCTCCGGCAGCCAGAAGCGCGAGCGCTGCCAGGGGTACGACGGCACACGCGCGCCCGCCCGGGCGGGCAGCGCGGCGAACGGGGCCAGGCCCTCGGTGTAGGCGCGGGCCAGGGCGCGCGTGAAGTCGGTGAGGGCGCCCTCCTCACGGCGCAGGCTGGTCAGCACGGCCACGGGGGTCTCCCGGGTCGCGGCCAGCTGCTCCACGGCCGGGCTCAGCACCGGGTGGGGGCTGATCTCGACGACGTGGGTGACACCGGCGTCCAGGAGCTTGGTCATGGCGTCGGCGAACATCACGGGGCGGCGCAGGTTGGCGGCCCAGTAGGCGGGGTCGAGCTCCTCGCCGCCGACCTCCCGGCCGACGACCGTGGACATCAGCGGGACCGTGCCGCGACGGGGCGTGATCGGCGCCAGCACCTCGACGAGCTCGTCCGTCAGCTCGTCCATGTGGTGGCAGTGGGAGGCGTAGTCGACGTTGACCAGACGGCAGAACGTGCCGTCCGCCTCCAGCAGTTCACGCAGCATCAGCACCGCGTCGGTGTCGCCGGACAGCACGCAGGAGGACGGGCCGTTGTTGACGGCCAGGCAGACGCTGTCCTCGAAGCCGTCCAGCGCCTTGCGCGCCTCCTCGATGCCCAGGTCCACGGCGAGCATCCGGCCGCGTCCGGCGGTGCGCTTGGCGAGCGCGCTGCGCAGGGCGATGATCCGTGCCCCGTCCTCGTACGACAGGTGCCCGGCGATGGTCGCCGCGGTCACCTCGCCCTGGCTGTGCCCGACCACCACGTCCGGTTCGACGCCCGCGGCCCGCCACAGCTCGGCGATGCCGATGGACATCGCCCACAGGGTGGGCTGGATGATCTCGACGTGCTCCAGCCACTCGTCGCCCGACGTGCCGGAGAGGATGCCCTCCAGGTCCCACGGGAAGTGGGGCCGCAGGGCCCGCGCGCAGCGCTTGATGACCTGGGCGAACAGCGGCGACTCGGCGTACAGCCGGCGTCCCATGCCGGCCCACTGCGAGCCCTGCCCGGGCAGTACGAACGCGATCCGGCCGCGGTCCTTGGCCCGGCCGGTGACCACGCCGGGGATCTCGGCGGCGGGGTCCTGGGTGAACTGCTCCAGCCGTTCCCGCAGTTCGGCCACGTCACCGGCGGTGACGGCGGCTCGCGCCGGGAAGTGGTCGCGCTCGTTGCCGAGGGTTCCGGCCAGGCGTACGACGCCGTCGGCGTCCTCGGGCAGGCCGGCGAGCACGTCCTCGGCGCGGCGGCGCAGCGCGACGTCGTTGTGCGCGGTCAGCGGCAGCAGCAGGGCGCCGGGCGGGGTGACCGCGGGCGGCTCGTGCGGCGGCGGGGTGCGCAGCACGACGTGGGCGTTGGTGCCGCCCCAGCCGAAGGAGTTGACGCCCGCGTACACGGTGCCGTCGGCGGGCAGGTCGACCGGCTCCGTCGCGACCTTCAGGTTGTGCTCGCCGAACGGGATCCTCGGGTTGAGCTCCTCGGCGTGCAGGCTGCGCGGGATGTGCCGCTCACGCAGCGCCAGCACGGTCTTGACAAGACCGGCGAGCCCGGCCGCCGCCTCCAGGTGACCGATGTTGGTCTTCGCGGAGCCGATCAGCAGCGGCCCCGACCCGGCGGGGCGGGTCCGGCCCAGGGCGCTGCCCAGGGCCTCGGTCTCGATGGGGTCGCCGCGCAGGGTGCCGGTGCCGTGCGCCTCGACGTAGGCGAGCTTGTCGAGGGGGACGCCGGCCCGGTCGTAGACCTGGCGCAGGAGTTCGGACTGCGCGTCGATGTTGGGGGAGACCAGGCTGTGCCCGCCGCCGTCGTTGTTGACGGCGCTGTCGACGATCACGCCGTGGATGCGGTCGCCGTCGGCGATCGCCTTGTCGAGGCGCTTGAGCCAGACGCCGACCGCGCCCTCGCCGCGCACGAACCCGTTGGCCTGCGCGGAGAACGCCCGGCAGTGCCCGTCCGGAGACAGACCGCCGAAGTGGGTCAGCCCGATGGAGTTGTCCGGGGCGAGGATCAGGTTCACCCCGCCGACGAACGCGCCCTCGATGTCTCCGGAGCGCAGCGCGCCCGCCGCCAGGTCGAGGGCGACCAGACCGGAGGAGCAGCCGGTCTCGACGACCAGGCTGGGGCCGCGCAGCCCGAGGAAGTAGGAGATGCGGGCCGCGATGATGTCCAGCGCGTTGCCGACCGCCGTGTGCTGGGTGGTCGGGACCCCGCGCTCCTTGCGGGTGGACTGGTAGTCGTGCCACAGCGCGCCGACGTACACGCCGGTGCGGCTGCCGCGCACGGAAGCCGACTGGATGCCGGCGTGCTCCAGGGTGAGCCAGCCGATCTCCAGCATCAGCCGCTGCTGCGGGTCGAGGTCCTCGGCCTCGCGGGGCGAGATGCCGAAGAAGCCCGGGTCGAACTGGTCGACGTCGTCCAGGAGCGCCGCCACACCGGGGATCTTCTTGACCGGGTCGAGCTGCGCGGAGGTGTCCCAGCGCTCCGGCGGCACGGGCCGTACGGCCTCCTCGCCCGCGGTCAGCAGCCGCCAGTACGCGTCGACGCTCGGCGCGCCCGGGAAGCGGCCAGCCATACCGACCACGGCGATCGCCGGACGCCCCTCCTCGGCGGTCATGTGCTGCTCACTCATGCGCGCTCACCTCGTACGGGCTCGGGTCGGCGGCGTCCACGGCGCGCGGCCCGCCGGTGCGGGCGAGGGCGAGGTCGACGTCGTCGATGGCGTGCTGGGCGTTGATGACCTTGTTGAACACCCGGTACTTGCCGGGGAAGGCGTTGAGCAGCCGGAACTTCAGCCGGCGCAGCTTCACCCCGCGCGGGTCACCGACCGCGAGGTTGGCCTCCTGCATCCGCTGGAAGCCGGTGACGTGCAGCTTGTGCGCACGCCGGGTGGCCACGAAGTCGTCGAACTCCGCCTTGGTGAGGGCCCGTTCGGGGCCGCCCCGGCCGAGCGCCGCCGCGAGCACGGGCACCAGCGTGATCGAGTCCTGCATGGCGAGGTTGACGCCCTGCCCGAGGATCGGAGTCGCGGTGTGCGAGGCGTCCCCGATGAGCAGCAGGCCGTCACGCGCCCACTGCTCCATCTCCGCGGTGAAGATCTCCAGGAAGCCGGTGTCGTCCCAGGAGCGCAGATGCTCGTCGACGAGCGGCGCGAGCTGCGGGGAGATCGCCATGATGCCCCGCTTGAACGACTCGAACCCGGCCGCGCGCAGCTCGCCCAGACCCCGCTTGGGCAGGTTGTGCCCGACCCGCAGCGTGTCCGGGAACGTCGGCAGGATCACCAGGTGCTTGTCCCGCTCGATGACGAGCTGCGCCGCGCTGCCCCACTCCGGCGGCCGCGGCAGCTTGAACGACAGGAAGTCCCGGGACATCGGCTGGATGTCGGCGGCCAGACCGGAGGCCTTGCGCACCTTGGAGAAACGTCCGTCGGCCCCGATGACGATCCGCGCCCGCACGGAGACGCGCTCCCCGCGACCGCGGCTCAGCACGGCACCCCGGACGACACCGTCCTCCTCGATGAGCGAGGAGAAGGCCCAGCCGGAGAGATAGACGTAGCCCTGGAGTTCCTCGGCGGCGCGGTTGAAGATGCGGATCAGGGACGGCTGCGGGATGTCGATGGGCAGCGGCTGGCCCGCGAACTTGCGGTAGTCGACGTGCAGGACCTCGCGCTGCTCGGCGATCGTGGTGACCGACGTGGTCTCCAGGAAGCCGTGCGCGCGCAGCGCCGGGCCGAAGCCGAGGCGGTTCAGCGACGTCACGGAGGGCGCGGCGATCGTCTCACCGCGGAAGCTGCGCTCCAGGTTGGTCTGCTTCTCCACCAGCACGCTGCGGATGCCGCGCCGGGCCAGCAGTGTGGCCAGCAGGGAGCCGGCCGGGCCGCCCCCGATGATCAGGACCTCGGTCTCGGCCGGCGCGCTGTCGGCCGGGGTGGGGTTGGTGTGGTCGGTCATGCCGGCTCCCAGTTCTCCAGCCGGTTCTTGACGCCGGCGAGGATTTCGGCGGCCATCGCGCCGTCGATGACGCGGTGGTCGAAGACGAGCGAGAGGGTGAAGACGGGCGCGACGACGACTTCGCCCGCCCGCGCCCGGGGGGCGTCGGCGATGTTACCGACGCCGAAACCGAGCGTTCCGGAGATCAACGGCAGGATCGCGCCGACCGGTTCGTGGCCGATCGACGTGACCGCGAAGGTGCCCTGGAGCAGCGCCCGCCGTGCCGGATCACGCGTCATCACGCGGTACAGCAGCCGGAACACCGGCAGCGGCAGCCGCTGCAGCCCCCGCACCTTGGCGAACGGCCCGTCCGGGTCCTCCATCCGGGCCTTCTTGTAGACGTCGATGACGCTCTGCACGCCGTCCACGTCCTTGTCCTGGACGTCCGGCACGGTGCCGGAGGCCACGCAGCGCTGCCCGTCGGCGGTCTTGTCGAACAGCACCTTCGCGTGCACGGACGGCTGGACACTCAGCCGCGGCGCGCGGCCGCCCCGGAACACCGCGCGGGCCTCCGGGTACTTCTCGAGGACGTCGGCGGCCGCCTTCACCACGTAACTCACGTAGGAGGCGGGCCGCTCGGCGGCGGCGCGCGTGGCGCGCAGCGCGCTCGCGTCGACCTCGGCCAGCAGGTAGACGTGCGCGGTGCGCCGGGCCTCCTCCAGGAAGACGTACGTCCCCCGCCGCGCCGCCGGCAGCGGGGTGGTTACCGGTGCGCTCATGACGGCCCCCCGCCCGCGGTGTCGGCGACGAGGGCGCCGAGGTCGCCCACCGACTCGGCGGCGGCGAACCGCTCGTAGTCGACGGGGGAGCCCAACTCGCGCTCCAGGAAGACCAGGACCCGCAGTGCGTTGACCGAGTCCCAGCCCTCGATCGCGGACAGCGGCGTGTCCGCGCCGAGGGCGTCCTCGTCGGCGTCCAACAGCTGGGCCAAGGCCTCGACGACGGTCTGCTCGGCCGCGTCCAGGGCGGATGCTGTTCCCTCAGGGGGCATGGAAGGTCCCTTCGCCGGTGCCGATGCGCACCCATCCGGGCAGCTCGGCGAGTTGAGTGAGGTCGTGCCGGAAGTCGCCGTCCTGGCCCCGCCACGATGCGAAGCCGAGGGAGGGGTAGAAGTCCGCGAAACGGCCGTTCTTGGCCGTCGGCACATGGCGGCCGCACACGGCGGGGGCGCCCGCGTCCCGCGCGGTACGCAGGACGAGCCCGACGATCGCGTCCTCCACGGAGCGCGAGAACACCCGGCACGACAGCACGAAGTTCTCGATCAGCCAGGCCCCGTCCGGCTCCCGGACCAGCGCCAGCGCACCGGCCAGCCCGTTGTCGCCGAACGCGTCGGTGACACGGACCCCGAAGAAGGCGGCCGTGCCCTCGTCGACGCGCCGGGCCAGCTCGTCCGCGCCGTAGCGGACGCCGGTGAGGTTGAACTGGTTGGTCTTGCCGAAGAGCTGGGCGATCCGCGCGCCGTTGAGCGGCCCGTACTCCTCGACCGTGATCTCGGTGCCGAGCTCGCGCAGATAGTCCTCGACGTCGGTCACGGTCTCCCGCAGCCGCTCGCGCTCGGCGCGCGCCCGGTACATCTCCCCGCGCGTCCGGTCCTCGTCCGTCAGCCGCAGCTGGTTGAAGAAGCCCGCCGAGGCAACCGCGGCGGCGTATCCGGCCGGGTCGGCCGGCAGGTCGACGACGGTCACCTCGGGCCGCTGCCGGGCCATCAGGCCCCGCTCGGCCGGGTTGTCGTCGACGAACACCATCGCGTCGGTGCCGATGTTCAGCTCGGCCGCGAGGCTCGCCGCGTTGCCCGGCTTGGGGTCCCAGTTGGCGCGGAACGCGGCGAAGTCCCCGGTGCGCAGCAGCATCTCGGGGTGCGTGTCGACCGCCTCGCGGGCCACCGCGTCGTCGTTCTTGGAGCAGACGGTGAGCAGCACGCCCTGCCGGGACAGGTCCTTGGCCAGGCTCTGCAGCTCGCGGTGGGCCGAGCCGGGGTACGCGCCGCCGATCTTCAGGGCGCCCACGCCGTCGTCGCCGACGACCCCGCCCCACAGGGTGTGGTCCAGGTCCAGGACCAGGCATTTCTTCGCGCGCCCCAGCCGGGCGACGACCACCCGGGCGACCTCGCGGGCGTAGGCGTCCAGGAACTCCTGGCCGTACGCGTGCGCGGCGATGTGCCGCATCCGGTCGGTGGCCGCCCACCGCGCGCCGACCCGCTCGGCCACGGCGTCCGCCGACAGCACCACGGTGTTCGGCCGCCCGGCGAGGTCCAGCACGGCCGCGTTCATCCGCTGCCAGGCCGCCTCCACCCGCGCCCTCGTGGCGTAGTCGACCCACCGGTCGCGCCGTGCGGCGCCCAACGGCACCGTGTTGAGGACCGCGAGGGTGCCCACATGGCGGTCGTACGCGTCGAGCCAGGCGGCGAGTTCGGCCGGGAACGCGGCGCAGCGCGCCACGACCTCGTCGGCGTCCAGCGGGTCGGTGACCTTCTCGAAGACCGCGCTGTCGTCGAGCAGACAGGCCGTGACGGCCGGCCCGTGCTCCCGCAGCGTGGGCGCACCGGTGAGGATCTCGAACCGCCACTGGTTGAACCCGGCGGTCGCCGTGTCGGGCTGCACGCCCTCGGCCAGCAGCGCCGTGGTCAGCAGGGGCGGTACGGGATCGGCGGTCGCGGACGCGAGCAGCGCCAGGGGTACGGGGGTGAAGGCGCCGGACGCGGCGAGCGCGGCCCGGGCGGCACGGGCGCCGAGCAGCGCGCCGGCCGCCTCGCGGTCGACGGGATCGCCGAGCGCGCCGAGCACCGTACGCACCCGGTCGGCTGACTCGCCGAGCTCCCCGGAGCGCTTCAGGGCCCGCAGCTCCGCCAGGTCCCCGGCGGTGGGGCGGGGAGGCGCGGTGGTCATCGACTCGCTCCGCCCTGGTGGCGCAGCGCCAGGCCGGACAGGATCCACTTGGACGACTCGACGTTGGCCACCAGCATCCGGCCGCCGACGCCCAGGCCCGAACGGATGCGCTTCATGGCCCGGTTGAGCTGGACGAAGGGCACCGCGTTGCCGTTGTTGCCGGTGTCCGCGACACAGTTGACGGCCTGCTCGGGGCGCACCCCGAGACGCTTGCGGATGCCGTCGGTCATCACGCCGTTGAGCTGCGGCAGCAGCACGTGCTCGACCTCGTCCAGACGCCAGCCGGTCTCAGCCGACAGCTCCTTGAAGATGGTCTCGGCGTGCTCGGGCACATGGTGCTCGATGGCCTTGTAGTCCTCCTCGCCCCACGGCTCGCGTACCGGCCCGTCGGGACCCTCGGTCACCGTGGAGCCCTCCGTGCCGAACCAGCGGGCGATCTGCGCGGGCTTGCGGCCCATGCCCGTGGTGCGCAGGAAGAGGTGCTCGACCAGCAGCCCGGGGCCGTCCGGGTCGGCCTCCACGACGGTGGCGCCGGCGCCGTCCCCGAACAGGGCGAAGTTGATCAGCTCGGCCGGCGACATGTTCGCGATCTCGCCGCTGGACGGGAACAGCTTCAGGCAGGTGTCGGCCCCGATGACCAGACCCCGGCGCAGCCCGGACGCCAGCAGCGCGCGGGCCGTGTACAGGCCGGTCAGCGCGCCCGCGCAGCCCGACATCAGCTGGAAGGTGGGCACGTCGTTGAGGCCGATGCGGTCGGCGACCAAGTTGACCGTGGCCGGCATCAGGTGGTCGGGGGAGGCGGTGGTCAGGACCAGGAAGTCCAGGGAGGCCACGTCGGCCCCGGCGTCCGCGAGCGCGGCGGTGGCCGCGGCGACGGCGAGGTCGGAGGTGCTCTTCGGCACCGAGGGCGGGGAGTCCGTCCGGCAGAAGTACCGGGTGCGGTTCCCCGTCATCATGTCGAGCCACTTCTCGTGCAGTCCGAAGCGCTCGGCCATGTCGCGGTTGGTGACCGGCTCGCCCGGGAGCACCTCGCTGAATCCGCTGAGCCTCATGCTGCCACCTCCGCGAGGGCGCTGTTGACCAGGTCGAGCAGGGCGCGCGGGGTGTCCGCGGCGGCGATGCGCTCGCGGTCCAGCTCCACGCCGTACTCCCGCTGGATCCGGCCGGTGGTCTGGAGCAGCATCAGCGAGTCGCAGTCCAGGTCCTCGAAGACGACGTCGAGGTTGCGCGTGTCGAGGAGGCTCGGGTACTCGGAGTCGTGGAACTCGAGCATGATCTCGCCGAGATCCCGGAGGGTGAGTTGTGCCATCGTCAGTTACCCCTTCACCAACGGCGGTGCGTCCGTATCGGCGCGGTCAGGTCGTGTCGTCACCGCCCCGCCGTCCGCCTCGGGGCGGGGCCCGGCGGGGTGTCGGGGATACGCGATCCGGGGGACTTCGATCGCGGTGCCGGGACGCCCTCGCGGCGGACGGCGGGATGGAGACGACAGGGCCTGCGGCCCTGGGCGGTTCGGAAGAGAAGCGGAGACAGGCCCCCTTGGGGCCGGGACAGCCGGCTTGTGGCCCTCTGTCCCGGCCCGGGCGCCTCCGACGAGCCCCGCCCCAGGTCCCGAAGCGGTCTCGCCGGCACCTTCAGAGTGGCGGGGCGGGCTCGACATGACCTCGAGCCGGGGTGGAAGGGGCCGAGGTCAGCTGCCCAGCGAGCCGATGGCGGCGAGGATCTGCCGGTTCAGAGCCGTCCCGGCCCGGGTGTCGGGCTGTCCCGAGCGCCGGATGTCCTGGAGCGCCAGCGCGACGAGGTGCCCCGTGGGCAGCGGGAACGTGGCGAAGCGCCAGGTGTCGTCGGCGACGGGCGTGCCGTCGGAACGCTCCAGGAGGATCGTTTCGGCGTCGCCCGCCGGCCCGGGCCCCGCCTCCCTGCGGAACCCGAACTCCGTGAACGGGAACCGCAGCCCCTGCCCCAGCGCCTTGCTGTACGCCTCCTTCAGCGTCCACAGCGTCAGCAGCTGCCCGTTGCGCTCCTCGTCCGGCGTCGCCGTGAGCCGCAGCCGCTCCGGGCCCGTGCACATCAGGGTCTCCACGTCCCGCCCGCTCAGCCGCCGGGTCAGCGGCTCGGTGTCGACGCCGATGACGCCGAGCGAGGTGATCCCGCACAGCAGCAGGTCGCCGGTGTGGCTGAGGCTCACGTCGATCTGGTCGTAACCGCGCAGGTGCACGCGGCCGTTGAGGCCGTAGCTCAGCTCCAGCGAGTTCGGTTCCGTGCCGAGGGCCACCGCCGCCGTGTGCCGGATCAGCAGCCGGGTGGCCAGGAACCGGTCGCGCATCTGCTCGCCGGTGAGCTTGCTGTAGCGGGCCCAGTCCCGGCCGAGGAGGAAGCGGCGTTCCTCCTCCGGTGGCAGGAGTGGGCGCCAGGCGGCGAACGAGGCGTGCACCAGGCCGACGCCCACGGTGTCCAGGTCGTGCAGGAGCCGGGCCCACGGCCCGGTGGGCCCGTCGACCCGGCTCGGCGGGGGCAGGGGCGGCCGGGGGCCGCCGTGCGTCGATGTGCTCATCCCGCGCACCCGGTGCCCATCAGGTCCAGGCTGCGCGGCTCCCGCACCCGCTCCAGCACCTCGTCGCACAGCTGCCCCTCCACCGCACGGGGCAGCGCCGGCACGGAACGGCCCACCCGGCGCAGCAGCCGGTGCAGGGCGAGCGCCAGCCACGCCGGGTCGGTGAGGAAGGCGTCGGGGCCCGCGCCCGCGTTCAGCCACACACCGACGCAGGCCGACGCGGCCAGCACCAGCGCGTACCGCTCGCTCAGCGGGAAGCTGTGCGTGTCCAGCAGGAACCCGCTGTCCGAGCCGCTGAGCCGCCCCGCCTCCCGGCGGATCTCGGCGGCCTCGGCGCACAGCCCCGCGACCAGCTCACGTACGAGACCGGCGTGGTCCTGCCCGGTGAGCGCGTCCGGCAGCCGCTCGGCGGCCTGGTCGAGGTAGTCGAGCAGACCGTCGCCGCCGCCGAACCGGGCGAGCCGCTCGCCGTCCATCGCGGGCAGCGGCACCTCCAGGCGGAACAGGTCGGCGGGCGTCGGAGCCGCCGCGGGCATGCCGGGTGCCAGCGCCGGGAGGTACGGGGCGATCACCGACTGGCAGATGGCGCTGCTGACGTGCCCGAAGGTGATCGTGGACAGGTCCCGCATGTGCTTGCGGAAGACGGCGTTGTGGCCCTTCTCCGCGTGGAACGCGTCCCCCATCACCGCCGACAGGTCGTACAGCGCCTCGCCGACGATCTTCGGCACGATGTACTTCGTGACGGCCGTCAGCACATCGCACTGGTCCGGCAGCAGGTGCACGGACCGGCTCGCCGTCAGCGACAGGCAGTCCGCGATCAGCAGGTCGGCGAAGGTGCCCGCGATCGCCGAACGCGCGGAGGCGTCCCCGGCGGGACCTCCGAACTCCCGCTCCTGCGCGGCCCGTACGGCGGCCCGCAGCGCGGTGTCGGCGAGGCCGACCGTCATCGAGGGGAACACGGCGTGTACGGCGGGGTAGGCGCGCAGGCTCAGCGCGACACCGTCGCCCCACGTGCCGACGAGGGACTCGCCGGGCAGCGGGCAGTTGACGAACTCCAGGCCCGCCGCCTGCACCCCGCGCACCCCGGTCGTACGGTGCCGGCCGAGCGCGCGCACGCTCGCGGGCGGCACCGTCGCCGGGTCGAACATCAGGATCGAATAGTCGGTCTCGCCGTCGCCGGTCTTGACGAAGCCGATGATGAGTTCCGCGGTGTGCGCGTTGTTGATGGCGTTCTTGCGGCCGTTGAGCCGCAGCATGCCGTCGTCGCTCCAGGCGGCGGTGTACTCCTGGGCGTGGAACTCGCTCTCGTGCTCGAAGCGTTGGCAGGCCACCCCCACCGTGCCGCCGCGCAGGATCACCCCGGCCATCCGGCCGGCCTGGCGGGTGTCGCCGTTGAGCCAGACCATCTGGGCCCCCAGGAACGGGGTGAAGCCGTGGCTGAAGGCCAGCGCCGGGTCGCGCCGGAAGAAGGGCCGCATCACCAGGCCGAGCAGGTCGGCGCCGGCCATACGGCCGCCGAGCGACTCGGGCACCAGTTCGGCGGGCATGCCGAGGCTCTGGAAGCGGCGGATGCCGACCGCGGAGGTCTGTCCCGTCCGGTCCGAGTCGAGGACCGCGTCGAACCCCATCGGGTTGTCGGGGTTCCACGGGTCGCCCAGGCCGTCCTCGATCTCGGCGATCCGTGAGCGCACCCGGGTCAGCCGGTCGGGCTGCCATTGTGTGTCGCGGCCGGTGACGGCGGCGATGATGTCGTCGTGTTCGTACATGGTCACCCCAGGGCGTGAAGAGGGGTCGCTAAGGACAGTCCCCGGCACGGTCCCCCTCCGGGCTGGAGAGGGCCTCGACCGGTAGTCGAGGGAGCGTTTTTTTGGCAGGTTTTTGCGGGGCTTCAGAGATTCACGGGGTCGTGAGGAACGCGCGGAACGGGGAGGGCGGCCGCTGCGCCACCCCGTCCGCCAGCCAGCGGCGCAGCGCCCGCCCCGACGGGGTGGTCCCGGCTCCGCCCGCGAAGGCGCGGAACTCGCTGCGCTCCAGCGTGAGTTTCAGCAGAGCCAGGTCCTGCGGCGGGGTGAGCGGGTCGTCGGCGGCGTAGGCGACGCGGACCAGCCCGCTCAGCGCGTACAACTCCTCCGGGCGCAGCGCCAGCCCGCTGAGCGCCTCGGGCAGCAGTTCGCGGTGGGCGGCTCCGGTGATTTCTACGAGCGCGTCGAGGTCGCCGCCGGGCAGCGACAGCAGCAGCTCCGGTTCGTCGAAGAGACGGGCCACGGGTGCGCCGACGAGCTGCACGACGCTGATCCGCTCGTCGCGCAGGGCGGCGCCGAGCGCGAGCCGCCCGCCGAAGTCGAAGCCGATGAGGCAGGTGCGCTCGGTCAGGGCACGGTGCGCGTACCGATCGACGATCCGGGAGACGAACAGGTCGTCAGGCTCGGCCCGGTTCAGCTCCCCGGGCGCCCGTACGGCGACGACGGCGTACCCCCGCCGCACGAGTCGGCTCAACAACGGCACCTGCTCCCGCGCCTCACCGAGCGCCCCCGCGACGACCACGACCAACGGCCGCACCCGCCGCCGCCCGTCCAGCCCCCCGCTCCACCACACCGGCTCCCCCCTGGTCATGGCGCCCACGCCACGACGCCGGAAGCCGAGCTGGTCATCCCTCACTCCTCCCACCACGCCACGAGGGCCCACACCGACTCAGGGGGAAACGGCACGAGTCTGCGCGGCGGGGCTTGAGGAGTGCTGGAGTTTTCGAGCGGTGCGTGCTCGTGTGCGGGCTTGGGGTTGGGGCTGGCGTGGCGGCTGCGGGCTCGCTGTGGTTGTTCGCGCAGTTCCCCGCGCCCCTGGGGGGACTGCGGGCCCGTGCGCCGAGCCATCGCCGTCGGGCGCGCTCAGGGGCTCGGTCGAGTCCGGTTCGAGCGGTACGTGAGCGGGGCGGCGGAGCTTGTGCGGACGGGCCGTGCCGGGCGGTGCCGCCGCGCGTACAGGGACGGAGGGGTGGAGGGATGGGCCGGAGACGGGGGCCGTTGGTGCGTGGGGTGTTGGGGGTGTACCGGGCGTTGGTCGCCTACGGGGCGTGCTGGGTGGCGTTGCCCGACGATCAGATGAAGCTGATCCTCAGCAGTGAGCACGGTGGCCTCGGGGACCGGGGCGACGGAGGCCGGCGTCCGTGTCGGATGGCCGGGCCCCCGCCCGGTCACCCCGAGCGGCTGCGCGACGACATTCCCCTCACGCCACTGGAACTACGCCTGCGCCGGGAGCTGAACCTGCGCTGACGCGCAAGCCTCCTCACACCGTCAACCGCGACACCGTCCGCACACCCGACGTCGCCTCCGCGCCCGGCGTCGCGTGCACCGGCACCCGGACGACCAGGCGGAACACGCCGGGTGGGTCGGTCTCCTCGGCCCCGACCCGCAGGCCGCCCCCCACCGTCGCCACCCGGGCCGCGAGGTTGCCGAGGCCCGTGCCGCTGGACACCGTGCTGGTGGGGACCGCGCTGCCCGCCCCCACCCCGTCGTTGACGATCTCCAGCTCGACGCAGGACTCCTCGACGTCGAGGGCGGTGGTGATGGAACAGCTGCTGGGCTGACTGTGGCGCAGCACGTTGGTCACGCCCTCTCGAAGCACCGTCGCCAGGATCGTGTTGGCCGTGGACGACAGCCCGGTGACGGAGACATCGATACGGGCGTCGATGCCGGCCGCCTTGAGCACGGACCGCGCCGACTCCGCCTCCACCAGCAGCGACATGTCCCGGTAGCCGCGCGCCACTTCCCGTACGTCGGCGAGAGCCTGCCGCGAGATGGTCAGCACCTCGGCGACCTCCTCCCGCGCCCGCTGCGGATTGTTGTCGATCAGCCGCGAGATCAGCTCGTTCTTGAGGGTGATGGAGGAGAGGCTGTATCCGAGCAGGTCGTGCAGATCGCGCGCGAACCGCAGCCGCTCCCTGGCCACCGCCATCCGCGCCAGCTCGTCGCGGGACTCGTGGATCGCCGTGGCCAGCCCCGCGAGGCGGACCACCGCGAAGATGATGAGCCCGGTCAGCGCCGTCGAGACGCCCATGTAGGCGATGTTCACGAAGCCCAGCGACTGGATCGCCGAGACCATCACCACCGCGGCCACGGTCAGACCGAACGTCGTCCAGCCCGCGACCGACGGCAACAGCAGCAGCAACGACCCGGCGAGGAACCCCGCCATACCGCCCCAGTGCCACCCGAAGGCCACGAGCGGAGTGAACGTCAGCACCGCCTGCAGCACCAGGCTCCACGGCAGCACCCGGCTGCGCAGGACGGCCCGGTGGGGTGCTGAGTGGACGTACTGGAGCGCCGCGAGGACAGGAGGGACAGCCGCGCACGTCAGCAACTCGACGCCCCCGGGGGCGGAGTCGAGGACGTTCACCAGCTGCATGAGCAGATAGCCGGAGAAGACCACGACGACCAGGACGGAAGCGATCCTCGGACTGGGGGCTGCGGAGCTGACGGCGGCCAGATCGGACTCGACCGGATTTGTTCGCTTGGGCGGAAATTTGCGTTCGGTTTCAGCCTTACGCGTCACCAGACCCCCAGGTCTCCTGGATTCCCCCGAACCGGCGTCCGAATCATAACGGAGGTGACCATCCTGTGGAGGGTGCATGGGCGATGCACGTGGCACATGCCCGCTTTGACGCCAAAGGTCCTTGTTAAGAGTCCGGTTGGATCGCGTATATGCCGAGCAGTGAAAATTTCACATCGGCAGACATGAACCGATAACTGGCCTGGATCTGGCCGGATTGCGTTAACTCTGCGACAGCACAGCGGCACACCACGGCACCACCGATCGCAAGGACAGTCCGCCCCGCGGTCAACGGCATCCCGCACGGTCCACGGCCCACGGCCGAGCACGCTGTTTCGCGCAGTTCACCAGGTCAACCAGGTTCGCCAGGTTCACGGAGTGCCCGACGTCGCGCATTCCCGAACCACCTGCTCGCTGTTCGCACCACTCTGTTCGCACCACTGACGACATCCGGCGCCCCGCCCCGCGCCGGACGACACCCAGGGAGTGACCATGAACCAGTCCGCTTTCACCGGCCGTCGGACCGCCGCGGTGCTCAACACCCCCGAGGACGAGCTCAAGTTCGCCGAGCTGATCGCCCACGCCTTCCTCGACCCGACGACCGCCGAGCGCTACGCCACCGCTCCCGCGGCCGTCCTCGACGAGTTCGGTCTCGCGCTCGGCGACGACCGCGCCCCGGCCCTGCCCCGGCTCGCCGAACACGGCGTCGTACGTGAGGACTTCACCGGTCTCGGCGCCGCCGGCGTCTGCCTGCTGACGCTGTGCATCGCCGACGCCGAGGCCGGCCCGGCCGTCGAACTGGTCGCCGCGGCCCGCTGATCGTGCTGAACCACACGACCACACGACGACAGGGGGAGAAGCGATGCGAGTGGGGTTCAGAAGACATGTGCGCGCCGAGGTCGTCCCGGGAGAGGGCACGTACGTCGTGTCCGAGCGGGGCATCGTGGCCTTCGAGGACAACCCGGTCGCGGTGATCGCGCCGCTGCTGGACGGCACCAGGGATTTCAGGACCCTGGTCGCCGAGGCGGCACCCCGGTGCTCCGCACTGGACGTGGCACTGGCGATCGGCCGGCTCAGCGAGGCGGACCTGCTCAGCAGCCGCCCCGAACCACAGGACACCGCAGGAGAGCAGCCGCGAGGAGGCCGCGCTCCGGCCCCGGTCGCCCGCGCGGCGGCCGCCTACTGGGAACTGGCGGGCGCCCCCGGCCCCCTGACCTCGCTCGTGGTGCGGGTGCGCGCCGTCGGCGGTGCCGACGCGCGGGCCGCCGCCCAGGCCTGCGCGGCCTCGGGACTGACGGTGACCGACGACGACACCGCCGCCGCGCTGACCCTGGTCGTGTGCGACGACTACCTCGACCCCGCCCTGCGGGAACTCGACGACCACGGTCGTGCCACCGGCCGCCCCTGGCTGCTGGCCAAGCCGCACGGCACCACCCCCTGGGTCGGTCCCGTCTTCCGGCCCGGCGAGTCGGCGTGCTGGGAGTGCCTGGCCCACCGGATGGCCGGCCACCGCTCCACCGAGGCCCACCTGCGCGCCCGCCTCGGCCGCCCGGTGCCGCTGCCGCCCGCCGAAACCCCGGCCAGCCTGATGCTCGGCCACCAACTCGCCGTCGCCGAGGGCATGAAGTGGCTGGCCGGACACCGCTACCCGGGCCAGGACGGCGTCCAGACCTTCGACACCATCGGCTTCACCAGCCGACTGCACGCACTGCGGCCCCGCCCCCAGTGCCCGGCGTGCGGCGACCCCATGCTGGTCGCCCGCCAGGTCACCCGCCCGCTGCCGCTGCGCTCGCGGCTGAAGGCCGAACGCACCGGCAACGGCCACCGCGCCGTCACCGCCGAGCGGACCCTGCGTGCCTACGAGCACCTGATCAGCCCCATCACCGGCGTGGTCAAGGCGGTCGAACGGGACACCCGCGGCCCCGCGGAGTTCAACTCCTTCCGCGCCGGCCACAACCACGCCCGAGGCGCACGCGGCCTGACCGGACCGGCCTCCCGGCTGCGCAGCGAGAGCGGCGGCAAGGGCATGACCGAACTCGACGCCCGCGTCAGCGCGTTGTGCGAGTCCCTCGAACGCCACTCCGGCACCTACCAGGGCGACGAGCCCACCGTACGGGCGAGTTGGCGCGAGGTCGCCGACGTCGCCGTGCACCCGGCCGACTGCCAGCTCTACGACCCGCGCCAGAACGTCACGCCCTTCGACGAGACCGCCCCCGTCGACTGGACGCCCGTGTGGTCCCTCACCCGGGGCGAACACCGGCTGCTGCCCACCGCCCTGCTCTACTACGACGCCCCGCGCACCCCCGGCCTGGGCTGCGTACGGGCCGACTCCAACGGCAACGCGGGCGGCAGCAGCGTCGAGGACGCCGTCGTGCAGGGTTTCCTGGAGCTGGTCGAACGGGACGCGGTCGCCCTGTGGTGGTACAACCGCACCCGCCAGCCCGGCGTCGACCTCGACTCCTTCGACGAGCCGTGGATCGGCCGGATCCGCGCCGTGCACGCGGGGCTGGGCCGCGAGGTGTGGGCGCTCGACGTCACCTCCGACTTCGGCATCCCCGCCTTCGCCGCGCTCACCCGCCGCACCCAGGGACCCACCGAGGACGTCCTGTTCGGCTTCGGCGCCCACTTCGACCCGTCCGTGGCGCTGTGCCGCGCGCTGGCCGAGATGAACCAGATGATGCCGGCCGTCGTCGAGGCGGGCCCCGACGGCACCGGCTACGGCTGCCCCGACGAGCGGCTCACCGACTGGTGGCGCACCGCCACCGTGGCCGGCCACCCCTACCTGCTGCCGGACCCGGCCACACCTCCGCGCACCCGCGCCGACTTCCCCTACACGCCCCGCGCCGACCTCCTCGACGACGTGACCGCTGTCCGTACGGTCGTCGAGGAACGCGGCATGGAGCTCCTCGTCCTCGACCAGACCCGGCCCGACATCGGCCTGCCGGTGGTCAAGACGATCGTCCCGGGCATGCGCCACTTCTGGGCCCGCTTCGCCCCCGGCCGCCTCTACGACGTACCGGTGGCGCTCGGCCGGACGCCCGCGCCGACACCGTACGAAAGCCTCAATCCGGTGCCGATGTTCCTCTGACGTACGGGGGTTGTTCAAATCCCGGGAAATTCACAGGGCCAGGCCTGTCGCGAACACCTCCTGCGGCGAAATTCGGCACGTAGTGTGGATTCCGGCCAACTCCGTGCGGGGGCGCGGGTGGCCGGAGGGGGTGGACGGGGCGTGATCAGGATCCTGATTGCGGAGGACATGCGCATGCTGAGACGTGCGCTCGTCGAGCTGATCTCCATGCAGCCCGACATCGAGGTCGTCGCCGAACTCGAGTCCGGCGGGGACATCGTGCAACGCACCGAGAGCGTGCGGCCCGACGTGGCCGTCCTGGACATCGAGCTCCCCGTCCTGGACGGCCTCTCGGCGGCCCAGGAGATGCACACCCGGGGCCTCGACACGCGTGTGCTGATCCTCACGAGCCTGGGTCGGCCGAACCATCTGCGCCGGGCGCTCAACGCCAACGTGCGCGGATTCATGCTGAAGGACGCCGGACCCGACCGGCTGGCCGAGGCCATCCGCGCGGTCGCCGCGGGCGAGCGGGTCTTCGACCCGCAGCTCACGCTCGCGGCCCTGGACCACGTCGAGTGCCCGCTGACGCCCCGCGAGGCCGATGTGCTGCGGCTGGCCGCGTCCGGCGACGACGTCGACGAGATCGCCGGGACCCTGCACCTGTCCACGGGCACCGTGCGCAACTACCTCACGACCGTCGTCTACAAACTGGGCGCCCGCAACCGGGTCGACGCGATCCGCATCGCCCGCTCGTCCGGCTGGTTGTGACCGCGGCGGGCACGGAACCCGCACGTGAACCGGGTACGTGAATCCCTCACGGTCCGCCCGTGACGGATTCATCCGCGATCCGTTTCCCCCTCACTGTCGCCCGGGGCGCGGCGCGTGCGACGGTCGGTCCGTCGGGAGCCGCCGGCAGCGACCGTCCAGGGAGGGACACCCATGAAGATCACCGCGCTGGGACCGTTCTCCGCCACGACCGACGGTGCCCCGATCGCACCGACGGCCGCCAAGCCCCGCCAGATCCTCGCCCTGCTCGCCGTCCACACCGGGCAGGTCGTCCCCGTCGCCACCGTCATCGAGGAGGTCTGGGGCGCCGCCGCCTCCCCGAAGGCGCACATCACGGTGCAGACGTACGTCCTGCAACTGCGCACCGCCCTCGGCCGCGCGCTCGGCGACCCCGCCAAGGCCCGCGAGGTCCTTGTCACCCGCCCCGGCGGCTACGCCCTCCTCACCGGCCCCGACGACGTCGACCTCCACGTCTACGACCGCCTGTGCGCCGACGCGCAGACCGCGCTGGAGCAGGGCGACGACCCCGGCGCGGCCCGCCTCTTCCGCACCGCGCTCGCCCTGTGGAACGGCCCGGCCTTCGACGGGCTGCGCCGAGGCGCCGTACTCGGCCTCGAGGCGATGCGCCTGGAGCAGAGCCGCGCGGGAATCCTGGAACGCTGCCTGGCCACGGAACTGCGCCTGGGCGCCCACGAGCGCCTGCTGCCCGAACTCGCCGACCTCACCACCCACCACCCCCACGACGAGGCCCTCCACGCCCTCTTCATGACAGCCCTGGACCGCTCCGGCCACCCCCAGGGCGCCCTCGCCGTCTACGAATCCGTCCGCACCCGCCTCGACGAACACTTCGGCCTCCTCCCCTCCCCGGACCTCCGCCGCCTGGAACGCGAACTCCGCGCCCGCACGGCGACAACGGCCCCGGCCTGACCGCGCGCCGGTGGCGGGCGTTCGAGCGGCCTGTGGCCCGCCCCCGTGCCAGGCGGGGCCCAGCTCGCCTGTGGCACGAGGTCTGTGCCCGGCCGGCGGCGACGGCCCCCGCCTGCCCCTGGACCAGGCGTCCGTACCCGGCGGCCCGCGACCCCTGCGGGGGCGGGCCCGCCCCCCGTGACGGGCAAGGGCTCCGCCTGCTCCCCGGTCGGCGGTTTTCCGAGCCCGCTCGGGGCGCGAGGACCGTGCCAGGGCGGCCGTGCGGCCTGGCTGGATTCGGCGTCCCGCGTCGAGGTACCTGTGGCCCGCCCAGCGCGAGGCCCCCGGTCGGCAGGACTCGGGCCTGCCCGGGCCGGCGGCTCCCCAGGCCGCCTGGGGCACTCTGCCCTTGGGCGGCGGTGACGGGCCACGTCCGATCCTCCGGGGTGGTGGCTCCTCTCCTGGGTCCCTCGAACAGCGCGGTGGCGCGGGCTCGGCACCCGGGGCCCGCGGCCCTCTCCAGCGTCCCCCTAATGCGCCTCCACCACGCGGCGGTCTGCTGAGTGCGGAGGTCGTGCGCGGTGGGAGTGCGCGGCCCCGGGCTGCGAGGGGGAAAGATGCGGGTGTTGTTCGCCGCGCGGCGCTCCCTGCCGCACCTGTTCACGATGGTGCCGACCGCTCTGGCGTGTGCGGCCGCCGGTCACGAGGTGCGGATCGCGGCTCCGGTGCGGGCGGGCGGTCCACCCCTGTACGGGGGACTGCCCGTCCTGCCGCCGGAACCGGGCTGGCACCCGCACCTGGTGGTGCGTGCCGAGCACGGTGACGAGCCCGGCCCCTGGACCGGCGGACCGGTCGTGCGCTGGACGCCCCTGGGGCACCGGGCGCCCGACTCCGGGTCAGTGTGCGTCGACCCCTGCCCACCTGATCTGCGCACCGCCGCGGAGACCGGCGCGCTGACGGTACGTCACGAAGACGTACCCGCCGTCCGGATGCCCCGCTGGCTGGAGCGGCCGCCCGGCCGGCTGCGGGTCTGCCTGCGGCCCGGCCCCGAGAGCGGCACCGGCCCCTGGCCCGTGGACCGCATCCGCCGGGTCGCCCGGGCGGTGCTCGGCCTCGACGCCGAGCTGGTCGCCGTGGTCGCCCCGGCCATGCGCCACGCCTACCAGGAGGCCTTCGACCGCAGCGTACGGTTCGCGGGACCGCAGCTGCTCGGACCGGTCCTCGCCACCTGCGCGGGCGTCGTCCACGACGGCGGCCCGGACGTCACCCTGACGGCCGCCGCCCACGGCGTCCCGCAACTGGTGATCGCCGACACCCGCCCGGCCGGCGACCGCCTGGGCCGTATCGGCGCGGGCCGCCGCCTCGTCGCGGCGGACACCCACGACGCCCGGGACCTCGCCGACACCCTCCGGCTGCGCAGACGCCTGGCCGAACTGCTCTACGGCGGCCGGGCCCTCGCCGCAGCCGAACGACTCCGGACCCACCTGGCCGCCCAGCCACCACCGCACCAACTCGTCCAGGCACTGGAGGAGTTCGCCACGGCACACCACCCACAGGAACAGGAAAGCGAGCGGGGCGTATGAGCGTGTACGAGGTGGACAGACCGACGACCGAGGCGCCACCCGGTGAACCCGCGGCCCATCTACGGGCGTTGACCACGCAGCTCGCCGCCCGGCGGGATCTCGCCACCGCCGGCCCCGGCGACGCGGCCACCGACGCCCAGCACCGGCGCGGCAAACTCACCGTGCGCGAACGCCTCCATCTCCTCTTCGACGAGGGCACCTTCACCGAGATCGAGCCCCTGCGCAGACACCGGGCGACCGGCTTCGGCCTCGAGGACCGACGCCCGTACACCGACGGCGTGGTGACCGGCTGGGGCCTGGTCGACGGCCGGCGGGTCTTCGCGTACGCCCATGACTTCCGCATCTTCGGCGGCGCGCTCGGCGAGGCCCACGCCCAGAAGATCCACAAGCTGATGGATCTGGCGGAGGCGGCCGGCGCACCCCTGGTGTCGCTCAACGACGGCGCCGGCGCCCGCATCCAGGAGGGCATCTCCGCGCTCGCCGGATACGGCGGCATCTTCCAGCGCAACGTGCGCTCCTCCGGCGTGATCCCGCAGATCAGCGTCATGCTCGGCCCGTGCGCCGGCGGCGCCGCCTACTCGCCCTCGCTCACCGACTTCGTGTTCATGGTGCGCTCCACCTCCCAGATGTTCGTGACCGGCCCGGACGTGGTGCGCGCGGTCACCGGGGAGCAGGTCACCCACGAGGAACTGGGCGGCGCCGAGGTGCACGCGGCCCGTACCGGGGTCGCCGCGTTCGTCCACGACGACGAGGAGACCTGCCTGGCCGAGGTGCGCTACCTGCTGTCGCTGCTGCCCGCCAACAACCGCGAGATGGCGCCCGAGCTGGAGCCCGAGGACCCCGTCGACCGGCGCTGCGAGGCCTTGCTCGACCTGGTGCCCGCCGAGGCCCGGCGCAGCTACGACGTCCGGCCGGTCGTCGCCGAGATCGTCGACGACGGCGACTTCACCGAGGTGCACGAGCTGTGGGCGCCGAACGTGGTGTGCGCCCTGGCCCGCCTCGGCGGCCACAGCGTCGGCATCATCGCCAACCAGCCGTCCGTGTACGCCGGGGTCCTCGACATCGAGGCCTCCCAGAAGGCGGCCCGGTTCGTACAGTTCTGCGACGCCTTCAACATCCCGCTGGTCACCCTCGTCGACGTGCCCGGGTTCCTGCCGGGCGTCGACCAGGAGCACGGCGGCATCATCCGGCACGGCGCCAAGCTGCTGTACGCGTACTGCGACGCGACCGTGCCCCGGATCCAGGTGATCCTGCGCAAGGCGTACGGCGGCGCGTACATCGTGATGGACTCCCGCTCCATCGGCTGCGACCTGTCCTTCGCCTGGCCGAGCAACGAGATCGCCGTCATGGGCGCCGAGGGCGCCGCCAACGTGGTGTTCCGCAAGCAGATCGCCGCCTCCGACGACCCCGAGGCGACCCGGGCGCGGCTCATCGAGGAGTACCGCGCCGAACTCATGCACCCCTACTACGCCGCCGAACGCGGCCTCGTGGACGACGTCATCGACCCCGCCGACACCCGCAAGGTGCTCATCGACGCGCTGGCCATGCTGCGCGCCAAGCACCGAGGGGGCCCGGCCCGAAAGCATGGGAACCAGCCACATTGACTTCCTCCCCCGCCTGAAGGCGGGGGATTCCAGCGGTCGCCCGCTGGGTTTCCTGCTTCACCGACGACCGCCCCGTCCGGGAGGACTCCCGTTGAGGTCTTACACCGTCTCCACAGGCAGACGCCGCCAGCCCGGCGGCCAGGGTGTTGCGTGCCGCGTTCACGTCGCGGTCATGCACGGCGCCGCAGCCGCACGTCCATTCACGGACATTCATCTATCAGCTCCCGTGTGAGCGGCGGGGGTCGGCCAGTGGACGGCACCCGCAGGTCCGCCCTGGCGGCGAACCGGCTTTTCCTGCCCTGCTCCGCAGGAGCTTCGTTTCCTCCCGGCCTGAAGGCCGGGGTATCCACGAAGGAGAGCACCGATGACCTCACCGAAGAAGGCCCCGGCCACCGCCGCCCCCGTCTCTCCCCCCACTGTCTCTCCCTTCCCCGTCCCCCCGGCCGTCGCCGACACCGACGCCTCCGCCGCAGAGCAGCCGCCGAAGCCGCTGCTGGTCTTCAGCGGCGACCCGACCCCGGACGAGATCGCTGCGGTCACCGCGGCCATCCTGGCGGTGCTGCCCCGCCGCACCCCGCCGCCCCCGTCCCCGACCACGCTCGCGCGGCAGCGCGCCCGCAGGGCCCGCTGGACACCCGTGGACCCGCCCGCGGGGTCCTGGCAGCGGGCGAGCTGAGGCGAGCGGCCGAGGCAACGATCGAGAAAGCGGCCGAGGCAACGATCGAGACAACGGCCGAGAGGCCCGCCGTCGTCACGCGCGGCGGGCCTCGGCGTACTCCTTCGCGTACCGCAGGGTCGTCGTGCTGTTCGTCCCGAGCGCGTGCCGCACCAGCGTGCGCGCCTCGGCCGGGCTCGCCCCCTCGCCGAGCACCTGCCGTACGCCGACCGGGTCCAGGGTCACGGTGTGCCAGGAGGTCGCGGTGACCGTGTCGCCCCGCTGCTCCACCCGCCACCGGCCGGTGTGGCCCGCCATGAGCGGGGGCATCGTGAGCCGCTTGTACACCAGCAGACCGCGGTCGGGGAAGCTCACCCGCGCCGAGCGGCTGTGCTGCACCGAGCCGTCGGGGCTCCTGGTGTCCAGGTCGAGCACCTGGACACCGCCGCGTTCCCCGGTGCAGCGGGCCGCGACGACGTGCGGCAGCCGCTCGGGCCAGGCGTCGGCGCGGTCGAGGAACCCGTACACGTCCCCGGCGGAGCCGCTGATCTCCTCGCTGTCGCCGAAGGAGAACGTCAGCCCCGGCCACTGCTCGGCGATCTCGGCCGAGCCCCGTAACGCGGCCAGCTCGGCCTCGCTGTCGTGGTCCACGACCCGGGCCGCCCGCTCGGCCGTCCCCGGTTCGTCGTCGGTCACGCTGTAGTGGTGCAGCAGCACCACGTGGGCCCCGCCGTCGTCGGGCTCCACGCTCCACTGGCCGCCCAGGCTCGCCAGCGGGGGCGAGGAGCCGGCCAGACGGAAGCGGATCGCGCCGGCTGCCCGGTCCAGGACCCGCCGCGATGACCAGGAGCGGGCCTCACCGTTGACGTACGCCCACACCCGCAGCAGCTGCTCGCCGTCCCCCTCCTCGGTGACCTCGGCGTGCACGATCGAGCCGAACACCTGCGGCCAGCCGGTGACATCGGCCACGAGGGAGAAGACGCGCTCCGGCGGGGCGCTGGTGAGGACTTCGTGACGCGTGTGACGGACCGTTGGCACGCGGTGGCTCCTTCCGGGAGAGGGACGGCAGGGGGTACGGATGTCAGGTCGTGCTCAGCCCACCGCAGACGTTGATCGCCTGTGCCGTGACGGACGCGGCGGTGTCGGAAGCCAGGTACCCGACCATGCCCGCGACCTCCTCCGCCGTGGCGTAGCGGCCGAGCGGGATCCGCGCCTCGAACCGCTGGAGCACCTCCTCCTCGGTGATGCCCCAGTGCTCGGCGTGACTGCGCCGCACCCGGCCCGCCATGGGAGTCTCGACGTACCCCGGGCAGACCGCGTTCACGGTGACCCCGGAGCGGGCCTGGGCCAGTTCGAGGCCGAGGGCGCGGGTGAAGCCGACGACACCGTGCTTCGACGCCGCGTACGGCGCGGCCAGGGCCACGCCCTGCCGCCCGCCGGTCGACGCGATGCTGATGACGCGCCCGGCGCCGCGCTCCAGCATGCCCCCGGTGGTCAGCACCTCACGGGTGACGCGGAAGACGGCGTTGAGGTTGGTCTCGACGACGTCCTCCCAGATCACGTCGGGCAGTTCGGCGGTGACCCCGCCCCCGACGCGGCCCGCGTTGTTCACCAGTACGTGCAGCGGCCCGAACGCGTCGACGGCGGCCCGCACCAGGTCCTTCACGTCCTGCTTGGACGTCACGTCGGCCCGCACCCCGGCCGCCTCGTGACCGGCGGCGCGCAGCTTCTCCACCACCGTGTCCACGTCGTCCCAGGTGCGGGCGCACAGGAAGACCGCGTGCCCCTGCTCGGCCAGCAGTTCGGCGCAGGCCAGACCGATTCCGCTGGTGCTTCCGGTGATCAGGGCCGCGCGGCGCCGGCTGGTGTCCATGACGGTTCCTCTCCAGGGGAGGTGGTGGGTGTGTCTGTGTCGGCGAGGGTGTCGGCGGTGCGACGGAGGTGCCGTGCCGCCTCGGCCAGTTGCGCGCGGTCGTGCTCGGCGCCCGCCCGTACCGAGGAGAGCGGTACGACCGTGCTGCCGCCCCGGGTGACGGCCGGGTGCCGGCGGGCGACGGCGGACAGCCCCTGCCCCGGCCCGGCCTCCACCAGCAGGAAGGGGCCCTGGCCCGACGGGCCCTGGGGGCCGAGGAGATGACTCAGGGCGGCGCCGAAGTGGACGGGCCGGGACGGCTGCATCGCCCAGAACCGGGGATCGCTCAGCAGCGGCTCGCGCAGCGCCCGTCCGGTGTACCCGGACACCACCGGGACCTCCGGCGCGCGGTAGGAGATCCGCTGGTACGCGGGCACGGTCGCCGCGCACGCGGCCGCCACGGACGGGCTGTGGAAGCCGGCGGTCGCCCGGGCGGGCATCCAGGTGATCCCTGCCCCGGTGAGCCGGCCGGTGACCTCGCCGAGCTCGGGCTCGGGCCCCGCCAGCATGATCTGGTCGGGCGCGTTGACGGCGCCCACGACGACCTGCGGGGTGAGCCAGCGGGCCAGCTGTGCCGCGCTCGCGGCCACCGCGACCATGCCTCCGCGCGGGGCCGTGGCCAGGGAACGCACCCGCTCGCCCAGGACGTCCACCGCGTCGCCCAGGCTCATGATCCCGGCGAGCACGGCGGCCGCGTACTCCCCGGCGCTGTGCCCGAGGTACGCGACGGGCCGCACGCCCCACGAGGTGAGCAGCGTGCCGAGCGCCACATCGAGCCCGAAGACCAGCGGCTGCGCCCGGCGCACGTCGTCCAGGGGCACCACGGGCGCGTCGGACAGCCAGTCGTCCCTGACCCGCGCCCCCTCCGCGCCGAGCCCGTCGAACACCTCGTCCAGCACCCGCGTGAACACCGGCTCGTGCCCGTACAACCCGCGCAGCATGCCCGGGTACTGGGAGCCCTGCCCCGGCAGCAGCACCACGACGGGCGGGTGCGTGGTGACACCGGATGCGGTCGCTACGGCGGTCACGGGTTCCTCCCACGTCGGTTCGCGGCCGCGGGTGAGATGCGGCCCGTAGTGGGAAGGAGAGTCACGGTGCCGAATAGCGCTGGAGTGGAGAAGCTCTGAAGAACGTCACCGGGGACTTGAGTCGGCGGGGGCCCGGAGGCGTATACCTCTGCGCAAGCGCTCTTGGCGTGCGGGTATGCCACGGTCACCTCGGCGGCCGTGTCCGGACTGGTACTGAGGCGTCGCTGACCGTATTGGTCCGGCCGTGGCAGAATCAAACGGCCGGAAGGGGGCGCGGCCCGACGGGAGGGAGTAGCGATGCCTGCGAGCATCCTCGGAGAGGTCGACCACCTCTTCGACGCGGCGATGACACGGAGCAGGACGACCCGCCTCGGCTGCCCTTCCTGTGGTTCCGCGCATGTGGCCCAGGTCCTCGGGGACAACGGCGGAATCTCCTACGTGTGCACGGCCTGCGGCCACAGCTGGAGCTGAGCGATGGGTGCACACAGGCGGAAGTGCGATTGGTGCGGCAGCGGTACGCCGATCGTCCGTGACATGGAGCCGGTCAACCCCGACTACCAGTACTGGTGCGAGGAATGCGCGCGGGCGCTGATCATAAAGGGCGACCCGATCGAGACGTACCGCGAGCTGGAGGGCGAGCCGATCTACGGCCGTCTCCTCGAAGAGCACTGCACGCTCAAGCGGTTCTACTCGTTCGTCACGGCCTAGCCGCGACATTCGCGGACAATCCGGACAGAATGAAATCGATTTGGTGATGCCACCGATCGGCCGGTAATGTTGGCGTCGCCGCCGGGGAAACCGGGCGGACCAAGACACGGGGCTATAGCTCAGTTGGTAGAGCGCCTGCATGGCATGCAGGAGGTCAGGAGTTCAATTCTCCTTAGCTCCACAGCAGATCCCGCCGGATCGAATCCGATCCGGCGGGATCTTTTTTTGCTTCTACGGGGAAACCGAGGAGGGGGGGGCCGGGGGCAGGGGGTCCTGCTTCGGGGGTTGGGGTGTGGGGCTGAGCGGCCTA
>NZ_JBWKCC010000039.1:0-51255 GCF_056436655.1 Streptomyces sp. NPDC043427 | reverse complement strand
AGGTTTCTCCTCCTCCTTCCCCCCCACACCAACCCCCCCAAGCCCACCTCCCATCGCGCGCGCTTTTTTTTGCCTCCGACGGAAAAACGGGTGGGGCCCCCCCCCCCCCCCCCCCCCCCCTCCTCGGTGTTGGCGGTGTCGCGCTCAGCGCCCCAGCGCACGCCGTCCGCGGCCCTGGGACACGACCGGGAGGTTGCGGGCCGGAGCCTGCGAGCGGGTGTCCTCCTCGATGCGCAGCGCCAGCGCCGGGCAGCGCCGCACCGCCCGCAGCGCCTTCGCCTCGGCGTACTCGGGCACCTTCGCCTGCGCGACGGTCGGGAAGCCGTCGGCGCCCAGTTGGAAGACCTCCGGCAGGATGTCCGCGCACAGGCCGTGGCCCCGGCACAGCGTCCAGTCGACGAAGATCTTCTGGCGGCTGCCGCCGCTCTCCTCCGCGGCCGCGCCGCCCGGGATGCCCGTCGGGGCCCTGCCGCCCTCGAACAGGGGCAGGACGCCTTCCACGCGCCGTCCGCAGCCGTTGCCGAGGACGTGCGCGGCGAGGTCGTCCGTGAACGCCTTGATGGTCGACTCCAGGAACATCGCGGAGCCGTCCGGGTGCGAGCACGCGCCGCGCCGCTTGACGTTCTTGGCGACCTGCTTGAGCGCCTCCAGGGCGGCCGGGCCGCCGCCGTTGAGGATGTCCTCCATACCGCGCGCGGCGGCCGGCAGACCGAGGTAGCAGGGACCGCACTGGCCCGCGCTCTCCTCCGCCAGCCACTGCGCCACCCGCAACGACTCGCCCAGCGGGCAGGTGTCCTGAGTGATCGGCAGGATCGCGCCGGCGCCGAGCGCACCGCCCACGGCGTCCAGCGAGTTGCGCGAGACGACCGCCTCGTTCACCGTCGCCGCGTCGATCCACTTGCCGTGGTAGCCGCCCGTCAGCACGCCCTGCGGCACCGGCGGGGCGCCGGCCAGCTGCAGGACGTAGCGCAGCGGGACGCCCGTGGGGACTTCGATCACCATGGGGCGGGCGACCGCGCCGGAGACCGTCAGCATGACGGTGCCCGGCTCGTCGTACAGACCGGTGTTGCCGTAGCGCTCCGGGCCGATGCGGGCGGCGATCGCGAGCTGGGCGAACGTCTCGGCGTTGGACAGCAGGGTCGGTGCGCCGCCCACGCCGTTCTGCGAGGCGCTGACCTTGCGGCCGGGCGGGACCGCCGGGCCGCCGTCGATGGAGCGGATCAGCGAGGCGGCGGCGCCGGTGACCATGCGGACCGGGTTGCGCTGCACGAACGCGCGCAGCGCCGACCTGCGGCTGTTGCTCAGGCCGCGCTCGGACAGCGCCGCCTCCATGGAGCGCTGGGTGGACTCCCGGGTGACCCCCACCACGAGCGTGCGGGCACCCAGGGCCTCGGCGACGAGCAGCGCGCCGTCAAGGATCAGATGAGGGGCACGGTTGATCAGCACCGTGTCCTTGCGGCAGGCCGGCTCGTCCTCACTGCCGTTGACGACGACGACCGGCCGTACGCCGCGCTTGATCGCCGCTTCGGCGACCGAGCGCAGCTTCTTGTGGAAGGGGAAGCCCGCACCGCCGCGGCCCTTGAGATTGATGTTCTCCGAGAGCTTGGCGAGCGCCTCCCCGCCCATGGGTTCGAGCGGCCCGTGCACCTTGAGGTGCATGGGCAGATCGAGTCGTTCGACAAGGTCGAAGCCCGACGTGAGCTGGGGAAGGCCGACCACGCGGACTTCTGGGACGTCGGGCAGGGCCTCGTTCACTTAAAGCCTCCGGAAGGCGTGTTCCAAGGTTCGCCCGAACCCGGTGCGTCGAAGTCGTAGGACGTACCGGGGCGTGTTTCAGTGGCGGGACCGCTGTTGTACGTGTCGTTCGTGTTGTACGTACCGAAGGGGGCGTTCGTCTCACCGGTGTTGTACACATCACTCCCGCCGTACTGACCGGCGCCCGCGCCGCCGTAGGGCGGGATGTTGAATCCGGTGTCCTGGAGCGGGTCGTACGCCGACGGGGGCGCCTCGCCGACCGGCGGCGGGGACGGGATCGGCCAGCTGCCCGAGGTGCTGCCCCCGTTGTCGACGCGCGGCATCGCCTCCGTGGCCTGCATGTCGAACGGCATGTTCATGCGCGCGGTCTGGTCGGCCGCCCCGTAGGACTGCTGGCCGCGGGGCGTGTTGACAGCCCGGTAGGCGGCCGCGAAGCCGTTCGCCGGTTCCGGGGCGGGCGCAGCGGGCGCCTCGAACGACGAGGTGCGCGACTCGCGTGAGGAGCCCCGGTTCTCGTAACCCGGCAGGGAGGACGACATGGTCTCGCCCCTACGTCCGGCATCCTCGCCCCTACGTCCGGCGCCCTCGCTCATACGGGCCCGGCTCTCCTCCAGTGCCTCGCGGCCCATCGGCTCGACGACGCCCAGGATCATGGCGATCCGGTCGGCGACCTGGCGCTTGATCGGGCGCGGCGCCGCGCGCAGGGCCAGGGCACCCATCACCACGAGCAGGGACGCCATGTACAGGTACGTGAACAGCGGGCTCTTCACGGCTCGACCCGCGTAGAGTCCGTGGACCAGAGCGGCACACCAGGCCGGGTAGGCCAGCATGTGCATCGCGCGCCAGCGTGCCGCGACGGGGGCCGGGGAGGCGAAGCGGCTGCGCAGCGCCCCGGTGACGCCCACGAAGATCATCAGCAGGCCGGCCAGGGAGCCGAGGCCGACCAGGCCCTCGATCCCGGTGACGCCGAGCGAGAAGGGGATGATCGCGGCGATCAGCTGGGTGTGGTCCAACGCGATCTTCGTGGTGACGTGCAGCAGCAGGAACGCGATCGAGGCGACGGCCGTCGTCCTGTGCACCGCCTGGCCGACGATCCGCTGGCGCGTGTTGAGGAAGATCCGGTCCTGGGCGACCAGGCCCCAGATCACCGAACAGCTGAGCGAGACGAGCGAGAGCACGCCCGCGCCGAAGTTCAGGAAGTCGCGGAACGTGTCACCTCCGACCAGCACGACCACGGGTATGAGGAGCAGGACGACAGCCGACGCCAACCCGTAGGCCGACCGGCCTGTCGCGGGGAGCGAGCTGTTACTACGACGAGGGTTCATGGGGGCAACTCCGAGCAGTTCGGGAAAGCGGTCCCGATGCCGAACTCTAAGCGGGCGCCATACCGGTGGGTACGAGGTTTGAGTTATTGCGTTGTTATCAAAGGACAATGCGCCTGTTGTGATGTCCCTTAGTTGCTGTTACGCGAAGTAATCTTTGAACCTGGTTCAGCTTTCGCCGGGATGCTTACGGTGTCATGGAGTCATACGCAAGCGCGTCGCGGCTTGCTCAGGGCCTGCGGTACCCTAGCGCCATGCGTGCCGTACGCCTTCTGCTTAGCGGGCCGCGCTGATCAGTCCAGACCCCCGGTGAGAGCGGGTCGGAATCGGCGCGGCGTCCCCTCCTGTGCGAGGGGATTTTTCGTTTCCCGAGAGACACAGCCGCTGGCAGAGACGATCGATGGAGCTTTGAGGATCATGAGCGAGACGAACCCCGCTGCCACCGCCGAGGTGGCAGCGCCGCACCGCTACACGGCCTCCGTGGCCGCCGACATCGAGGCACGCTGGCAGGACTTCTGGGACGCCGAGGGTACCTACGCGGCGCCGAACCCCCAGGGCGACCTGGCCGGCGACCCCGCGGTGGCGGCCCGCCCCAAGAAGTTCATCATGGACATGTTCCCGTACCCCTCCGGTGCGGGCCTGCACGTCGGCCACCCCCTGGGCTACATCGCCACCGATGTATACGCCAGGTTCCAGCGCATGACCGGCCACAACGTCCTGCACACCCTGGGCTTCGACGCCTTCGGCCTGCCCGCCGAGCAGCACGCCGTGGCCACCGGCGAGCACCCCCGGGTCACCACCGAGGCCGCCATCAGCAACATGAAGTCCCAGCTGCGTCGGCTGGGCCTGGGCCACGACAAGCGCCGCTCGTTCGCCACGATCGACCCGGACTACTACAAGTGGACCCAGTGGATCTTCCTGCAGATCTTCAACTCCTGGTACGACGACGAGGCGAAGCGGGCCCGCCCGATCTCCGAACTGGTCGCCCGGTTCGAGTCCGGTGAGCGCCCGGTGCCCGGCGGCCGATCCTGGAGCGAGCTGACCGAGGCCGAGCGCGCCGACGTCCTGGGCGAGTACCGCCTGGCCTACGCCTCCGACGCGCCCGTCAACTGGTGCCCCGGCCTGGGCACGGTCCTGGCCAACGAGGAGGTCACCGCCGACGGCCGCTCCGAGCGCGGGAACTTCCCGGTCTTCAAGGCCAAGCTGCGCCAGTGGAACATGCGTATCACGGCCTACGCCGACCGGCTGCTGGAGGACCTGGACGCGCTGGACTGGCCCGAGGCGATCAAGCTGCAGCAGCGCAACTGGATCGGCCGCTCCGAGGGCGCCCGTGTCGATTTCCCGATCGACGGCGAGCGCATCACCGTCTTCACCACCCGCCCGGACACCCTGTTCGGCGCGTCCTACATGGTGCTGGCCCCCGAGCACCCGCTGGTCGAGAAGTTCACCCCGGCCGCCTGGCCGGAGGGCACCCACGACGTGTGGACCGGCGGTCACGCCACCCCCGCCGAAGCCGTCGCCGCCTACCGCGCCCAGGCCGCCTCCAAGTCCGACGTGGAGCGCCAGGCCGAGGCCAAGGACAAGACCGGTGTCTTCATCGGCGCGTACGCGACCAACCCGGTCAACGGCAACCAGGTCCCCGTCTTCATCGCCGACTACGTCCTGATGGGCTACGGCACCGGCGCGATCATGGCCGTCCCGGCGGGCGACCAGCGCGACTTCGAGTTCGCGCGCGCCTTCGAACTGCCGATCCCCTGCATCGTCGAACCGACCGACGGCCGGGGCACCGACACCTCCACGTGGGAGGACGCCTTCGCGGCGTACGACGCGAAGATCATCAACTCGTCCAACGACGACGTCTCCCTGGACGGCCTGGGCGTCGCCGAGGCCAAGGCCCGCATCACCGAGTGGCTGGAAAGCAAGGGCATCGGCGAGGGCACCGTCAACTTCCGGCTGCGCGACTGGCTGTTCAGCCGCCAGCGCTACTGGGGCGAGCCCTTCCCCATCGTCTACGACGAGGACGGCATCGCCCACGCCCTGCCCGAGTCGATGCTGCCGCTGGAGCTGCCCGAGGTCGAGGACTACTCGCCGCGCACCTTCGACCCGGACGACGCCGACACCCAGCCCGAGACGCCGCTGTCACGCAACGCGGACTGGGTCGACGTCACCCTGGACCTGGGCGACGGACCCAAGCGGTACCGGCGTGAGACCAACACCATGCCCAACTGGGCCGGCTCCTGCTGGTACGAGCTGCGCTACCTGGACCCGCACAACAGCGAGAAGCTGGTCGACCCCGAGATCGAGCGGTACTGGATGGGCCCGCGCGAGGGCCAGCCGCACGGCGGCGTCGACCTGTACGTCGGCGGCGCCGAGCACGCCGTGCTGCATCTGCTCTACGCCCGCTTCTGGTCCAAGGTCCTGTACGACCTGGGGCACGTCTCCTCCGCCGAGCCCTTCCACAAGCTGTTCAACCAGGGCATGATCCAGGCCTTCGTCTACCGCGACAGCCGTGGCTTCGCGGTACCGGCCGCCGAGGTGGAGGAGCGCGACGGCGCCCACTACTACCAGGGCGAGAAGGTCTCCCGCCTGCTGGGCAAGATGGGCAAGTCCCTGAAGAACGCCGTCACTCCGGAGTCGATCTGCGCGGAGTACGGCGCCGACACGCTGCGCCTGTACGAGATGGCGATGGGCCCGCTGGACGTCTCCCGGCCGTGGGACACGCGCGCGGTGGTGGGCCAGTTCCGGCTGCTGCAGCGGCTGTGGCGCAACGTCGTCGACGAGGCCACCGGTGAGGTGACGGTGGTGGACGCGGAGCCCGACGAGGACACCCTGCGGGCCCTGCACAAGGCGATCGACGGCGTCCGCCAGGACCTGGAGGGCCTGCGCTTCAACACCGCCATCGCCAAGGTCACCGAGCTGAACAACCACCTGACCAAGGCGGGCGGGGCGGTGCCGCGCTCCGTCGCCGAGCGACTGGTGCTGATGGTCGCGCCGCTGGCCCCGCACGTCGCCGAGGAGCTGTGGCGCAGGCTGGGCCACACCGACTCGGTCGTCCACCAGGACTTCCCCGTGGCCGACCCGGCGTACGTCGTGGACGAGACCGTGACCTGCGTCGTGCAGATCAAGGGCAAGGTCAAGGCACGCCTGGAGGTCTCGCCGTCCATCTCCGAGGAGGAGCTGGAGAAGGTCGCGCTGTCCGACGAGAAGGTCGTCGCGGCACTGGACGGGGCGGGCATCCGCAAGGTGATCGTGCGCGCGCCGAAGCTGGTGAACATCGTTCCGGCGTAGTTTGCGGGACGCGTGATCTTTGGGTGGGGGTAGTCCCTTACGGGCAGGTTCGGGGTTCTTGAGGAACTCCGGACCTGCCCTTTGCGTTTACCGTGGAGGAGCGGCACGAGACGTGCCGCGCCCGTTCGGAGGAGGAGCGCCGTGGAAGCAGTGATCGCCGTCATCGTCCTGCTCTTCGTGCTCTTCGTGGTGCTCGGCGTCTACGCCACGGTGAGGGTCGTCGGCGCCGCCAAGCGCGGCGTGGACCGCACGATCCACCAGGCCCGCCGCACGGTCGAGGACCACACCCTGCGGGCCAAGTCCTTCGCCCAGACCGGCCCGGCGGCCGAGATCGCCCAGCTCCGCATCAAATTGCGCACCTCGATGCGCGCCACCCAGGACGCGCTGTACGCGGGCGTGTCCCAGGACGAGTCCCTCAGGGAGTCCCTCGGCCTCTTCCAGCGGCTCAGCACGCACGGACACGAACTGGACGGCGAACTGAAGCGACTGGAGTCCGAGCCGGACCGCGCTACCCTCGCCGCGCGGCTTCCCGAGCTGCGCGAGCGCACGGAACGCATCACCGGTTCCGCGGACTCCCTGCGCTGGGCGGCCCGCGACCGGGCCCACCGCTTCGCCGGCGACGACCTCGACACCCTGAGCGCACAGATCGACGTGGAGGCGGGCGCGTTGCGTCACTGGACGACGTCGGAGACCGCGACCTCGCCGAGCACCTCGACCCCGCCGCCCTCGTGGCCCGAGGCGCCCGCTGCCGACGCCGCCGCCGACGAGCAGACCTGGCAGGGCAACCCGCGCTCGCGTCAGGCGGCGGAGCCGACCCGGCCCGCGATCACCCCGCCGGGAGCCCGACCCACCTATCCCTGGCAGAAGAAGCCCCGCCCCGAGAGCACCACCTGATCCCGCCACACCCGTCCCAGGTCAGAGGGGCCGGGCTGCCGAGGGGGCACTACGCCAGGTAACCTCCAGCTCATGTCCCGCCATGTCGCGATCGTCACCGATTCAACGGCCTACCTGCCGCAGCGGACGATGGAGCGCCACGGCATCACCGCGGTACCCCTGACCGTGGTCCTCGGCGACCGGGCGCTGGAAGAGGGCACCGAGATCTCGACCCGCTCCCTGGCCCAGGCACTCCAGAAGCGACGCCCCGTCACCACCTCGCGCCCCAGCCCCCAACTGTTCGCGGAGACCTACCGCAAGGTCGCCGAGTCCGGCGCCACCGGCATCGTCTCCCTCCACCTGTCCGCCGAGCTCTCCGGAACCTACGACGCCGCGGTCGTCGCGGCCCGCGAGGCGCCGGTGCCGGTGCGGGTGGTGGACACCGGCATGGTCGCGATGGCCCTCGGCTTCTGCGCGCTCGCCGCGTGCGAGGCCGCGGAGACGGGCGGCACCGTGGACGAGGCCGTCACGGCAGCCGAGAAACGGGCCGCAAGCACATCCGCCTACTTCTACGTCGACACGCTCGACTATCTGCGCCGCGGCGGCCGGATCGGCACCGCCCAGGCCCTGTTGGGCTCCGCGCTCGCCGTGAAGCCGCTGCTCCAACTCGAGGACGGGCGCATCGATCTCCTGGAGAAGGTACGGACGGCGTCGAGGGCGATCGCCCGCCTCGAGGAACTCGGCGCCGACCGCGCGGGCAGCGCGTCCGTCGACATCGCCGTCCACCACCTCGCCGCCCCCGACCGCGCATCGGCCCTCGCGGACCGCCTCCGCGCACGCGTGCCCGGCCTGGCCGACCTGCATGTGAGCGAGGTGGGCGCGGTGATCGGGGCGCACACGGGGCCCGGTCTGCTGGGAGTTGTCGTCTCGCCGAGGTGAGGGGCCGCTGCCGGTCACTCGTGTGGGTGGCGGAGTTGTCCACAACCGACGGGTACTCCCCGGGAATTGAGCAAGATCATCGCGGGTCGGTGGTGTTCGTCGACCCTCGTCCCATGGCACTTCGATCACGCTCACGCACAGCGACCGCGACGAGTGGACCGGGCCGTGGAGCCACGTCCGACGTCCGCACCCGCCACCTGCGCCGCCGCCCGCGCACCACACCTGGCGCTGCCCGGCATCGGCATGCTTCGGCGGAGGAACTCCGTCGGCGCGCGGAGGTGCTTTTCGCCCAACGGGAGGGACCGCGGGGGGAGTCGGGGAGTGGGCCGCGGGGGGAGGTGCGAGGTGGCGTGCCTGCGGGTGCGGGTGCGGGTGCGGGTGCGGGTTCGGGTTTGGGTGCGGAGGTGGGCGAGGGCTTCGACGGTCCGTCCGGCCGGGCGGCGGTGGTCGGGGCTGCGGACGCCGAGGCGGTCCATGCGGGGCCCCCTTGGCCGGGGGACACCGATAACCCGGAAGAGGCGCCGCGTGCTCGGCCGGGGACGCGGGTCGGGCTCGCACTGCGGGAGCGGATGCCGGTGTGGCTGCAGGCGCGGTGCGGGCTGGAGCTGCGGAGCGTACTGGCGCTCACGGCACTGCTCGTCGCCGCCGCGGCCTTCGCCGTCCAGCACTTCTGGACCGGGCGGCCCCAGCCCGTCCGGGCACCCGAGGTGGTGCGGGCGGCGGCACCGTACGAAGCACGGGAGCCCGGCAGGGCCGCGGACGAGCCCGGCGGTGCCTCGGCCGGTGCGCCCACGGCCACGGGCACGGCCGGTGCGGAGATCGTCGTGGACGTCAGCGGCAAGGTCCGTGACCCCGGGATCCATCGCCTCCCGGCCGGCTCACGCGTGGCCGACGCGTTGCGCGCGGCCGGCGGGGTACGGCCGGGCACGACCACCGACGGCCTCAACCGCGCCCGCTTCCTCGTGGACGGGGAGCAGGTGCTCGTCGGCGGGCCCGCCGCGGCGCCGGGCGTCGCTCCGGGCCCCGGAGGTGCCGGCGCGGCCGGCGGCGCGCCGGGCGGAGCCGCACCCGCGAGCCCGGTGTCCCTGAACACGGCCACGGTGGACCAGCTCGACACCCTCCCGGGCGTGGGACCCGTGCTGGCCCAGCACATCGTCGACTACCGCACCCGGCACGGCGGCTTCCGCTCGACCGACGAACTGCGCGAGGTCAACGGCATCGGCGAACGCCGCTTCGCCGACTTGCGCAACCTCGTACGGCCATGAGGGCGGGACGTGTTGTGCGGCTCGGGGAAGGTGGGCCGTCCGGCGGAGGCGTGCCGCCCCACCCCGGCGACGCTCCCTCCGCCCGCCCCGCCGTGCACGCCGCCTCCGGGAACCGGCTCGGGGCCGCGAACCCCCGGCAAGAAGGGCCGACGGATCTGCGCCTCGTGCCGCCCGCGCTCGCGGCGTGGGTGACGGCGGCCCTGGCGTTGGACGCGTCGCCGGGTGTGGTCGCCGGAGTGGGTGGGGTGTGCCTGGGTCTGGCTGTCGTACTGCTGGCGGTGCGGTGGCGTGGACGGGGCGGTGCCTCGCAGGCCGGGCGAGGCGGCGCGTGGTCGCGTACGACGGTCGCCGCCGTGCTGCTGTGCGTCGCCGCGGCGGCTGCCTCCGCCGGGCTGCACGGGGCGGACCTGCGGCGTGGACCGGTGCCGGTGTCGGCCCGGCAGTACGCCACGGTGACCGCGGAGGTGGAGGTCACCGCGGACCCGCGGCTCAGCCGGCCCCGCGTCACCGGCAACCACGCGGCTCGCCCCGCCGTACTGATCGGCGCGGAGGTCCTTCGAGTCGGGGACGTGGCCACGCGCGCGCCGGTGCTGATGATCGTGGACGTGGGCACGGACGGCGGCCGGGACGATGATGAGTCGGCCACCGATGCCCGGCGTGCCCCCTGGCTCGCGCTGCTGCCCTCCACGAGGGTGCGGGTGAGCGGGCGGCTCGCACCGGCGTTGGCCGGCGGTGACCGGATCGCGGCGGTGCTGCGGGTACGGGCACGGGAGCGGCCGAACCCGGAGATCAGGGAGCGGTCGGCGCCGGAAGCAACGGGACAACAGTCGGCGCCGGACGTGGTGGGCGAGCCGTCCGGTGCCCAGCAGCTCGCAGGTCGGCTGCGCGCCGGCCTGCGGGAGGCCACCGACGGGCTGCCGACGGACGCCAGGGCGTTGTTGCCGGGGCTGGTCGTCGGGGACACCGCGCGTATCACGCCCGAGCTGGACGAGGCCTTCAAGGAGACCGACCTCGCGCACACCCTGGCCGTGTCCGGCAGCAACCTCACGATCATCCTCGCCCTGCTACTGGGCCCGCCCGGCGTCGCCCAGCACGTCGAGCGCCGCGGCCTCGCCCCGCGTCTCGGTATCCCCCTGCGGGCCACCGCACTGCTCGGCGGAGCGCTCACGCTCGGCTTCGTCGTGGTGTGCCGGCCCGACCCGAGCGTCCTGCGGGCCGCGGCCTGCGGGGCGGTCGTCCTCCTCGCCCTCGCGACGGGCCGCCGCCGCTCGCTGGTCCCGGCGCTGGCGACGGCCGTCCTGCTGCTGGTGCTGTACGACCCGTGGCTGGCCCGCAGCTACGGCTTCCTGCTCTCCGTCCTGGCCACCGGCGCCCTGCTGACGCTCGCGCCCCGCTGGAGCACCGCGCTGCGGGGCCACGGGGTGCCGCCCCGGCTGGCGGAGGCGCTGGCCGCGGCGGGCGCCGCGCAGGCGCTCTGCGCGCCGGTCGTGGCGGTGCTGTCGGCTCGGGTGAGCCTGGTGGCGGTGCCGTGCAACCTGCTGGTCGAGTTCGCGGTGGCACCGGCCACGGTGCTGGGGTTCGCGGCGCTGGCGGTGGCGCCGGTGGCGATGCCGGTGGCCAAGGCGTTGGCGTGGGGAGCGAGTTGGCCCGCCGGTTGGATCGCGGACGTGGCGCGGACGGGGGCGGCGCTGCCCGGCGCGGGAGTGGACTGGCCGGACAGTTGGACGGGGGCGCTCCTGCTGGCCCTCGCCACGGCGACGGTCGTGCTCGTCGGCAGACGGCTGCTGGGGCATCCGTGGTTGTGCGGGGCGTGCGGGTTGCTGCTCCTGCTCGTGGTGGTGCAGCCGCCGCCGCTGCCCCGGGTGGTCACGGGCTGGCCGCCGCCCGGCTGGCGGTTCGCGATGTGCGATGTGGGCCAGGGCGACGCCACGGTGCTCGCGGCGGGCGAGGGCACCGGGGTGGTGGTGGACGCCGGGCCCGATCCGACGCTGGTCGACCGGTGCCTGCGCGACCTCGGCATCACCAGGGTCCCCCTCGTCCTTCTGACCCACTTCCACGCCGACCACGTGGCCGGACTGCCGGGCGTGCTGCGGGGGCGCGCGGTGGCCGCGATCGAGACAACGGGCTTTGAAGAGCCCGCCGAGCAGGCGGAGTTCGTACGGAAGGAGGCGGCGGCACACCACGTTCCCCTCACCCGGGCCGGTGCCGGGGAAGAGCGCCGGATCGGCGCCCTGTCCTGGCAGGTGCTGTGGCCTCCGCCTCACCCGGTGCCGGAGCCGGAGGGCCCCAACGACGCCAGTGTCACCCTGCTGGCCCGCACGGCGGGGCTGCGCCTGCTGCTGCTCGGTGACCTCGAGCCCCCGGCCCAGCGGGCCCTGTTGCGGTCACCGGCGGCCGGGCTGCTGGGCGGTGTCGATGTGCTCAAGGTGGCTCACCACGGCTCCGCCTACCAGGATCCCGACCTCATACGCACGGCGGCTCCCCGGCTCGCGCTCATCTCGTGCGGTGAGGACAACCCCTACGGGCATCCCGCGCCCAGCACGGTCGCCGCGTTGCGGGCCGGGGGTGCGACGGTGCTGCGCACGGACGAGGACGGCGCGGTGGCGGTCGCCGCCCTGGGCGGTGAGCTGAGGGTGGCGCGAGACTGAGGGCATGAACTCCGCACAGGTTGACGCCTACCTCCGCCGTCTCGGGGTCGCCCACCCGGCGTGGCCCACCATCGACGTCCTGCGTGAACTGCACCTGCGCCACCTGCAGACCGTGCCCTTCGAGAACCTGTCGATCCACCTCGGCGAGGAGATCGTGCTGGAGGAGAAGCGACTGCTGGACAAGGTGCTGGGCACGGGCAGGGGAGGGTTCTGCTACGAACTGAACGGGGCGTTCGCGGGGCTGCTCACCGCGCTGGGGTTCGATGTCACGCTCCTTGCCGGGCGGGTGTACGGGGAGGAGGGGCGGCTCGGGATCCCGTACGACCACATGGCGCTGCGGGTGCGGACGGTGGACGCGGGGGCCTGGCTGGCGGACATCGGCTTCGGGGCGCACAGCCACTATCCGCTGGCGTTCGAGGAGCGGGGCGAACAAGTGGATCCCGGCGGTGTGTTCCGGATCGTCGAGGCGGGGCCGGACGCGGCGGGGGCGCTGGGAGGGGCACCCGGGGTGGCCGGGGCGGCCGATCTGGACGTCATCCGCGACGGCAGGCCCGAGTACCGCCTGGAGCTGCGGCCTCGGGTGCTCGGCGACTTCGCCGTCGGGGCCTGGTGGCACAGCACCGCGCCGACCTCGCACTTCGTACGGTCGCTGGTCTGCTCGCGGGTCACCGAGGAGGGCGGGAGGGTCACGCTGAGCGGACGCAGGCTCACGGAGACGGCCGCCGACGGCAGGCGTGAGGAGCGGGAGCTGGCCACGGACGAGGAGGTGCTGACGGCGTATCGCGACCGGTTCGGGATCGAGCTGACCTCGGTGCCGACCGTACGGACCGTATGACGGGGACGACAGGGATTACGGGGATCACAGGGATTACGGGGATGGCGGGGGTGAAGGGGGGTGACAGGGCGAGGGGAGGCGTGGCCGACAATGGCCCGGTGAGTGATGTGAGACATGTGTTGGTGCTGCCCGACCGCGATGCCGCTCAGGAGGCGGCGGAGGCGCTCGGTGAGCGGTTCGGGATCGCGGAGGAGCCGCGGCTGGTGCGGGACGCGCTGGCCGGTGAGGACGACGCCGAGGACGCGCAGTGGCTCGTCGTCCTGCGGGACGAGGAGGAGCGGCTGGATCCCGTGCGGCTGGACGCGTTCGCCGGGGAATGGGACGGCTGGCGCGAGGAGCCGTAGCCTCAGCGGGCCCGGCGCGCGCACTTCGTTGTCAGTGGCCCGTGGGATGCTTGTCGCGATGGCCAGGAAGACTGCGAATGACGACCCTCTCGCCCCCGTGACGCTCGCCGTGGGCCAGGAGGACCTCCTGCTCGACCGTGCCGTGCAGGAGGTGGTGGCCGCCGCCAGGGCCGCCGACGCCGACACGGACGTACGCGACCTGACCCCGGACCAGTTGCAGCCCGGGACGCTCGCCGAGCTGACGAGTCCGTCGCTCTTCTCCGAGCGCAAGGTCGTCGTCGTACGCAACGCGCAGGACCTGTCGGCCGACACGGTCAAGGACGTGAAGGCGTATCTGGGGGCGCCCGCCGAGGAGATCACCCTCGTGCTGCTGCACGCGGGCGGAGCCAAGGGCAAGGGACTGCTCGACGCCGCCCGCAAGGTGGGCGCGCGGGAGGTGGCCTGCCCGAAGATGACGAAGCCCGCCGACCGGCTGGCCTTCGTGAGACAGGAATTCCGGGTGACCGGGCGCTCCGCCACGCCCGAGGCCTGCCAGGCGCTCGTCGATTCCATCGGCAGCGATCTGCGGGAGCTGGCGTCGGCCGTGTCCCAACTGGTCGCCGACGTCGAGGGGACCATCGACGAGGCCGTCGTCGGGCGGTACTACACGGGCCGGGCCGAGGCGTCGAGCTTCACGGTCGCCGACCGTGCCGTCGAGGGGCGGGCGGCGGAGGCCCTGGAGGCGCTGCGCTGGTCGCTCGCGACCGGAGTCGCACCCGTGCTGATCACCAGTGCGCTGGCGCAGGGCGTGCGTGCGATCGGCAAGCTGTCCTCGGCGCGGGGCGGCCGACCGGCCGACCTGGCGCGGGAGCTGGGGATGCCGCCGTGGAAGATCGACCGGGTGCGCCAGCAGATGCGCGGATGGACACCGGACGGGGTCGCCGTCGCCCTGCGCGCGGTGGCGGAGGCGGACGCGGGAGTCAAGGGCGGCGGCGACGATCCCGAGTACGCGCTGGAAAAGGCGGTCGTCACGATCGCGCGGGCGGCCCGTTCCCGAGGACGCGGATAGGAGCCTCGGGGAGGAGAATCGTGCGTATCAGCCGTACCTCGCCGAACACGGAAAGGTGGCGATCGTCATGGCTGAACACCCGCACGCAGCGCTCGTCCGCAAGGGCTACGACGCCTTCCAGCGTGGAGACACGGACACTCTGCGCGGCCTGATGACCGGGGACTGCACCCACCATGTACCCGGCTCCCACCCGCTCTCGGGCGACTTCAAGGGCATCGACTCGATCATCGACGGGTACTACGGCCGGCTCTCCTCGGAGACGGGCGGATCGTTCCGTGTCGCGCTGCTCAACGTGTTCGTCGACGGCCGCGGGCACGCCGTCTCCACGCACCGGTTCACCGCTGACCGGGGCGGCAAGCACATCGACGAGAACGGCGGCATCGTCTTCCGGATCGTCGGAGACAAGATCACCGACCTCGACGAGTGCCTCGAGGACATCGACAAGAGCAACGAATTCTGGTCGTGACGGCAGGTGGACAACCCCCGTCGGCCGACGGCCCGCACCGGCATGCCGAAGGCCCCGGTGCCCGCCCTGGGGAAGGGCGAGGCGCCGGGGCCTTCGGTTCGGACTGGTTGGACTCTCGCGCCCGCGTGGCGAACGCAGGCCGCGCGCGAGGTCCGAGGGTGCCGGTCGGGAGCGGATGAGAGAGGGCCCGCTCTGGGTCCTTCCGGCGGTCAGATCAGAAAGGTGTTCAGCCCTTGAGGGACGCGACCTTGGTGGCAAGCGCCGACTTCTTGTTGGCGGCCTGGTTCTTGTGGATGACGCCCTTCGAGACAGCCTTGTCGAGCTGACGCGCGGCAGCGCGCTGGTACTCGGTGGCCTTCTCGACGTCACCCGCGGCAGCGGCCTCGCGGGCCTTGCGGATCGCGGTCTTCAGGGAGGACTTGACGGCCTTGTTGCGCAGCCGAGCCTTCTCGTTGGTCTTGATCCGCTTGATCTGGGACTTGATGTTCGCCACGAATGAGCCTTTGCAGGTTCAGGCACGGGGCCGCACGGGTCCCGTACCGGTGATTTTCTTGAGGAGTGCCTCGTGCTGAGAGGGCATGAGGCACAGCCACCCAGGCTACCAGTGGCCCATCCCATGGCCCAAACCGGTCGCAGCTCCCCGCCCGTGGGACCATGGAGGCTACGTATCGATCCGAACCCGAGCCGCTGACCCTGCGGATACCTCAAGAATCAGGACCCTGCGTGCCCGCGACCCCTATGAATGTGCCCGAGCCGAGCCGTACCGACCCGGCTCTGATCCGCAACTTCTGCATCATCGCGCACATCGACCACGGCAAGTCCACACTCGCCGACCGGATGCTCCAGCTGACCGGTGTGGTCGAGCAGCGGCAGATGCGTGCTCAGTACCTCGACCGCATGGACATCGAGCGTGAGCGCGGCATCACGATCAAGTCCCAGGCGGTGCGTCTGCCCTGGGCCCCGACGACGGGCCCGGACCAGGGCAACACGCACATCCTCAACATGATCGACACCCCGGGGCACGTCGACTTCACGTACGAGGTCTCGCGGTCGCTCGCCGCGTGCGAGGGGACCGTGCTCCTCGTCGACGCAGCCCAGGGCATCGAGGCCCAGACTCTCGCCAACCTCTACCTGGCGATGGAGAACGACCTCAAGATCATCCCCGTACTGAACAAGATCGACCTGCCGGCCGCCCAGCCGGAGAAGTTCTCCGAGGAGCTCGCCAACCTCATCGGCTGTGACCCCGAGGACGTCCTCAAGGTCTCCGCCAAGACGGGCGTGGGCGTCGACGCGCTGCTCGACAAGGTCGTCCGCGAGATCCCGGCCCCGGTCGGCGTCAAGGACGCCCCGGCGCGCGCCATGATCTTCGACTCCGTGTACGACTCGTACCGGGGCGTGGTCACCTACGTTCGTGTCATCGACGGTCAGCTCAACAAGCGCGAGCGGATCCGGATGATGTCCACGGGCGCCACGCACGAGCTGCTGGAGATCGGCACCAACTCGCCCGAGATGCTCTCGGCCGACGGCCTCGGTGTCGGCGAGGTGGGTTACCTCATCACGGGTGTGAAGGACGTCCGCCAGTCCAAGGTCGGTGACACCGTCACCAGCCAGGCCAAGGGCGCCACGGAGGCCCTGGGCGGATACAAGGACCCCAAGCCCATGGTCTTCTCCGGCCTGTATCCGCTGGACGGCTCCGACTACCCCGAGCTGCGCGAGGCCCTCGACAAGCTCCAGCTCAACGATGCCGCGCTCGTCTATGAGCCGGAGACCTCCGCGGCCCTCGGCTTCGGCTTCCGCGTCGGCTTCCTCGGCCTGCTGCACCTCGACGTGATCCGCGAGCGGCTGGAGCGCGAGTTCGGCCTCGACCTGATCGCGACCGCGCCCAACGTGGTGTACCGCGTGGTCATGGAGGACGGCACCGAGCACACCGTCACCAACCCGAGCGAGTTCCCCGAGGGCAAGATCAACGAGGTGTACGAGCCGGTCGTGCGCGCCACCATCCTGGCGCCGACCGAGTTCATCGGTTCGATCATGGAGCTGTGCCAGACCCGGCGCGGCACCCTGCTCGGCATGGACTACCTCTCCGAGGACCGGGTCGAGATCCGCTACACCCTCCCGCTCGCCGAGATCGTCTTCGACTTCTTCGACCAGCTGAAGTCCAAGACCCGCGGCTACGCCTCCCTGGACTACGAGCCCACCGGCGAGCAGACCTCCAGCCTGGTGAAGGTCGACATCCTGCTGCACGGCGACAAGGTGGACGCCTTCTCGGCGATCACCCACAAGGACGCGGCGTACGCGTACGGTGTGCGGCTCGTCGCCAAGCTGCGCGAGCTCATCCCGCGGCAGGCCTTCGAGGTGCCCATCCAGGCCGCCATCGGCTCCCGGGTCATCGCCCGCGAGACGATTCGCGCCATCCGCAAGGACGTGCTCGCCAAGTGCTACGGCGGTGACATCTCCCGTAAGCGGAAGCTGCTGGAGAAGCAGAAGGAGGGCAAGAAGCGAATGAAGATGGTGGGTTCCGTGGAAGTTCCGCAGGAGGCCTTCATCGCCGTGCTCTCCAGCGATGACAGCGCGGGGTCGGGCAAGGGCAAGAAGTAACCGGCGGTTACATATCGCACCACCGGCAAAATGGGCATAAAGGGGCTCGTCGTGCGAAAGTGCGGCGGGCCCTTGTGCGTGTGGGTGGTCGCTCTCTGTAGAAAGTGACAGGGCGCGGAGACTTACGCACCGGCCGGTCGCGCTTTACGCTGATGCCTGCTCGATAGTTACTCGCGAGTTAAACAAGAGCGCGTGACCGTGTTAGCGCGTGAGTGAAACCAGCCGCATTTGAGCCAGCCGCACTGCCGCGGGCCCGGAGGATGTCGTGAGCGACACACAGACACTGATCGAGAACCGTCCGCCGTCCGTGGCGGGCCTCTTCCTGGACCGCGTGGCAGCCACGCCGGACGCCGAGGCATACCGCTATCCCGTACCCCCCGCCGCAGGTCAGGGCCCCGATGACTGGAAGGCGCTGACCTGGGCGCAGGCCGCCGAACGCGTCTACGCCATCGCGGCCGGCCTGATCGAGCTGGGCGTCCAGCCGGAGCAGCGCATCGCCCTCGCCTCCTCCACCCGCCTCGAGTGGATCCTCGCGGACCTCGGCATCATGTGCGCCGGCGCCGCCACGACCACCGTCTACCCGCAGACCAATGCCGAGGAGTCGGCGTTCATCCTCTCCGACTCCGAGAGCCGGGTGCTGATCGCCGAGAACGCGGCCCAGCTCGCGAAGGCCGTCGAGAAGCGCGCCGAGCTGCCCGACCTCACCCACGTCGTGGTGGTCGACCCGGCCGGTGTCGAGACCGCCGACTGGATCATCACCCTCGACGAGCTGGAGAAGCGCGGCGCGGCCCGCCTGGAGAAGGACCCCGAGCTGATCAAGGAGCGGGTCGGCGCGATCACCCCCGACCAGCTCGCCACCCTCATCTACACCTCCGGCACCACCGGCCGCCCCAAGGGCGTGCGCCTGCCGCACGACAACTGGTCGTACATGGCGAAGGCGATCGCCGCGACCGGGCTGATCAGCGGCGAGGACGTGCAGTACCTGTGGCTGCCTCTCGCGCACGTCTTCGGCAAGGTGCTCACCTCGGGCCAGATCGAGGTCGGCCACGTCACCGCCGTCGACGGCCGTGTGGACAAGATCATCGAGAATCTTCCGGTCGTGCAGCCGACGTACATGGCGGCTGTGCCGCGCATTTTCGAGAAGGTCTACAACGGCGTCGCGGCCAAGGCGCGCGCGGGCGGCGGGGCCAAGTACAAGATCTTCCAGTGGGCGGCGGAGGTCGCTCGCGAGTACGCCAAGGCGGCGCAGGACAACTTCCGGCGTACCGGGACGGCCTCCGTGCCGTTCGGACTCGGGGCAAAGCACAAGGTCGCCGACGCGCTCGTCTACGCCAAGCTCCGCGAGGCCTTCGGCGGCAGGCTCCGCGCGTGCGTCTCCGGCTCGGCCGCCCTCGCGCCGGAGATCGGGTACTTCTTCTCGGGCGCGGGGATCCACATCCTCGAGGGGTACGGCCTCACGGAGTCGTCGGCGGCCTCTTTCGTCAACCCCGGCGAGGCCTACCGCACCGGCACGGTCGGCAAGCCGTTTCCCGGCACCGAGGTCCGCATCGCGGACGACGGGGAGATCCTGCTGCGGGGCCCCGGCATCATGGAGGGCTACCACAAGCTGCCCGAGAAGACCGCCGAGGTGCTGGAGTCGGACGGCTGGTTCCACACCGGGGACATCGGTGAGCTCTCACCCGACGGCTACCTGCGGATCACCGACCGCAAGAAGGACCTCATCAAGACGTCCGGCGGCAAGTACATCGCGCCCGCGGAGGTCGAGGGGCAGTTCAAGGCGGTGTGCCCGTACGTCTCCAACATCCTCGTGCACGGCGCGGACCGGAACTTCTGCACGGCGCTGATCGCTCTGGACGAGCCGTCCATCCTGGGGTGGGCCGAGGAGAACGGGCTGGGCGGAAAGTCGTACGCGGAGGTGGTCGCCGCACCGGCGACCGTCTCGCTCGTCCAGGGATACGTCGAGGAACTCAACTCCGGGCTTCAGAAGTGGCAGACGATCAAGAAGTTCCGGCTGCTTCCCCGGGATCTGGATGTGGAGCACGGGGAGATCACGCCGAGTCTGAAGTTGAAGAGGCCGGTCGTGGAGCGGGAGTACAAGCACCTGATCGACGAGATGTACGCGGGCGCGCGCGAGGCGTAGGGGGCGGGTCAGTTGCCTTGCCCCTTGCCCATGAGCCGGCGGAGCTCTCTCACCTCGTTGCGCAGCTCCTCCAGTTCCAGGAACACCCTCACCTTCGCTCTCAGCACCCACGGGTCGAACGGCTTTCTCACGAAGTCGGCCGCTCCCGTGGCGTAGCCGCGGAAGGCGTAGCCGGCGTCGTCGGCGGCGCCGGTGAGGAAGATGATCGGGACGTCCTTGGTCTGGTCGAGGCGTTTGATGTGGGCGGCGGTCTCGAAGCCGTCCATGCGGGCATGTGGACGTCGAGGAGGACGAGGGCGAAGCGGCGGCGGAGGAGGGCCTTCATGGCCTCCTCGCCGGAACGGGCGCGGACCAGGGGCTCGTTGAGGGAGGCGAGGACCGCCTCCAGGGCGATCAGGTTGTCCTCCATGTCGTCGACAAGGAGAATGCCGGCGCGGTCGTCGCCCGCTCGCTCACCCATGGGTCGCCTCCTGCTCCGTTCCTTCGCGGTGAGCGGGAGCGCCCAGCGCGCCGCCAGTCCGAAAACAGGCCGCCCTGACCCGGGCCGGCCGAGAGCCGCTCGTCGAGTCGGCCGTACCGCACCGGTTCGTGCTTGACACGCCGCGCCTTCGCGGTGAGCAGTGGACGCAGGTCGGATGCTCGAATCCGGTCCTCTTTCTGTCCGTCTTCGAGCACACGCGTAGCACTGTTCTCACTCATGACAGCCCACTTCGGTAACTCGGCGCTTATGGGCGCGGCCAGTCTGTAACTCTGTCCGCATCGTCCGAGGCGTATTCCTCCGAACTGCTCGGGAGCTGTCCATGAGGGCCATTCCGACGCAACGGGAGACCGTTTCCCTTGCTTCAGATGTGCCTGCGCATGCCGCTGAGGCGCCCACGCACCCGCGTGCGCAGGCGCGCACGGCCCTGTCCGGAAGCTCCCTCGCGCCCGGATACGCCCGCGCACTGCTGCGCGCCGCGCTGGAGGAGTGGACCGACCTCGGCCTGCCCGGGACCGAGCACGTCAGCGGACGTCTGGTCGAGGACGCGATGCTTGTCGTCAGCGAACTCGTCACCAACGCCGTCGTCCACGCCGGCACCGACGTCGAGCTGATGTGCGGCCTGGAGGAGACGGGCGCGGTGGTGGTGGAGGTCTCCGACCACCACCCCTCGCGCGCCCCGCACGACGGCGCCCCCGAGACGCCCTACGACACCCCGGAGTACGGGCGCGGCCTGCGGCTCGTCTCCGCGCTCTCCGAGACCTGGGGTGTCACCTTCCGCAAGGGCGCCAAGACGGTGTGGGCGCGGGTACCGGCGGAGGGGGAGGCGCACGCCGAGGACGTGGCGGAGGGTGCGAGCGGGCTGAGCGGGGCGTACGCCGGTGCGATGGAGACGTCCGGTGCGGTGGAGATGTTCAGCGCCGCGCACACGCCGGTGTACGCCGGGAGGGGCGCCGGTGTGCACGCCCCCGAAGCTCACCAGGACTTCGATGTCCCGCAAGCCCCCGAACTTGCCCAGGCCTTCGATGGCCCCCATGCCTCCCATGCCCCCCACGCCCTCGGAACCCCAGCGGGCTGGGACGCCTTCGCACCCCGCCGAGCCCCCGAGCGCGACTGGCTCAACCGCGGCGCCCTCTCCTTCCTGGCCGAGGCCTCCGACCTGCTCGCCGGGCAACTCGACGAGGACCTCGTGGCCGCGCTCACCGCCCAGCTGATCGTGCCGCGCCTCGCCGACTGGTGCGCGGTGTGGCTGGAGGACGAGCTCAGCGGCCGCGGCGGCTGGACGGGGGACGGCACCGTGGGCCCGGGGCCGCGCCTCGCCCGGGTCTGGCACGGGAGCGAGAACCGCATCGAGGAACTGCGCCGGACCCTGGAGAAGGACCCGCCGCGCCGGCCCGACGCGTTACGGTCCGGGCCCGTGCCGTTCCCCTGGCCCGGTGAGGCGCTCGGCGCGGCCGGAGAGGACGGCGCGGCCCTCGCGTACCGCCTCGTCGCGGGCGGCCGCCCGCTCGGCACGCTGGTCATCGGGCGGGCCGCGACCCCGCGCTTCCCCGACGAGGTCACCGGCCTCGTCGAGGACCTCGGCCGCCGGGTGGCGCTCGCCATCGGCGCGGCCCGCCAGTACGCCCGCCAGGCCACCATCAGCGCCGTACTCCAGCGCGGCCTGCTGCCCGGCGCCGTCGCCGAGATACCGGGGGTGCGCAGCGCCCTCGTCTACGAGCCCTGCGACAAGGGCGGGCCCAGCGGCGACTTCTACGACCTGTTCCCGGCCGGCGACGGCCGCTGGTGCTTCGCCGTGGGTGACGTCCAGGGCAAGGGGCCCGAGGCGGCCGTCGTCATCGGCCTGGCCCGCCCCTGGCTGCGGCTGCTGGCCCGCGAGGGCTACGGCGTCGCCGACGTCCTCGACCGCCTCAACCAGCTCCTCCTCGACGACGCCACCGAGGCCGCCGACGCGGCGGCCCGCGCGCTCGTCGGCCCCGCCGTGCCCGGCGACGGCCCGCAGACCCGGTTCCTCTCCCTCCTCTACGGCGAGCTGGCCCCCTTCGAGGGCGGCGTCCGCTGCACCCTCGCCTCCGCCGGGCACCCCCTGCCGTTACTCCTCGGACCGGACGGCAGCGTCCGTACGGTCGCGCAGCCGCAGACCCTGCTCGGGGTCATCGAGGAGGTCACGTACACCTGCGACACCGTCGAGCTGCGGCCCGGCGACAGTCTGCTGTGCGTCACCGACGGGGTGACCGAGCGGCGCTGCGGCTCCCGCCAGTTCGACGACGGCGACGGCCTCGCCGCGGCGCTCGCCGGATGCGCGGGCCTGGACGCGGAGCTGATCGCGGACCGGATCAAGCGGCTGGTGCACGAGTTCGGCGGGCAGCCGCCGGAGGACGACCTGGCGCTGCTGGTGCTGCAGGCCGAGTAGGACGAGCGACAGGCCGGGTGCTGGACAATGGAAGGCATGCCTTCCGCACTCCCCGACGGCGAGCCCGTCCCCGACGACGGCGCACTCCCCGCGCACGCGCTCACCGGCGCCGCCGCGCGCCCCCTCGGGTTCTATCTGCACGTCCCGTACTGCGCGACCCGCTGCGGCTACTGCGACTTCAACACCTACACCGCCACCGAGCTGCGCGGCACCGGCGGCGTCCTCGCCTCCCGCGACAACTACGCCGACACCCTGATCGACGAGATCCGGCTGGCCCGCAAGGTCCTCGGCGACGACCCGCGCGAGGTCCGTACGGTCTTCGTCGGCGGCGGTACGCCGACCCTGCTGGCCGCGGACGACCTCGTACGGATGCTGGAGGCGGTCCGCGACGAGTTCGGGCTGGCGGCGGACGCGGAGGTCACGACGGAGGCGAACCCCGAGTCGGTGGACCCGGCGTACCTCGCGCGACTCAGGGACGGAGGCTTCAACCGGCTCTCCTTCGGGATGCAGAGCGCCCGGCAGCACGTGCTGAAGATCCTGGACCGCACGCACACGCCGGGTCGCCCGGAGGCGTGCGTGGCGGAGGCCCGGGCGGCGGGCTTCGAGCACGTGAACCTTGATCTGATCTACGGCACGCCGGGGGAGTCGGACGACGACTGGCGGGCGTCGCTCGAGGCGGCGCTCGGGGCCGGCCCGGACCACATCTCGGCCTACGCGCTGATCGTCGAGGAGGGTACGCAGCTCGCCCGCCGCATCCGCCGCGGCGAGGTCCCGATGACCGACGACGACGTGCACGCCGACCGGTATCTGATGGCGGACGAGATGCTGTCGGCGGCCGGTTTCGACTGGTACGAGGTGTCGAACTGGGCCACGTCGGACGCCGGCCGGTGCCTGCACAACGAGCTGTACTGGCGGGGCGCCGACTGGTGGGGCGCGGGCCCCGGGGCGCACTCCCACGTGGGCGGGGTGCGCTGGTGGAACGTGAAGCATCCGGGGGCGTACGCGGCGGCGCTGGCCGCCGGCCGTTCCCCAGGTGCGGGTCGTGAGCTGTTGTCGGAGGAAGACCGCAGAGTGGAGCGAATCCTGCTGGAGTTGCGGCTGCGGGAGGGCGTGCCGTTGGAGCTGCTGCGGGAGGAGGGGCTGAAGGCTTCACGTCGGGCGCTGGGCGACGGGTTGCTCAAGGAGAGGCCGTACAAGGAGGGGCGTGCGGTGCTCACCTTGCGGGGGCGGCTGTTGGCGGACGCCGTGGTGCGGGATCTGGTGGACTGATCACCCGGCGGAGTGAATCGGTGCGGAACGCCGGTTCGGTCCCTAACCTGGTTCGTAGGCTGCCGTTAAAAGTACGCGGCGGATGTGGAGGGCCACGGAGATGACCGCTGTGGACGAGCGTGGGATGACCAAGTACTTCGAGGAGCTTGAGCCTCCCGAGGGCGTCAAGGTCGAGCTTCTCCGGGGGGAAATCGTGATGATGGCCAGCCCTGATCTGGTGCACAACATGATCGTGGAAGACGTGCTGGATCAGATCCCACGGAAGCGTTGGTCCCGCCTGCAGACCCAGGACGTCGACATCCTCGATGAGGCCAGTGAGCCGGTACCGGACCTGGTGGTTGTCGAGCGCGATGTCATGCCCGCTTCGGGACGGCTGTTGCCGTGCCACCTGATCACGATGGTCGTCGAGGTCGTCTCCAAGACCAGCGTCCAGCGAGACTATGAAATCAAGCGGTCGATCTACGCCGCCGGCGAAGTGCCCGCCTACCTCATCGTGGATCCGATCATGGCCCAGTGCGTCCTGCTGACGAGGCCTGTTGGGAAGGGAGAGGATGCCGACTACCAGCGGCAGCAGATCACCAGGTTCGGGGCACCACTACCGCTGGAGGAACTCGGGCTCGAATTGGACACCACCGAGTTCGGAACCTTCCCCAACGTCAGGCCCCACCGCTACCCGTGACAAAGTCGATCAGTTCCTCCACCCTCCCCAGCAACTCCGGCTCCAGGTCCCGGTAAGACCGCACCCGCCCGAGAATCCCCTGCCAAGCCGCGCCGGTGTTTTCCGGCCACCCCAGCGCCCGGCACACCCCCGTCTTCCAGTCCTGCCCGCGCGGTACGCGCGGCCACGCCTCGATGCCCAGGGACGACGGCTTCACCGCCTCCCAGACGTCGATGTACGGGTGTCCCACCACCAGCGCGTGCTCACTCGTCACCGACTCGGCGATGCGCCACTCCTTCGAACCCGGCACCAGGTGGTCCACCAGCACCCCCAGTCGCGCGTCCGGCCCCGGGCCGAATTCGGCCACGATGGCGGGCAGGTCGTCCACGCCCTCCAGGTACTCCACGACCACGCCCTCGATGCGCAGGTCGTCGCCCCAGACCTTCTCGACGAGTTCCGCGTCGTGCCGGCCCTCGACGTAGATCCGCCCGGCGCGAGCCACCCGCGCGCGTGCGCCGGGGACGGCGACCGAACCGGATGCCGTACGGGTGGGACGTACCGGAGCCGATGACGGCGGACGCACGAGCGTCACCACCCTGCCCTCCAGCAGGAACCCCCGCGGCTCCAGCGGGAACACCCGGTGCTTGCCGAAGCGGTCCTCCAGGGTGACGGTGCCCGCCTCGCAGCGGATCACCGCGCCGCAGAAGCCGGTGCCGGGCTCCTCGACCACCAGGCCCGGGTCCGCCGGTACCTCGGGCACGGGCTGGGGCTTCTTCCACGGCGGGGTCAGATCCGTCGAGTACTGGCGCATTCGGATGACGATAGGAGAACCCGCCCCACGATCACCGCGACACGCCGAAACGCGCCGCCAACGCGTCCCGCTGCGCCCGCACGAACGCCGCGTCCACCACCGCTCCGTGACCCGGCACGTACAGCGCGTCCTCACCGCCGAGGTCGAGGAGCCGGTCGAGGGCGGCCGGCCAGTGGGCCGGTACGGCGTCGGGACCGGCCTGGGGCTCGCCGGACTCCTCGACGAGGTCACCGCAGAAGACGACCTCCGGGGCGCCGGGGACGAGCACCGCGAGGTCGTGGGCGGTGTGCCCGGGACCGACGTTCGCGAGCAGCGCCTGGCGGCCGTCGCCGAGGTCGAGGGTCCACTCGCCGGAGACGTGGTGGTGGGGCCGGACGAGGGTCTCCACCGCCTCGTCCGCCGCCGACGGGTCCAGGCCGTTGCGCAGGGCGTCCGTGCGCAGCTCCGCACGCCCCTGCGCCAACACCGTGTCGAGGCCCACCGCGCCGAAGACCTCCGCGCCCGCGAACGCCGCCGCCCCGAAGACATGGTCGAAGTGGGGATGGGTGAGAGCGAGATGAGTCACACGTCGGCCGGCCAGCTCCTGGGCCGCGTACCGCAGCCGCGCCCCCTCCGCGAGACTCGACCCCGCGTCGATCACCAGGACCGCGCGAGGCCCGACGACCAGCCCCGCCGTGCAGTCCCACCCGGGCAGCCGACACCGCCCCACCCCGGCCGCCACCCGCTCCCAGCCCAGCTCTTCCCAAGTCACGGTCATACGGCGACGCTAGCCCGGAGCACTCTCCAGCGTGCGGTGCCGGGTACCAGCCTTGCCCCGGGTGTACCCCCCAGCCGTACACTGGCCGGGGAACGCTGGCACTCGCACGCGCAGAGTGCCAGGCGGATGTCGAGGGGACGAGTACGGGAGGTGCGCGCGATGCTGAGTGAACGCAGGCTCCAGGTGCTGCGCGCCATCGTCCAGGACTATGTGGGCACCGAGGAGCCGGTGGGCTCGAAGGCGCTCACCGAGCGGCACAACCTCGGCGTCTCCCCGGCGACGGTCCGCAACGACATGGCGGCCCTGGAGGACGAGGGGTACATCGCCCAGCCGCACACCAGCGCCGGGCGCATCCCCACCGACAAGGGCTACCGGCTGTTCGTCGACAAGCTGGCCGGCGTGAAGCCGATGACCGGGCCCGAGCGGCGCGCCATCCAGAACTTCCTCGAGGGCGCTGTCGACCTCGACGACGTCGTCGCCCGTACGGTGCGGCTGCTCGCGCAGCTGACGCGGCAGGTGGCCGTCGTGCAGTACCCGTCGCTGACCCGTTCGACCGTGCGGCACGTGGAGCTGCTCTCGCTCGCCCCCGCGCGCGTGATGCTCGTGCTGATCACGGACACCGGCCGGGTCGAGCAGCGGATGGTGGACTGCCCGGCGCCCTTCGGCGAGGCGTCCCTGGCGGACCTGCGGGCGCGGCTGAACAGCCGGGTCGCGGGGCGCCGGTTCACCGACGTGCCGCGACTGGTCGAGGACCTCCCGGAGGGGTTCGACGTCGAGGACCGCGGTACGGTCACGACGGTGCTCTCCACCCTGCTGGAGACGCTTGTCGAGGAGAACGAGGAGCGGCTGATGATCGGCGGCACCGCCAATCTCACCCGCTTCGGACATGACTTTCCCCTCACCATCCGGCCCGTCCTGGAGGCCCTGGAGGAGCAGGTCGTGCTCCTCAAACTCCTGGGCGAGGCGGGAGATTCGGGCATGACCGTACGCATCGGTCACGAGAACGCCTACGAGGGGCTCAACTCCACGTCTGTGGTGTCGGTCGGTTACGGTTCGGGCGGCGAGGCAGTCGCCAAGCTCGGCGTGGTCGGACCGACCCGCATGGATTACCCGGGAACGATGGGAGCGGTACGCGCAGTGGCACGGTACGTCGGACAGATCCTGGCGGAGTCGTAAGTGGCCACGGACTACTACGCCGTTCTCGGCGTGCGCCGCGACGCGTCGCAGGAAGAGATCAAGAAGGCCTTCCGGCGGCTCGCGCGCGAGCTGCACCCGGACGTCAACCCCGATCCGAAGACCCAGGAGCGGTTCAAGGAGATCAACGCCGCTTACGAGGTGTTGTCGGACCCGCAGAAGAAGCAGGTCTACGACCTCGGCGGCGACCCGCTGTCACAGGCGGGCGGCGGTGGCTCGGGCGGCTTCGGCGCCGGTGGCTTCGGCAACTTCTCCGACATCATGGACGCCTTCTTCGGTACGGCGTCCCAGCGCGGCCCGCGCTCGCGTACGCGGCGCGGCCAGGACGCGATGATCCGGCTGGAGATCGAGCTTGACGAGGCGGCCTTCGGCACGACCAAGGACATCCAGGTCGACACCGCGATCGTCTGCGCCACCTGTAGTGGTGAGGGCGCGGCGCCGGGCACGACCGCGCAGACCTGTGACATGTGCCGCGGCCGCGGTGAGGTGTCGCAGGTGACGCGGTCCTTCCTGGGCCAGGTCATGACCTCCCGCCCCTGCCCGCAGTGCCAGGGCTTCGGAACGGTCGTCCCGACGCCGTGCCCGGAGTGCGCGGGCGACGGGCGCGTGCGTTCGCGTCGCACGCTGACGGTGAAGATCCCCGCCGGTGTCGACAACGGCACGCGCATCCAGCTCGCGGGCGAGGGCGAGGTCGGGCCCGGTGGCGGTCCCGCCGGTGACCTGTACGTCGAGATCCACGAGCTGCCGCATGCCACCTTCCAGCGGCGCGGGGACGACCTGCACTGCACGGTGACGATCCCGATGACGGCGGCGTCTCTCGGCACGAAGGTGCCGCTGGAGACGCTGGACGGCCTCGAGGAGGTCGACATCCGGCCCGGCACCCAGTCCGGCCAGTCGATCCCGCTGCACGGCCGGGGCGTCACCCACCTGCGGGGTGGCGGCCGGGGCGATCTCATCGTCCATGTCGAGGTCACGACGCCGACGAAGCTGGATCCTGAGCAGGAGCGGTTGCTGCGGGAGCTGGCCAAGCTGCGGGGCGAGGAGCGGCCGCAGGGGCAGTTCCAGCCGGGGCAGCAGGGCCTGTTCTCACGGCTGAAGGACGCGTTCAACGGGCGGTGACGCGGGCTGTGGTTGGTGCTGGGGGGGGCCGGGGGTCGGCCCCCGGGTGGGCACAGTCAGCCGGGGCAGCAGGGCCTGTTCTCACGGCTGAAGGACGCGTTCAACGGGCGGTGACCGTGGTGCTGGGGGCTGCGCCCCCAGACCCCCGTTCGGCCCTGAACGGACCTCGTCCTCGAAAGCCGGACGGGCTGTCTTCACTTGGCCTGTGCCAGAGAGGCGGCCCGATTCGGTCCCGTCCGGAGGACGTGACAACATGCCGTCATGTCCTCCGCGCTGACCGATCTCTTTCCCCAGCCGATCGTGCAGGCCCCCATGGCGGGCGGTGTCTCCGTGCCGCAGCTCGCCGCCGCCGTCTGTGAGGCGGGCGGGCTCGGGTTCCTCGCCGCCGGGTACAAGACCGCCGACGGGCTGTACCAGGAGATCAAACAGCTGCGGAGCCTCACCTCCCGGCCCTTCGGCGTGAACCTCTTCATGCCGCAGCCGGAGTATGCCGAGACCGGCGCCGTCGACGTCTACGCCCACCAGCTCGCCGGCGAGGCCGCCTGGTACGAGACGGAGCTCGGCGACCCGGACAGCGGCCGTGACGACGGATACGAGGCCAAGCTCGCCGTACTCCTCGACAACCCGGTGCCGGTGGCGTCCTTCCACTTCGGCGTGCCGACCCCCGAGGTGCTTCAGTCCCTGCGCCGGGCCGGCACCTTCACCCTCGTCACCGCCACCACCCCCGACGAGGCCGTGGCCGTGGAGCGGGCGGGCGCCGACGCGGTGATCGTGCAGGGTGTGGAGGCCGGCGGCCACCAGGGCACCCACCGGGACCTCCCGGAGACCGACGGCTCCGCTCTCGGACTGCTGTCCCTGCTCGCCCAGGTCCGGGAGGCCGTGAGCCTTCCCCTCGTCGCCGCCGGCGGCATCATGCGCGGCAGCCAGATCGCCGCCGTGCTGGCCGCGGGCGCGAGCGCGGCGCAGCTCGGCACGGCGTTCCTCGCGACGCCGGAGTCCGGCGCGCAGGCCGTGCACAAGGAGGCGCTGACCAACCCGCTGTTCGTACGGACGGAACTCACCCGCGCCTTCTCGGGGCGTCCGGCGCGCGGCCTGGTGAACCGTTTCCTGCGCGAGCACGGCCCGTACGCGCCCGCCGCCTACCCCGAGGTCCACCACCTCACCTCCCCGCTGCGCAAGGCGGCAGCCAAGGCCGGGGACGCGCAGGGCATGGCCCTGTGGGCCGGGCAGGGGCACCGGATGGCCCGGGACCTGCCCGCCGGGCGGCTGGTCGAGGTGCTGGCCGACGAACTGGGCGCGGCCAGGGCGGCGTTGTCGGGGTGCCCGGGTGAGGACGCGGGCCGATGACGGCGCCCGTGTTCGTCGTCGAGGACTTCGGTGCGGCCGGTGCCGGGGAGTTCGTCCTGGACGGACCCGAGGGGCGGCACGCCGTCTCCGTGAAGCGGCTGCGGCCCGGTGAGGCCGTCGTCCTCACCGACGGCGCCGGGCGCTGGGCGGAGGGCGAGGTGGTCGTCGCCGAGGGCAAGGACCGGCTGGTCGTGAGCCTGAAGGACGTCGTCGAGGAGCCCGCCGAGGCCCCCCGGATCACCGTCGTGCAGGCCCTGCCGAAGGGCGACCGCGGGGAACTCGCCGTGGAGACCATGACCGAGACCGGCGTCGACGCGATCGTCCCGTGGGCCGCCTCCCGCTGCATCACGCAGTGGAAGGGCGAGCGCGGGCTGAAGGCTCTCGCGAAGTGGCGGGCCACGGCCAGGGAGGCCGGCAAGCAGTCCCGCCGGGTCCGCTTCCCCGAGGTCGCCGACGCGGCGACGTCGAAGCAGGTCGCGGCGCTGGTCGCCGACGCCGACTTCGCCGCCGTACTCCACGAGAGCGGCGACACCCCGCTCGCGACGGCCGAACTGCCCGCCCAGGGCGAGATCGTGCTCGTCGTCGGCCCCGAAGGAGGCGTCTCCCCCGAGGAGTTGGCGCTCTTCGAGGAGGCCGGCGCACGGCCCTACCGGCTCGGCCGGACCGTCCTGCGCACCTCCACCGCGGGCACCGCCGCCGCGGCCCTGCTCCTCGGCCGCACCGGCCGCTGGTCCTGACACCAGGAGACACCGGGAGACCCGGGAGACACCACGATGGAACTGGCTCAAGTACGGCTGCTGGTCACCGACTTCGCCGCCTCTTACCGCTTCTACGCCGACGTCCTCGGCCTCAAGCCTCAGTCGGGCTCCACACAGGGGCCGTACGAGAAGTTCAGCCCCGCCATCGGATCGGCGGGCGTCGCGCTGCAGGACCGGACCATGATGGCCGAGGTCCTCGACGAGCTCGGTGACACGGCGACCGGCCACCGCTCCCTGGTCGTGCTGCGCGTTGACGACCTGGACACCTACTGCGAGCAGATCACCGCCCGCGGTGCCACCCTTGTACACGGCCCCGCGCCCATGACCGACCGCATGCGGGTCGCCCATCTCAGGGACCCCGAGGGCAACTTGGTGGAACTACAGGAGTGGCTGCTGTTGCTCGGCTGACCGTCGCGCGCCGGTGCAGGAGTGGCCGTATGCGCCCTTCCGCGTCGGCCGGGACAGTGGCACGCTGTCCGACCATGGGGGCTTTGAGGCGGATTCAGGTCCGGCCGCGCGGAACACGGGCGGCCGCGGTCGCCGGCCTCGCGCTGATGGCCGTGGGGGGAGCCGTGGCGTGCGATCCGGGCGGACTGAGCGCGGCGACGGTGGCGTACACCACCGACGAGACGGCGACGAAGGAGCTCGAACGGCAGAAGATCGACGTGCGCTGGCTGACCTGCACGGCCGACTACGGCGACAAGGCCGGGAACAAGTCGCCCTCCGCGCCCTCGGCGAGTGAGGACACCGTCGCCTCCGTGGACTGCGAGGGCGAGACCGGCGACGGGAAGGACATCACCGTCACCGGCAAGGTCACGCGTGCCGTCAGCGGCGCCTGTGTGCGCGGTGATCTCACCGCCAAGGTCGGCGGCAAGGTCAGGTTCCACGTCAGCGGCCTCGGCAACTGCAACGGAACGCCCTCGCCCGTCAACCCGGGCCCCGGAGGCGGGCAGCGGCCCGGGGCCACCGTCACCGTGACCGTCACCACCACCATCTGGTGCGACCAGTATCCGAACTGCCGTCCCGTCCAGGGCAAGTGAGCGCGAGAAGCAGGCGGCCAAGTGATCCAAACCTCTGTCCCCGCGCATCCGCGCTGCATAGGGTGACCGTGTGACACAGTCCGCGACCGCGGCATCCGCCGCCTCATCGGCTTATCTCCGCTTTCCGCACCCGCACGGCGGGTTGGTGGCCTTCACCGCCGAGGACGACGTCTGGCTCGCCCCCCTCGACGGCGGGCGGGCCTGGCGGGTCAGCGCCGACAACATGCCGGTCACCCATCCGCGCATCTCGCCCGACGGCACCACCGTCGCCTGGACCTCGACCCGCGACGGCGCCCCCGAGGTGCACATCGCCCCCGTCGACGGCGGGCCCACGACCCGGCTGACGTACTGGGGCAACGCGAAGACGCAGGTGCGCGGCTGGACCCCGGACGGGCGGGTCCTCGCGGTCACCGCCCACGGCGAGGCCAGCATGCGCCGCACCTGGGCCCGCGCCCTCCCGCTCGACGGCGGCCCCGCCACCACCCTGCCGTACGGGCCCGTCGGCGATGTCGCCCACGGCCCGCACACCGTGCTGCTGTCCGCGCTCATGGGCCGCGAGGCCGCCTGGTGGAAGCGCTACCGGGGCGGTACGGCGGGCAAGCTGTGGATCGACCGGGAGGACACCGGCGTATTCACGCGGCTGCACGAGGAGTTGGACGGCAACCTCGAATACCCCGGATGGGTGGGGGACCGTATCGCCTTCCTCTCCGACCACGAGGGCACCGGCGCGCTGTACTCCTCCCTCGCCGACGGCTCCGACCTGCGCCGGCACACGCCACTCGACGGTTTCTACGCCCGGCACGCGGCCGGCGACGGGACCCGGGTGGTGTACGCGAGCGCCGGTGAACTGTGGCTCCTCGACGACCTCGACGGCGCCGAGCCGCGCCGCCTCGACATCCGGCTCGGCGGCCAGCGCACCGACCGGCGGCCCTTCCAGGTGAACGCCGCCCGCTGGTTCGGGTCCGCCGCCCCCGACCACACCGCGCGCGGCAGCGCGGTCTCCGTGCGCGGCTCCGTCCACTGGGTCACCCACCGCGCCGGCCCCACCCGTACGCTCGCCGCCCAGCCCGGCGTCCGGGCCCGCTCGCCCCGCACCTTCCGCGCGGACGGCGAGGAGTGGGTGGTGTGGGTGACGGACGCCGAGGGCGAGGACGCCCTGGAGTTCGCGCCCGCCACCGGGCTCGCCCCCGGCGCCACCCCGCGCCGTCTCGCCACCGGGCGCCTCGGCCGGGTCCTGGAGCTCGCCATGGCCCCCGACGGCAGCCGCGCCGCCGTCGCCGCCCATGACGGACGCCTCCTCCTCGTCGAACGGGAGACCGGCGAGGTCCGCGAGGTCGATCGCAGCGAGGACGGGGACGTCTCCGGCCTGGTCTTCTCACCCGACTCGGCCTGGCTCGCATGGTCGCACCCCGGGCCCCGCCCCCTGAGCCAGCTCAAGCTCGCCAACACCACCGACCTGTCGGTCACCGAGGCGACCCCGCTGCGCTTCCAGGACTACGACCCCGCGTTCACGCCCGACGGCAAGCACCTCGCCTTCCTGTCGAGCCGCTCCTTCGACCCCGTCTACGACGAGCACGTCTTCGACCTGGCGTTCGTCGTCGGCACCCGACCCCACCTGATCACTCTCGCCGCGACCACCCCGTCCCCCTTCGGGCCGCAGCGGCACGGCCGGCCCTTCGAGGCCCCCGACAAGGACGAGACACCCGACAGCGAGGGCACCCCGGCCACCCGCATCGACCTCGACGGCCTCGCCGACCGGATCGTGCCGTTCCCCGTCGAGGCCGCCCGCTACACCAACCTGCGGGCGGCGAAGGACGGCGTGCTGTGGCTGCGCCACCCGGTGCAGGGCGTCCTCGGCGCCTCCCGGGCCACCCCGGACGACCCGGACCCCCACACCGAGCTGGAGCGCTACGACCTCGCCCAGCAGCGCCTGGAGCACCTCGCCGCCGACGCCGACCACTTCGAGGTCAGCGGCGACGGCAAACGCCTGCTGCTGTGGACCGACGGCAAGCTGAAGGTCGTACCCAGCGACCGGCGGGCCTCCGGCGACGACGACAGCGACTCGAACATCACCGTCGACCTCGGCCGCGTCCGGCAGACGGTCGACCCGGCGGCCGAGTGGCGGCAGATGTTCGACGAGACCGGCCGCATCATGCGGGACCACTTCTGGCACCCCGACATGAACGGCGTCGACTGGGCCGCCGTCCTCGACCGCTACCGGCCCGTGGTCGAGCGCGTCGCCACCCATGACGACCTCGTGGACCTCCTCTGGGAGGTGCAGGGCGAGCTCGGCACCTCGCACGCGTACGTCGTTCCGCGCGGCGGACACGGCCACGGGGCCCGCCAGGGCCTGCTCGGCGCCGACATCTCCCGGCACGAGGACGGCAGCTGGCGCATCGACCGCATCCTGCCCTCCGAGACCTCCGACCCCGACGCCCGCTCCCCGCTCGCCGCACCCGGCGTCGCCGTGCGGGCCGGGGACGCGGTCGTCGCGGTGGGCGGAGTGCCGGTGGACCCGGTGGCCGGGCCCGGACCGCTGCTCGTCGGCACGGCGGGGCGGACCATCGAGCTGACGGTGTCACCGTCCGGCGGGGGCGAGCTGCGGCACGCCGTGGTCGTGCCGGTCGCCGACGAGGAATCGCTGCGGTACCACGCGTGGGTCGCGGACCGGCGGGCGTACGTCCACGAGAAGTCCGGTGGGCGGCTCGGCTATCTCCACGTGCCGGACATGCAGGCGCCCGGCTGGGCGCAGATCCACCGCGACCTGCGGGTGGAGGTGGCACGGGAGGGGCTCGTCGTCGACCTCCGCGAGAACCGGGGCGGACACACGTCCCAGCTGGTGATCGAGAAGCTGGCACGGCGCATCGTGGGATGGGATCTGCCACGCGGCATGCGGGCCGAGAGCTATCCGCGCGACGCGCCGCGGGGGCCTGTCGTGGCCGTGGCGAACGAGTTCTCCGGGTCGGACGGGGACATCGTGAACGCGGCGATCAAGGCGTTGGGGCTGGGGCCCGTGGTGGGGACGCGGACGTGGGGCGGGGTGGTCGGGATCGACAGCCGGTACCGGCTGGTGGACGGGACGTTGGTGACGCAGCCGAAGTACGCGTTCTGGCTCGAGGGTTATGAGTGGGGGGTGGAGAACCACGGGGTGGATCCGGATGTGGAGGTGGTGCAGGCGCCGCAGGACTGGGGGGCCGGGAGGGACGTACAGCTGGACGAGGCGGTCCGGTTGGCGTTGACGTCGTTGGAGGAGACCCCGGCAAAGGTGCCACCCGTTCTGCCGTAGGCCCGCGCCGCCCAGCGGCACGACTGTCCGCGGCTGGGCGGATGGATACCATGCACCAGTAGGCGATCAACGGCGTGAGGAGGCCGCATGGCAGGGGAGCCGCAGGACGATTGTCTGTTCTGCAAGGTCGTGGCCGGGGCCGTCCCGGCGACGATCGTGCGGGAGACCGAGACGACCGTCGCGTTCAGGGACATCAATCCGCAGGCGCCGACGCATGTGCTGGTGATCCCGAAGGCGCACTACGCGGACGCCGCGGCGCTCGCCGCCGGCGCGCCGGAGCTCGCCGCGGACCTGCTGCGGGAGACGCAGGTGATCGCCGACGAGGAGAAGCTGGAGAGCTACCGGATCGTCTTCAACACCGGCAGCGGCGCCGGGCAGACCGTCTTCCACGCGCACGCCCATGTCCTGGGTGGTCGTGGCCTGCAATGGCCCCCGGGGTAAGTGCGTCGTGTCCGTACGTGAACTGGTGGTCCTCGGCACCGCGAGCCAGGTCCCGACCCGGCACCGCAACCACAACGGCTACCTGCTGCGCTGGGACGGCGACGGCATTCTGTTCGACCCGGGCGAGGGCACGCAGCGTCAGATGCTGCGTGCCGGGGTCGCCGCGCACGACCTGAACCGGATCTGCGTCACGCACTTCCACGGCGACCACTCGCTGGGCCTCGCCGGGGTCATCCAGCGCATCAACCTCGACAAGGTCCCGCATCAGGTCACCGCCCACTTCCCGCGCTCCGGCCAACGCTTCTTCGACCGGCTGCGGTACGCCACCGCCTACCGCGAGAGCGTCGAGCTCGCCGAGGCGCCGGTCGCCGCGGACGGGGTGATGGCCGTGACCCAGAGCTACACCCTGGAGGCCCGCAAGCTGTCCCACCCCGTGGAGTCGTACGGCTATCGGCTCGTCGAACCCGACGGCCGCCGCATGCTGCCCGAGCGGCTCGCCGCGCGCGGGATCAAGGGGCCGGACATCGGCCGCATCCAGCGGGAGGGCGCCGTCGGCGGGGTGACGCTGGAAGAGGTCAGCGAGGTACGGCGCGGGCAGCGGTTCGCGTTCGTCATGGACACCCGGCTGTGTGACGGCGTACACGCGCTGGCCGAGGGCTGCGACATGCTCGTCATCGAGTCCACCTTCCTCGACGACGATGTGGAACTCGCCGTCGAGCACGGGCATCTGACCGCCGGTCAGGCGGCGCGCGTGGCGCGGGACGCCGGCGTACGGCATCTCGTGCTGACCCATTTCAGCCAGCGCTACTCCGAGCCCGACGAGTTCGAACGGCAGGCGCGTGCCGCCGGCTTCGAGGGGGAGCTGACCGTGGCGCACGATCTGCTGCGCGTGCCGGTCCCCAAGCGCCGATGACGAAGCGCAGTCAAAACACTCGTACCATGCCTGGATGTCCCTCCCCAAAGCTGAACTGCACCTGCACATCGAAGGCACCCTGGAGCCGGAGCTGGCGTTCGAGCTCGCCGCGCGCAACGGTGTCGAGCTGCCGTACGCGGACACCGAAGAGCTGCGCAAGGCGTACCAGTTCGAGGACCTTCAGTCCTTCCTGAACCTGTACTACGAGCTCATGGCGGTCCTGCGCACGGAGCGGGACTTCGAGGACCTCGCGAACGCCTACCTCGCCCGCGCCGCCGCGCAGGGTGTGCGGCACGCGGAGATCTTCTTCGACCCGCAGGCCCACATCGCCCGCGGGGTGGAGATGGGCACGGTCGTCGAGGGGCTGTGGCGCGCGCTCGGTGCCAGTGAGGCGGGCCACGGGGTCTCCACCCAGCTGATCCTGTGCTTCCTGCGCGACGAGTCCGCCGCGTCGGCCCTGGAGACCCTTCAGGCCGCCCGCCCCTACCTCGACCGGATCACCGGCATCGGCCTCGACTCGGCCGAGGTCGGCCACCCGCCCGTGAAGTTCCGCGAGGTGTACGAGGCGGCCGCGGCCCTCGGTCTGCGACGCGTGGCGCACGCCGGTGAGGAGGGGCCGCCGGAGTACATCACCGAGGCCCTGGACGTGCTCGGCGTCGAGCGCGTCGACCACGGGCTGCGGTGCATGGAGGACCCCGCCCTCGTCGCGCGGCTGGTGCGGGAGCGGATCCCGCTCACCCTGTGCCCGCTGTCCAACGTGCGGCTGCGGGCCGTGGACGTCCTCGCCGAGCACCCGCTGCCCGCCATGCTCGCCGCCGGCCTGGTCTGCACGGTCAACTCCGACGACCCGGCCTACTTCGGCGGCTACGTCGACGACAACTTCCACGCCGTACGGCAGGCGCTGGGCCTGGGCGAGGACCGGCTGCGCGAGCTGGCCCGCAACTCCTTCCTCGCCTCCTTCCTGGAGCATGACGAGGAACGCCGGGCGCGCTACCTGGCCGAGGTGGAGGCGTACGAGTTCTCCTGATCTCCGGCCACCTCTGGTGGATGCCTAGCTCGGCCCGGCACCCGCCCGTCGGGGGCCCGCCGTGTCGTAGGCGCCCTGGGCGGCGACGGCCGGCGGCTCGACGTGGATCTCGACGACCGGCTGCTCCGGCGCGCCGATCCGTGGCACCGTGCCCGTGGGGGTGCCCGGGGCCGCGGCGACCACGGCGGCCGGGGTGCCGCCGCGGCGTCGGACCGTGCCGGGCAGCAGCGGGCGTCCGCCGGTGTGGAGGGCGACGGCGGTCATGGGCACGGCGACGACCAGCAGGCCGACGGCGAGGACCGCGCCCATCACCGGGAACCCGGCCTGCGCGGACAACACGCTCCCGGTCAGCGGCCCCGCCGCCGTGCCCAGCGAGGACGCGGAGCCGACGAGCACCGCCCAGCGGCCGCGCGCATCGAGCGAGGCGGCGAGGCCGATGAGGTACGACAGGACGACCGGGTAGAGGGCGTTCCAGGCGATCTCGCCCGCCGCGAAGCTCGCCAGGCCGGTCGCGGACGCGCTGGCGACGATGCACCCGGCGATGAGGGTCGTACCGCCCCCGATGGGCAGCGCCCGCCCGAACCGCGCTCCCATCGCGCCCGCGCCGAGGACACCGAGCAGCCCGGCCCCCAGGGCCACGGCGAACACCACCCCGACGGTCGCCTCGGTGAGGTGCGCCTGCGTGAGCCCTATCCGGCCGCTGACGCCCCACAGGGAGTTCTGGGCGAGGGACCAGCACGGCATGGCGGCGGCCAGGAGCAGCCCGGAGCGCAGGTGGGGGAGGCGTTCGCGCCGGCGGCGGGCGTGCGGCGCGGCCGTGCGGCCGGGGAGACCGCCCGTCAGCGGCCAGACGGCGAGCGAGGTGAGCGCGATCGCGGCGAGGGGCTGCCCATGTCCGGCCCCGAGGTGGGGGACCGTCAGATAGACGGTGCCCGCGAGCGCGGACACCGCGAGCAGCCCCAGCGTGGAGGCCCGGTGCGGGTCGCGCTGGGCGGCTATGCGGGTCGCGGCGACCGTCGTGGCCGTACCCGACCCGAAGCCGCCGACCATGGCACCGGCGACGACGGCCGGGACGTTGCCGGTGAGGGCGGCCCCGCCGTATCCGAGGACGGCGAGGAGCAGACCGACGCGGGCGAGGGTGCGGGCCCCGATCCGCTCGACGCGGGAGGCCAGTACGAACCCGGCGGAGGCCGAACTCAGCAGCAGCGCGCTGCCGACGGCACCGGCCTGGGTGGCCGACAGGGGAAGTCCCGCGTCCAGCCGTCCGACGACTGTCGGGAGCAGATACGGGGCGAGGTACCCGGCCGTGAAAAGGGCGACGAGGGGCCAGGGGGTGGTGCGGGGGGCGAACACGGGCGTTCCCAGGGCATGCGAAAGCGGCTCAAGAAGAGGGGGGATGGCGACGGCCGTCGATGGACGGGAACGCGCGGCCAATTTGTATCAAGCACATGGTTCGGGAAAGAAACCCGGGCCTGGTGATGTGGATCACTTTACGTTTGGGGCGGGAGGGACCGGGTAGTAGAAGTGGCCCCTGTCATGTGAACTGGGCGCTTCCTAGCGCCAGTTCACGGCCCCGCCCGCCCCCGGCGCCGCCGCCTCGATCTTCGCCCGGATCTCCCGCATCACCGCGACGATCCGCTCCTCGTGCTCCGGCGTCAGCCGGGCCACCGGCACCGAGCAACTGACGGCGTCCTGCGCGGGAGTGTCGTAGCGCAGCGCGAACCCGAAGCCGACGATGCCGAGGACGCCCTCCTCGCGGTCCACGGAGTAGCCACGGGCCCGTACGGCCGCGAGGTCAGCCGTCAGGGGCGCGCGGGCGGTGTGGGTGTTCGGGGTCAGCGCCTCGTACGGCTCCTCGGGCAGCTCCTCGTCCGGGTGCTCCGCCAGCAGCGCCTTGCCCAGCGCGCCCGCGTGGGCCGGAAGCCTGCGCCCCACCCGGCTGATGGTCCGCAGGTACTCGTGCGACTCCCGTGTCGCCAGATATGTCACGTTCCGCCCGTCGAGCCGCCCCAGGTGGATGGTCTCGCCCAGCGCCTGGGACGCCTCGTCGAGATAGGGGCGCACCAGCCGTACGCGCGGGTCGGAGTCGAGGTAGCTGGTGCCGGTCAGCAGGGCGTGAATGCCGATGCCGTAGAGGGAGCCGGTGACGTCGGTGCGGACCCAGCCGCGCGAGATCAGGGTCTGCAGCAGCGCGTACATCGAGCTGCGCGGCACGCCCAGCTCGTCCGCCAGCTCCTGCAGCCGCGCCGGGCGGTCGCCGCGCGCCGCGAGCAGTTCCAGCAGCGCGACCGTGCGCGCCGCCGACTTCACCTCACGGACGCCTCCTGTCTCCGACATGTGCCGATCGTAGAGGCGCGGGCGCGCCCATTGACGGCCGGTGTTCGTGTATCTAACCTCCATCCTCATACGTAGATGACGTCTACATAGGGAGATGAGCGAGGGTGACCCTCGACCCGGACACGGCCCGGCGGTTGCGGGACGGCATGGCGGGCGGCGTGCTGTCGTTCCCGCTGACGAGCTTCCACGCCGACGGCTCACTCGACGCCGACGGCTTCCGCACCCATGTCGCCGCCCAGATCGCCACCGCCCCCGGCGCCGTCTTCCCCGCCTGCGGCACCGGCGAGTTCTTCTCCCTCGACGAGGACGAGTACCGCCGGGTCGTCACCATCGCCGTCGAGGAGTCGGCCGGCCGGGTGCCCGTCGTCGCCGGCGTCGGCTACGGCTGGGCCCAGGCCGCCCGCTTCGCGCGCATCGCCGAGGATGCCGGCGCCGACGCCCTCCTCGTCCTGCCGCACTACCTCGTCGCCGCCCCGCAGGACGGCCTCGTCGCTCAGCTGGAGCACATCGCCGCCCGCACCCGGCTGCCGCTCATCGCCTACCAGCGCGGCCAGGTCGCCTTCGGCGTGAAGGCGTTCAGCCGGATCACCGAGATCCCGAACGTCATCGGCCTCAAGGACGGCCACAGCGACCTCGACCGCCTCCAGCGCCTCACCCTCGCCGCCCCCGAGGACTTCCTCTTCTTCAACGGCGCCGCCACCGCAGAGATCCAGGCCCGCGCCTACGCCACCGTCGGCGTCCCCGCCTACTCCTCCGCCGTGCACGCCTTCGCCCCCGAGATCGCCAACGCCTTCTTCACCGCCCTGCACACGGGCGACGACAAGACCACCGACCGGCTGCTGCGCGACTTCTACGTCCCGCTCGTCGAACTCCGCGACCGGATGCCCGGGTACGCCGTGTCGTTGGTGAAGGCGGCGGCCCGCCTGCGCGGCCGCCCGGTGGGCCCGGTGCGCGCCCCGCTCACTGACCCCTCGGCAACCGACCTCGCCGACCTCAAGACTCTGCTGACCGCCGGACTCGACCTCGTAGGAGCCGCCCTGTGACCCGCGACCTGACCATCGCCGAGGTCCGGCTGACGCCGATCCTGGTCGCCGACCCGCCCCTGCTGAACACGCAGGGCGTGCACCAGCCGTACACCCCCCGCCTCATCGTGGAGGTCGTGACGGCCGACGGGACCACGGGCGTGGGGGAGACCTACGGCGACACCAAGTACCTGGAGCTGGCCCGGCCGTTCGCCGACAAACTCGTCGGCCGGCAGGTCAGCGACCTCAACGGGCTGTTCGTCGTCGCCGAGGAGGTGGCCGTGGACAACTCCCGCGTCTCCGGCCAGGTCGACGTCGGCGGACTGCGCGGCGTCCAGACCGCCGACAAGCTGCGGCTGTCCGTCATCTCCGCCTTCGAGGTCGCCTGCCTCGACGCCCTCGGCAAGGCCCTCGGCCTGCCCGTGCACGCCCTGCTCGGCGGCAAGGTGCGCGACGCCGTCGAGTACAGCGCGTACCTGTTCTACAAGTGGGCCGACCACCCCGAGAGCGTGGAGTCCGAGAAGGACGACTGGGGTGCCGCCGTCGACCCCGCCGGAGTCGTCGAGCAGGCCCGCAGGTTCACCGAGCGCTACGGCTTCACCTCCTTCAAGCTCAAGGGCGGCGTCTTCCCGCCCGAGAAGGAGATCGCCGCGATCCGCGCCCTCGCCGAGGCCTTCCCCGGCCACCCCCTGCGCCTCGACCCCAACGGCGCCTGGTCCGTGGAAACTTCACTGACAGTGGCCAAGGAACTCGGCGATGTCCTCGAATACCTGGAGGACCCCGCCCTCGGCACCCCCGCCATGGCCGAGGTCGCCGCCCACACCGACGTACCCCTCGCCACCAACATGTGCGTGACGACCTTCGCCGAGATCAAGGAGGCCTTCACACGCGACGCCGTCCAGGTCGTCCTCTCCGACCACCACTACTGGGGCGGCCTGCGCAACACCCAGCAGCTGGCCGCCATCTGCCGCACCTTCGGCGTCGGCATCTCCATGCACTCCAACACCCACCTCGGGATCTCCCTGGCCGCCATGACCCACGTGGCGTCCACCGTCCCCGACCTCCACCACGCCTGCGACTCCCACTACCCCTGGCAGTCGGAGGACGTCCTCACCCAGCGGCTGACGTTCGAAGACGGCAAGGTCCGCGTCTCCGACGCCCCCGGCCTCGGCGTCGAACTCGACCGTTCCCGCCTGGCGTTCCTTCACCAGCGCTGGCTCGACGACGACGGCTCCCTGCGCGACCGCGACGACGCGGCAGCGATGCGGATCGCCGACCCCGAGTGGGTCACACCGACCGTGCCGCGCTGGTGAGCGCCGGGCCGCTGGCACCCCCTCGGGGCCGCAACCATCGATCGGTACCGCCACGGTGATCGTCGGCCCCGTCTCCGGCGCGCTCCTCGAAACGCACGGTTGCCGTCGATCGTGGACGGCGGCGGGCTCAGCTCCTTCCAGGTGGGCCTGCTCACCTCGGTGCCGTGGCTGTGCGCGATCGCCGCGGTCCACGTCAGCGGCCGCGTCTCCGACCGCGTCGGCAAGCGCCGCCCGATCCTGATCGCCCTGCTGGTCCTCGACGGCTGCGGCACCCTGCTCGCCGTGTTCGTGTCGCCGTGGGCGGGGGTGGGCGCGCTGTGCCTGGCCGCGATGGGCTTCGAACCGGCCTCCCCGATCTTCTGGACCATCCCGCAGAGCTACCTCGACGCCCGCGCCGCCGCCCCGGCATCGCGCTCGTCAACTCCATCGGCAACCTCGGCGGGTCGTCACCCCCACCGCCTTCGGCCTCATCGAGGACGCCACCGGCTCCACCAAGGGCGGCCTGGTCGGCCTCACCGTCGTTGTCTTCCTCGCCGCGCTCAGCGTCCTGCCGGCCCGCGGCGGCGGCCGTAACGACCGCGTCCGTACGAAGCCGGCGAAGGCCCCGGTGACACCGGAACCCCGGGCGACACCGGGTGCGGCGCGAACGGCCCGTCCGGGACCGGCGGCCGCCTGACGCGAAGGGGCGGAAGAGGCGGGACTGCCACCACTGCCACCCCGCCGTCGGTCGTCTGGTGCAGACTGGCTGGATCCGCACCATCGTCAGGGAGCGCATCGTGACCCCGTCCGCCGGAGAGGACCCCCGTAAGCAGCCCCAGGTCGACCCCCTGGTCGCCCTGCGCACACCGGACGACCCGCCCTGGGACGTCTATCTCACCGGCACCGTCTTCCTCGACATCATCTTCACCGGGCTCGACTCCGCCCCGGTGCGCGGGACCGAGTCCTGGGCGCGCGGGATGGGGTCGAGCCCCGGCGGCGTCGCCAACATGGCCACCGCCCTGGCCCGCCTGGGCCTGCGCACGTCGCTCGCGGCCACCTTCGGCGACGACCACTACGGCGACTACTGCTGGGACGCGCTCGCGCAGGGCGAGGGCATCGACCTCTCCCCGTCCCGCACGGTCCCCGGCTGGCACTCCCCGGTCACCGTGTCCATGGCCTACGAGGGCGAGCGCACCATGGTCTCCCACGGCCACGAACCGCCGCCCGAGGGGCCCGCCCCCGAGGACCCGCCCCGCGCCCGCGCAGCCGTCGCCTCCCTCACCCCCGGCAAGCGGGCGCCCTGGATCGCCCAGGCCGCGTACCACGGCACCCGCGTCTTCGCCGACGTCGGCTGGGACGACACCGGGGCGTGGGACCTGGCGGGTCTCGCCGACCTCGAACACTGCGAGGCGTTCCTGCCGAACGCGGCGGAGGCCATGCGGTACACGGGCGCTACCTGCCCGCGGGCCGCCGCGCACGCCCTCACCGAGCACGTGCCGCTCGCCGTCGTCACCCTCGGTGCGGAGGGCGCGTACGCGGTGGACCGGCGGACCGGGGAGACGGCCGAGGTCCCCGCGATCGCCGTCGAGGCACTCGACCCGACCGGCGCGGGCGACGTCTTCGTGGCCGGCTTCGTCACCGGCACACTCGCCGACTGGCCGCTGGCCGACCGCCTCGCCTTCGCCGGCCTGACCGCCGCCCTGTCGGTCCAGGAGTTCGGGGGGTCCCTCTCGGCACCGGGGTGGGCGGAGGTCGCCGCCTGGTGGAGCAGGGTGCAGTCGGTCGAGGGCCAGGACCCGACCGCACTGCGCCGGTACGCGTTCCTGGCGGACCTCGTCCCCGAGGGGGCGGTACGGCCGTGGCCGCTGCGCAGGGCGGTGCCGACGATCGGGTTCCGCAGGTCGGCGTGAGGCTTGCGGCCGTGACAGGGATCGGCACCGAAAAGCCCTACGGTGTTGTCAGTGGACCGTCGTACTCTGGATACCGCGAGGCCGCTCTCAGCTACGCGGCCGTGATGAGGAGGAACCGCAGGCCTTCAGCGCCGGCCCATGACTCAGACACCCACAGCTCACACTCCCGCGCAGGGGCAGGCGAGAGCACAGTTCACCGTCCCCGCCCAGCACCCCATGGTGACCGTCCTGGGGTCCGGTGACTCTCTTCTGCGCGTGATCGAGAAGGCCTTCCCGGCGGCCGACATCCACGTCCGGGGCAATGAGATCAGCGCGGTCGGCGCCCCTGCTGAAGTGGCCCTCATCCAGCGCCTGTTCGACGAGATGATGCTGGTGCTCCGCACCGGGCAGCCGATGACGGAGGACGCAGTGGAACGCTCGATCGCCATGCTCAGGGCGAGCGAGAACGGGGAGAGCGACGGCCAGGAGACCCCGGCCGAGGTACTGACGCAGAACATCCTGTCCTCGCGGGGCCGCACCATCCGGCCCAAGACCCTCAACCAGAAGCGGTACGTCGACGCGATCGACAAGCACACGATCGTCTTCGGCATCGGCCCCGCCGGTACCGGCAAGACCTACCTCGCCATGGCCAAGGCGGTGCAGGCCCTGCAGTCCAAGCAGGTCAACCGCATCATCCTGACCCGCCCGGCGGTGGAGGCGGGGGAGCGCCTGGGCTTCCTGCCCGGCACGCTCTACGAGAAGATCGACCCCTACCTGCGCCCGCTGTACGACGCGCTGCACGACATGCTCGACCCCGACTCGATCCCACGCCTCATGGCCGCCGGAACGATCGAGGTCGCACCACTGGCGTACATGCGTGGCCGTACGCTCAACGACGCCTTCATCATCCTGGACGAGGCCCAGAACACGAGCCCCGAGCAGATGAAGATGTTCCTCACCCGGCTCGGCTTCGACTCGAAGATCGTGATCACGGGTGACGTGACGCAGGTCGACCTCCCCACCGGCACCAAGTCCGGTCTGCGCCAGGTGCAGGAGATCCTGGAAGGCCTGGACGACGTCCACTTCTCACGCCTTACGTCCCACGACGTCGTACGGCACAAGCTCGTCGGCCGTATCGTCGACGCGTACGAGAAGTACGACACCACGCACGGCACCGAGAACGGCACCCACAAGGGTGGCCGGGGCAGGCAGTCCGGGCACAAGGGGAAGTAGACAGAAACCGCACCATGTCGATCGACGTCAACAACGAGTCCGGAACCGAGGTCGACGAGCAGGCGATCCTCGACATCGCCCGCTACGCGCTCGCACGGATGCGCATCCACCCGCTCTCCGAGCTCTCGGTGATCGTCGTGGACGAAGGCGCCATGGAGCAGCTGCACATCCAGTGGATGGACCTGCCGGGGCCCACCGACGTCATGTCCTTCCCGATGGACGAGCTGCGTCCGCCGTCGAAGGACGACGACGAGCCCCCGCAGGGCCTCCTCGGTGACATCGTGCTGTGTCCCGAGGTGGCCGCCAAGCAGGGCGCCGAGGCGGAGACGCAGCACTCCATGGACGAGGAGCTCCAGCTGCTCACCGTCCACGGCGTGTTGCACCTGCTCGGCTACGACCACGAGGAACCGGACGAGAAGGCCGAGATGTTCGGCCTGCAGGCGGCCATCGTGGACGGCTGGCGTGCGGAGAAGGGCCTGACCGGCCCGTCCCCGGCCCCGACCGTGTCATGAGCCTCGCCCTCGTCACCGGCGCGATCGCCCTGGTCGTCGTCGCCTGGCTCGCCGCCTGCGCGGAGGCGGGCCTCGCGCGCGTCTCCAGCTTCCGCGCCGAGGAGGCCGTGAAGTCCGGGCGGCGCGGCAGCGCCAAGCTGATCCAGGTCGCCGCCGACCCCACCCGCTACCTCAACGTGGCGCTGCTGGTGCGCGTGGCCTGCGAGATGGCCGCCGCCGCGCTGATCACGTACGGCTGTCTGAGGGAGTTCGACGGCACCGCAGAGGCCCTCCTCGTCGCGATCGGCGTCATGGTCCTGGTGTCGTACGTCGCCGTCGGGGTCTCCCCGCGCACCATCGGCCGTCAACACCCGCTGAACACCGCGACGGCGGCCGCGTACGTCCTGCTGCCGCTCGCCAGGATCATGGGCCCCATCCCGCCGCTGCTGATCCTCATCGGCAACGCGCTCACCCCCGGCAAGGGCTTCCGTCGCGGCCCGTTCGCCTCCGAGGCGGAGCTGCGTGCGCTGGTCGACCTCGCCGAGAAGGAGTCCCTCATCGAGGACGAGGAGCGCCGCATGGTGCACTCCGTCTTCGAGCTGGGCGACACACTCGTACGGGAGGTCATGGTCCCGCGCACCGACCTCGTCGTCATCGAGCGCTACAAGACGATCCGTCAGGCCCTCACCCTCGCCCTGCGCTCCGGCTTCTCGCGCATCCCCGTCACCGGGGAGAGCGAGGACGACATCGTCGGGATCGTGTACCTGAAGGACCTGGTCCGCAAGACCCACATCAGCCGCGACGCGGAGAGCGAACTCGTCTCCACGGCCATGCGGCCCGCCGCCTTCGTGCCCGACACCAAGAACGCGGGCGACCTGCTGCGCGAGATGCAGCAGCAGCGCAACCACGTCGCCGTCGTCATCGACGAGTACGGCGGCACCGCCGGCATCGTCACCATCGAGGACATCCTCGAGGAGATCGTCGGCGAGATCACCGACGAGTACGACCGTGAGCTCCCGCCCGTCGAGGACCTCAGCGAGGACCGCTTCCGCGTCACCGCCCGCCTCGACATCACCGACCTCGGCGAGCTGTACGGCCTGGAGGAGTTCGACGACGAGGACGTGGAAACCGTCGGTGGACTCCTCGCGAAGGCCCTGGGCCGTGTCCCCATCGCCGGGGCGTCCTCGCACGTCGACCTTCCCGACGGGCGCCGACTGCGGCTGACCGCGGAGGCCGCGGCCGGCCGCCGCAACAAGATCGTGACGGTCCTGGTCGAGCCGGACGGCAAGGTCGAGCGGCCGGACCAGGAGGAGGCGAAACCCGAGTGACCCCTGAGGACCTGCGCGCCTTCTGCCTGTCCTTCAACGCGGCGACGGAGGACTTTCCCTTCCGGCCGGAGATCTCGGTGTTCAAGGTCCGGGGCAAGATGTTCGCACTGAGCTGGACGGACGAGCGGCCCCTCAAGGTCAACCTCAAGTGCGACCCCGAGGACGCGGTCCGTCTGCGCACCGACCACCCGGGCCTGATCGCCCCCGGCTACCACATGAACAAGCGCCACTGGAACACGGTGACGGTGGACGGCGGACTCCCCGACCAGATGGTCAGGGAGCTGATCGAGGACTCCTACGACCTGGTGGTGGCGGGCCTGCCACGAGCCGACCGCCTGCGCCTCGACCGGCCCTGAGCACCCTCACAGCTCCAGGTCGCGCAGCTCGGCCCGGCCCGTGACGCCCAGCTTGGGGAAGACCTTGTAGAGGTGGTAGCCGGCGGTGCGCGGGCTCATGCTGAGGCGGGCGCCGATCTCCCGGTTCGACAGGCCCCGCGCGGCGAGCCGGGCCACCCGCAGTTCCTGTGGCGTGAGGCGGACCGCCGCGTCCCCGTGGCCGCGGCGCGCGGAACCGCCCGAGGCCCGCAGCTCGCCCCGGGCGCGATCCCGCCACACCGGCGTGCCGATCCCGTCGAACAGGTCGACCGCGAGCCGCAGCGACTCCCGTGCGGCCACCGCCTGCCGGTCCCGGCGCAGCCGCTCCCCGTACGCGAGCGCGGCCCGGGCCCGCCAGAACGGCTGGTCGGCGAAACCGCGGTCCGCGGCGGCCCAGTGGCCGTGCAGGTCGCGCGGGTCCGTGCCCTCCGCGGCCGTCATCAGCCGGCACAGGGCGGACTGGGCGCGGGCCCACGGCAGGCCGCTGTGCTCGGCCCAGGCTGTGGCGTGCTTGGCCGTCGTGACGGCCGCGGCCCGGTCGCCGCCGGACAGCAGCGCCCACGCCAGGTCGGCGGCGCTCAGGCGGGCGATGCGGCGGTGCGCGCGGGCCGAGCCCGGGGTGTGCACGGGCAGCAGCCGCTCGCACACCTCGGAGTGGTCACCGCGGGCGAGCGCGAGCAGCGCCTCGGCCCACGCTGCCTCGGCGGCCGCCGCACGGTTGTGCAGCGGCAGCGCCGTGGCGGACGCCTCCTCGGCATACGCACGGCAGCGGGACTCGTCGCCGTGCAGGGCGGCGACGCGGGCCAGCAGAGCCAGGGCGTCGGCGGCCGGTACCGGGTGCGCGAGGTCCCGGGCGAGCCGCAGCGCCTCCTCGGCGTGCGCGGCGGCCTCCGTCAGCCGTCCGGTACGGCACTCCAGGTCGGCCAGCCACAGCAGCGGCCGGGGGAGCAGCGCGGCGCTGCCCGCCTCCGTCATCCGCTCGCACGCGGTCTCGGCGAAGTCGCGGACCCGGGGCGCGTCGGGCCCGTCCCGCGTGATCGCCAGGGGCCACAGCCAGCGGTGGACCCGGCTGGTGCCGAGGTCGTCGGGGGCGGCCCGGAGGATCGACCAGGGGTCTTCCGGGGAGAGCGGGCTCGCGTCGTACGCCGCCGCCAGCAGGCGCCCGTACGTCCGGTAACGCGGCTCCACCTCCAACTCGCCGATGCCCAGCGCGGCTCGACGCAGGTCCTCGTGGCGGCCCGTGTGCTCGGCGGCGTCGCAGGCCATGAAGAGCAGGGCGGCCGCGGCCTGAGGACGGTACGGGGCGTGCGCCTCGGCGGCCTCGGTCAGCTTCCGGAAGGCGTCCTCCTGGTCGCCGCCGGAGTGGGCGATCAGGCCTTTGAGCCGGGTGAGTTCGAGGGCTCCGGCGCCCCTCTCAGGGCACTGGGCCGCCGCGCGGGCCGCCAGGCACCCGGCCGTGTCAGGGTGGCCCGATTTCCACGCGGCGTGTGCTGCCGCGGCCAGGCGCCGGGCCCGGGCCTCGGGGTTCGTGCCGAGCTCCGCCGCGCGGGTGAGGACCGACGCCACTGCGGCCAGTCCGCCCCGCCCGGCGATGGCGTCCGCGTACCGCTCCAGCGCGGCGGCCAGTTCCTCGTCGGGGCCCGTGCGGGCCAGCGCCCGGTGCCACAGGGCGTCGTGCCCCGTCTGCGTCTCGGCGAGGGCGAGGTGGGCGCGGGCCCGGTCCGGGAACGGGGCGTCCGCGTAGACCGCCGTACGGACGAGGGGGTGACGGAAGCGGACGGCGGAGCCGGTGACCTCCAGCAGTGCGGCACGCTCGGCGGCGGCCAACGCCTCCTCGCCGGCGCCCAGCCGGGCCGCTGCCGTCAGCACCGCGTCCGTACGGCCCCGCTCCTCGGCGGCCGCCACCAGCAGCAGCGTCCGGGTCTCGGCGGGCAGGGCGCGAGCCCGGTGGGTGAACGCCTCTCGCAGCCGGGCAGCGAGGGGCGGACCGGTCGACGTCCCGTCCGGCACCGGCAGTTCGGCCAACGCGAGCGGGTTGCCCTCGGCGGCGGCCAGCAGCGGGGCCGTGTCCATGTCCCGCACCCCGCGTGCGGCGAGCAGCGCCCGGGCGGCCTCCGGCGCGAGGCCCGCCAGGTCCAGGGCGGGCAGGTCGTGTACGGCCCGGTCCAGGTCGGGCCCGGTGCGCGAAGCGAGCATCACGGCCAGTCGCGGCAACGGGCGGCGGGCCGCGAACAGGATCGCCGCCCGTGTAGGAGGATCCAGCCACTGCAGGTCGTCGACGGCGAGCAGCACCGGCCCGTCGGAGGTGAGCAGCCGCAGCAGCGACAGCAGGGCCGTACGCACCGACAGTTCACCCACGTCGGCGGCCGGCGCGAGCCCCAGCGCCCCCTCCAGCGCGGCCCGCTGGAACTGCGGCAGCGCCTCCAGCCGGTCCAGCACCCCGGCCAGCAGCGACAGCAGCCCGCAGAAGGCCGGGGCACCCTCCGATTCGACGCCCGCGCACCGCAGCACCGCCGTGCCCCGGCCCTCCCGTCCGGCATGGGCCACCGCGTCGTCGAGGAGCGCGGTCTTGCCGATCCCGGCCTCCCCGAGCACCAGCAGCACCCGTCCGCGCCCTGCCGCCGCATCGGCCAGGAGACCCCGTATCAGGGCCTGTTCAGCCTCCCGGCCGTACAACGTCCGTGTCTTTCCCACGCCTTGAGGCTAGTGCCCCGGCAGGCACCGTTTGCCCGTGCGGTGTTGCGGCACTGGCCGACACCGGTCGAAGTGACAGATGCCCGGCCCCGCCCCGGCGTCGGAGAGTCGGGGGCGTACCGATCGTTGCTTCATGCCGGAGGAGTTCCGCCGTGTCCGTAACCTCGTTCAACCGTCGTACCGCGCTCTCGGGAGCGCTCGCCGCCGCTGTGGGGGTCGCCTCGGCTCCCCGGGCGGGCGCCGCCGAGCGGGGCGGTGGCCGTTTCGCCGGGAAGGTCGTCGCCATCACCGGTGCCACCTCGGGCATCGGCCGCGCCACCGCGAGGGCCTTCGCCGCCGAGGGCGCCAAGGTCGGCTTCTGCGGGCGCCGCCGTGAGCTGGGCCGCGAGGTCGAGCGGGAGATCCGGAGCGCGGGCGGCGAGGCCCTCTACCTGCACGCGGACGTCCGTGCGGCGGAACAGGTCGAGGCCTTCGTCGACGGGGTCGCGGGCCGGTACGGCGGGCTCGACATCGCCTTCAACAACGCCGGGATCGAGATCTCCAGGAAGGTCCACGAGATGAGCGTCGCCGAGTGGGACGACCTGCTCGCCACCAACGAGCGCGGGGTGTTCCTCGCGGTGAAGTACGAGATCCCGCATCTGCTGCGGCGTGGCGGGGGAGTGATCGTGTGCACCTCGTCGGCGGGCGCCGAACGGGTCCGCCCCGGGCACGCGGCGTACGCGGCCGGCAAGCGGGGCGTCGAGGGGATCGTCCGGGCGGCCGCCATGGACTACGGCGACCAGGGCATCCGGATCAACGCGATCCGGCCCGGCACCACCGACACCCCGCTGGTGCGGCCCGCGGGGGTCGAGGACGCGGACTGGGAGGCCTTCAAGAAGGCGTGGGGGCCGTTGAACGTCCCTGGTCTACGGCGGATGGCCACGGCCGATGACATCGCCGGCGCGGTGCTGGCGCTGGCGTCCGACGCCTTCCCGTACCAGACGGGCACGGAGATCGCGGTGGACGGCGGTGCGACGGCGGGCGGCGCCCAGGTGTGGCCGCAGGGGTTCCCCAAGCCGCCGGGGGTGTGAGCGGGGGCGGCCGGGCTTCTTCGTATGCTCAGGTCATGACCGACACCAGTGCGCTCGACCCCGAGGACCGCAAGATCGTCACCCTGGCCCGCTCGGCCCGGGCCCGCAACGGTGTGCCGGAGGGCGCCGCCGTGCGGGACGAGACGGGACGTACGTATGTGGCTGGCACCGTCGCCCTGGAATCGCTGAAGCTGAGTGCGCTGCAGACGGCGGTGGCGATGGCCGTGGCCTCCGGGGCGAAGTCGCTGGAGGCGGCGGCGGTCGTGACGGAGGCGGAGGCCGCGTCCGAGGCGGACCGGGCAGCTGTGCGGGATCTTGGGGGGCCGGAGACGCCAGTGTTGGTGGCCGGGCCGGACGGGGTTGTGCGGCTGACCGTTCCGGCTGGCTGAGATGGTGCTGGGGGGGGGGGGGGGGGGGGGGGGGGGGGGGGGGGGGGGGGGGGGGGGGGGGGGGGGGGGGGGGGGGGGGGGGGGGGGGGGGGGGGGGGAGGGGG